>JAYUHK010000246.1:0-4114 GCA_043767025.1 Saprospiraceae bacterium | reverse complement strand
GGATTTTTAAGCAAAAACTTTAGAATTTATACAGAGCACTTGATTTTTTTGGTTACTTTTTTTATCAAGAAAAAAAGTGACAAAAGCGAAGTCAATAGCCACAGAGCTAAGCTCAAATGAGCCAATTTAAAATCCTTGCGTAACATCAGTTATCAAAAAAAAAAGCGACTTTACCCAACAAGTTGGATAAAGTCACTTTTACAAGATATATTTTCTGACTCTAAATATTTTTTATTTAGCAGTCGCTCTGATTCCGATGCGGCGATTTTTTGCTCTGCCTTCTTCGGTATCGTTAGACGCTACGGGGTGAGCGTCGCCGTAACCTTCGGCTTTCATGCGCTTGCCCTCTACACCCAACTTTTCCAACTCCGCCAATACGCTTTCGGCACGGCTTTGAGAAAGCTTCAAGTTGCTCGATGCGTTGCCTTTGTTGTCGGTATAGCCGCCGATTTTTATTTCCACCTTCGGAAATGCTTTTAGAATAGCTGCTGCATTTTTTACTTGCTCTTGCGACTCTGGCTTCAAGGTTGATTTTCCAGTTTCAAACAACAAGCGGTCAAAATCGAACCATTTGTCTTTCGTAATTTCGCTTTTTGGGTCGCCAAGATAAGTTACAAATTGGTCTTCCAAAGAGCCTTTTGGTACGTCCAATGTCGCGCCGCCCGGCAAAGAAAGTTTGAATATTTTGCCTGCTGCGTCTGCTACTGCGTTTCCGGCTGCTGCTGTTTTTGCTGCCAGAGAGTCGGCTGCTGCCTTTGCTTTTGCTGCCGCATCGCCTGCTGCGTTGGCTGCTGCGCCTGCTGCATCTTTCGCTTTGTCTGCCATTGCGCTGCTTGCGTCCGTGAGTTTGCTCATTGCTCCGCCGCCTTCGCAGCCTTTCATAAAGTAGAGCAACGCGCCCACCAATGCTGCTCCGAGCAACCAAGGAAGGAATTTTCCGAATCCGCCGCCGCCAGTGCTGCCAGTAGGTATGCTGCCTGCTGCTCGACCTGCCGCGCCACCTACGGAGGATAGCGTGTTAGAAGCCATGCCTTTCATGGCGTTGGCTGCGCCGCCTACTGCGCCTGTCGCGCCTCCGAGCAAGCCGCCCAGACCAAGTGCGCCGCCCAAACTACTCACCAAACTTGCAGGCATAGCCGATTTGATGTGTTCACTTTGACCGCCCAAAAGGCTTGCCAAACCAGATACGCCCAGACCATTGCTGCTCACTTGCTTGCCCACCAAGCCCATCAAGACAGGTGCCGCCATACTCATAAGAGAAGAAGTAGAACTTTGTTTGATGCCGCTGAAATTACTAATCGTGTCTATGATGCTGCCCGCTTTGTCGCCAAGAAGACTCTTGATGATACCGCTTCCAGCGTTCAGAGATTCTGCGTGGTTGTTGGAGTTACCACTGAATAAGCCTGCGACGCTGCTCAATGCACTGCCGTCGTGACCGCCTTGCGTGAGCATATTCATGATGCTGCTCGCTCCGTCGGTAGTGGCAGCTTTGCTCGACAGTCCGCCGAGGAGGGAAGGCAAAATAGCTCCGATAGCGGAGGTAGTACCTGCCGGGCTTTCGCCGAGAAACTTACTTGCGCCTTGAAGAATGTCGGG
This sequence comes from Saprospiraceae bacterium, assembly GCA_043767025.1. GTDB lineage: Bacteria > Bacteroidota > Bacteroidia > Chitinophagales > Saprospiraceae > JAYUHK01. Next base: position 2,518 of record JAYUHK010000246.1, on the reverse strand, counting down.
CGTGATGTAGTTTTTTGCTAAATCTAATAGGTTGATTGACATAAGTAATACAATTTTAGTTGGTTAATAAATTAATTTTGAAAAAAACTATAGATTATTTTTTGAATATGGTAGTATTCAGAATATCTTTTTAGAAATATAATTTCTTGAAATATTTTATTTTAAATTTCTTTGATTTTTTTGCTGTCACAAAAAACTTATCATTCTGACTATCGAACCTTATAAAGGTAACAAAAAAAAGCATTTTTTTCTTTTGTTGCAAAAAAATTAATAAAAACGTTATTTTCGCATCGCATTGTGGGCTTTATCGTTCATCATTGTTCATAAATATTTAATATTATCTTGTCTGTAAGTGATTTTGCTTGCAGCTAAAACTACTTTTATATGAAATTTGCAACGAAAGTAATTCACGCAGGCATCGAGCCAGACCCTTCTACGGGAGCCGTGATGACTCCAATTTATCAAACTTCTACCTACGCACAAGCCAGTCCCGGCGACCACAAAGGTTTTGAATATGCGCGGACGCAAAATCCTACGCGAAGTGTGTTGGAAAAAAACTTGGCAGCTCTCGAAAATGGCATTGATGCGATTTGTTTTGCTTCGGGCTTGGCGGCGATGGACGCGGTGATGAAATTACTCAATCCGGGCGACGAAATTATCTCTACCAACGACCTTTACGGCGGCTCATACCGCCAAATGGTGCGCATTTACAGCCGTTTTGGTATCAAATCTCACTTCGTGAGTATGGAAAATCCGAAAGCGTTGGAGCAATTCATCAACGAAAAAACCAAACTCATCTGGATAGAAACGCCCACCAATCCCATGCTCAACATCGTGGACATTAAAAAAATATGTAAAATCGCTAAAAAACACGGCATCTTGACCTGTGTGGACAACACTTTTGCATCGCCTTATCTCCAAAATCCTCTTGATTTGGGTGCTGATATGGTGCTTCATTCTGCCACAAAATACATCGGCGGACACTCGGACGTAGTGCATGGCTGCGTGGTCGTCAATTCGCAGGAACTTGCCGACGAGCTGCATTTTTTGCAAAATGCCTCGGGAGCAGTGCCGGGTCCGCAGGATTGTTTTTTGGTGTTGAGGGGAATAAAAACGCTGCACATTCGGGTAGAAAGAGCCTGCCAAAACGCTGCCAAAATCGCAAAATTTTTGACCAAACAGAGCAAAGTTGCGCACGTTTATTATCCGGGATTCAAGACTCACCCCAACCACAAAATCGCAAAAGAACAGATGCGTGATTTTGGTGCCATGGTTTCCTTTGACCTCAAAGAAGACACGTTTGAAAATGCCAAAAAAGTATTGAGTGGTACGCATTTGTTCACTTTGGCGGAGTCGCTCGGCGGCGTAGAGTCGCTCATCGGACACCCCGCCACCATGACGCACGCCTCTATTCCGCGCGAAGAGCGGCTGAAAGTAGGGCTTACGGATTCGTTAGTGCGCCTCAGTGTCGGCATCGAAGACGTAGATGATTTGATTGCGGACTTGGCGCAAGCGTTGGGAAAAATATAGTCGTAATTTTTTTTCAAAAAAAATCTATGGCTACATTTTCTATCAAATCGTGGGCGGAAGAAGACCGTCCGCGCGAAAAAATGCTCGAAAAAGGTTGCAACAGTCTTTCAGATGCAGAACTGTTGGCAATTTTGATTGGCTCTGGCTCACGCAACGAAACTGCGGTTGGGTTGGCGCAGCGCATTCTGGCAGACACTGGCAACGACCTGAACGAGTTGGGAAAGAAAAACTTGAAGGACTTGATGAAATTCAAAGGCGTGGGCGAAGCGAAAGCCATCAGCATAGTCGCCGCACTCGAACTGGGGCGACGAAGGCAACTCACGGACATCAAAGAACGCCCGACTATCAGCGACAGCCGCAGTGCTTACGACGCCATTGCCTCCAAATTGGTGGACAATCCGCACGAAGAATGTTGGATTTTATTGACCAATAGAGCCAATAAAATTATTCGCAGAGAGCAAGTCAGCTCGGGCGGCGTGGCAGGGACGGTGGTGGACATAAAAATTATTTTGAAAAAAGCGGTCGAAGAGTTGGCTTCGGGCATCGTGTTGGCACACAATCACCCGTCGGGAAGTTTGCAGCCCAGCGCAGCAGATATTGACGTTACGAATCGGCTGCGAAACGCTGCAAAATTGCTCGATGTCACCTTGCTCGACCATTTGATTATTTCCGAAAAGGGTTATTTCAGCTTCGCTGACGAGGGAAAAATATGAAACGTATGAAGAAAAATAATAATGCGTAAATAGTTTTTAGTGATTAATTTTTAGTTTTTAGTCGTACAAACTGTTGATAATCAATGTTTTATGTCAAATTTAAAATATAATCTATTTAAGTGCAAGAACTTAATTTATAGATTATAGCTGATGTTACGCAAGGATTTTAAATTGACTCATTTGAGCTTAATTTTTGTAGCTATTTACTTGGTTTTTGTCACTTTTTTTCTTGATAAAAAAAGTAACCAAAAAAATCAAGTGCTCTGTATAAATTC
>JAYUHK010000245.1:0-15621 GCA_043767025.1 Saprospiraceae bacterium | reverse complement strand
TTTGCGGGATAAGGCACTGCATAAACAAACTATTGGCATTGTCTTCGGCAACTATGCCATATTTTATTTGCTTTTTACTCATTTGGAATACCTCCTATAACTCCGCTCGACCAGTGGTCGCCCAGCGAACCATCTAAATGCAACAAATTTCGACCGCTTTTTTTACGTTTTTCATTCGTTTCGTTGATATAGGTTTGCAAATTTTTTATTTTTGTTTCTCCGTTTTCTTTATCAAATATAAAGACGGATTCGGGATAATCTTTAAAATTATCTACTACGTCCCGGCTGTGAGAAGTCATAAAAATTTGTATTTCTTTGTTTTCTGCCAATGAAAAAATATAGTCTAAAGTTTCCTTGATGCGGCGTGGATGGATTCCTTTTTCAATTTCTTCCAGCATCAGAATTTTTGGTGGCTTTGGTTGATTAATAATACAAATCAGCGCAATAAAGTACAAAATTCCGTCCGAAATAGAATCAGACCAATATTTTTTTTCATATATATCTAAATACCCAATTTTTAGATATAAATTTTTGTCCTGACTGTTGCGCGGTTTTACAGACTTGAACAAAAACGACTTAAATTCGGGGACACAATTCCTGACATCGCGCTCGATTTGCTCATAAATATCTACAAACTCGTTTCGAATATTGGAAAGGCATAGAATTAGGTTGGAAGCAGTATTATCAACAGAAACATCATCGCCAAATATCAGAGCGGGTTTACGGATTTGGTTGATATCTACGGAATAAATTGGGAATATAAGATGATTGAAAATTTTGGCATTTCCACCTATGATATTTTGTTGAAAAATAGGTTTTAGAGATATTATATTTTCATCACACGGAATATTAAAATTAAATGAATCATTAGGAACAAAGCTAAACTCTGCAATCAGAGGCAGCGAAGGGTCAAAAAAGAACTCAGAAAAATATTCAAGAAATTCTTTATAGTCCGTGTCCTTATCTTCAATATCGGCATTTCTATACTTTTGAGAAAGCATTTGAAGCATCCTGCAGACTTCTGCTCTCGCTAAGCAAGCAAGATAGGAAGCAAACTCAATGGCTTTCAGCACGTTACTTTTGCCTGAATTATTAGCTCCGATGAATAAATTCACAGGTTGGAGTTCCTCTAATCGCACGTTGCGAAGGCTGCGAAAATTCTGAATGTGAAGTGTTTTTATCATAATTTACGATTGAATAATAAGTCTAATTTTTTCTAATAATTCTTTGCCATTTTGTGACAGCTTATTAATGCGGTCTGGCGTTTTATTTTTTAGGCAGAGCAGCATAAAATTATCGGCTAAAATTTCGTCGGGGTGAATAATATAGCCAGTGTTGTCCCCAATTTGTTCATTGAAAGATGGCATTTGTGCGACGTTGAGCAGCGGGTCGCCGTTGCGTTTGGAATAAACTTGATATGCGTGTTTGCCTTGCTTTTCGATTTGAAAAATATTGAAGGTAAGATAATTAAAGAAATCTGGTTTTTCAGTCGTGTAGTCGAACTGATTGGCAAAGATAATCGGGACAGCAGATATTTTTTTACAACTCTTACAGGCTTGAATATCAATGAATTGTGCAAAATCAACGCCGTCGGGATTGAGTAAAATTCTCTGCCGAAGGGAATCTTCTATCGTCAAATCTTTCTGTGGGAGATTCTTAAAACCAATCAACGCGTACAATTTTTTTCGCTTTTCGGGATTAAAGCGGCTGTAAATATGAAAAATTTCGTGCATCATGGTACTCATAAATTCGTCGTAGTCTTGCGTTTCTAAAACGTTCTTGGGGATTATAATACAGTTTTCACGCGTGTAATAGACCGATTTTCCGTAATGGTTCGCTTTTGTTTTGATAAGTTTTATCTCTTTTGGGAGTATTTGAGTCGAAATTTGGGACACCAAATTAGAGGCTTCCAGAAAGGCTTTTTGGACATATTGCTGTTCAGTTTTTGTAAATGAAACGACATCTTTTTTTAAAAAAAGTTGATATTGTGACAAAATACTATTTCGATTGACAGGCATTTTTAGCGGCTTTTTTAGTTGAATGGACATATCAAGCGGCTGGATTTTTTCAAATAAATGGTCTGTCGTGTCCAAAATAATTGCGGCGGCTGCGGTTGCGCTGTCCAAAAAAATAATCTGTTGCCGCTCATTCAGGGGAACGATGGCTGCGATTTTTTGAGAAGTTTGGCACTGTAAAAAGCTGAAAATCAATATGAAAAACCCCAGAATATGCTTCATAAAATCGTTGTATCTTGTTTGTTGTAAAAATTATTTGTCCGATTGGGACAAAGTTAATCCGTTTTTTTACCTTTTTTATCGAAAAAATTAGCTGTTCCCTGAAAAAATGGCTTATTTGCAATTCATTTCAACAGAGGTATGGAAAAAAAAGAGCTAATTAGTTTTAAACAGTCCTTCAAAAACTGGTTGAGTAAGGCGGAAGCGCACCACATCACGTTTTGGTTGGCGGCTTTTTTGCTGCTTTTGCTGTTTGACGGCTTGCAACATGGCTTTTGGTTTGCTTTTGTCACAGAAACCGTAAATTTATTTTTTTATTTGCTGGTTGTTTACTTCAATCTGTACTACCTTATCCCTCGCTATCTGAATGCAAAAAACTACGCTTTTTATACGCTTTTGCTTCTGCTTTCGGTGGCTGTAGTAACGCCTTTGAGAGTCGTTATTTTTTACTTTTTATTTACTTATTATCCTGATACTCAATCTGTTATTGTACTCAATCGTCACTGGTATTTTTTGGTCAATCTTACAGTAGCTTGTGTTTCGACAGTCTATAAAATTATTTCGGATTGGGCGCGTTTGGAGCGAGAGCAAAAAGAGCTACAAAACCAAAGTATGCAGTCGGAGCTTCGTTTTTTGAGGTCACAAATCAATCCACATTTTTTATTTAATACTTTAAATAATCTCTACGCGCTGACATTGAAAAAATCGGATATTGCTCCCGATATTGTCCTAAAACTTGCCGAAATGATGCGTTATATGCTGTATGAATGTAATGAAAAACAAGTTTTTCTGCACAAAGAAATTTCGTACCTAAAAAATTATTTAGATTTAGAAAAACTGCGGCAGAGCGAGAATATGCACATTTCTTTTGAAACCGACGGCATCGTTGGCGAACAAAAAATCGCTCCTTTGCTGTTCATTCCGTTCCTCGAAAACAGTTTTAAGCATGGTCTGAACCATCATTTGTCACACGGGTTTGTGCATATAAAATTAAAAATATTTCCTAATAGTGTGACATTTTTTATCGAAAACAATAAAGCCAACAAAATGCCTGTCACAACGCACAAAATCAGTGGCGGTATCGGTTTGGTCAATGTAAAGCAGCGTCTGGCGTTGCTTTACCCAAAACTTCACGAGCTAAAAATCGAGGATTCGCCAGACACTTACAAAATTTGTCTTACTTTGAATTTAGAGTCTTAAGAATAAAGAAAAAATAATTTTTGAACCAACCAACTTAAAAAATGAATCAGAAAATAAACGTACTTATTGTCGATGACGAACCGCTTGCGCTGGACGTTCTGGAAACTTACATTGAGCGACTTTCCGAATTAAATTTGGTAAAACGCTGCAACAACGCGCTTGAAGCAAACGAAATTTTGCAAAATAACCATATTGATTTGATGTTTTTGGATATTCAAATGCCGCAAATCACTGGAACGGATTTTTTGAAAACGCTCAAAAATCCCCCGCTTACCGTTTTTACAACCGCTTATCCGAACTTTGCGGTCGAGGGTTTTGAACTCAATGCGTTGGATTATTTGCTCAAACCAGTGTCTTTCGAGCGTTTTATGAAAGCGGTCAATAAGGCTACCGAATTGATTAGTTTGCAGCATCAGCAGAAAGAAACTTCAACGGTCGGAGAGCAACAAGACGATTTTTTCTTCGTAAAATCCGACAAAAAATTGGTGAAAGTTAAATATTCAGAAATTTTGTACGTAGAAGGCTTGAAAGACTATGTAATTATTCGGATGGAAACTGGACGCGTGATTACTTTGCAGACGATGAAAAGTTTGGAGGAAAAACTGCCACAACACCAGTTCAAAAGGATTCACCGTTCTTACATCGTTTCGGTGGATAAAATCCACGCTTTAGACGGAAATATGGTCGAAATCATGGAAAAAGGTGTCGTCAAACAGCTTTCGGTAGGCAAAAATTACCGCGACGAATTATTGGATATGGTGGAGATAAAAAAACTGTAATAATTTCAACCACAAGCTACCGACACCTTTAAGGTGTCGGTAGCTTCGGTTCAGTATCTTTCCATCACTTTCAGAATTAAGTTCTGTTTTATTGCGAAATTCCCATATCTTTCCGAATTTTATTGAGTGCCGACCCTGCGCGCACCCATTCGATTTGTTGCTGATTGTAAGTATGTCTTACCTCAAAATATTCCGAATTGCCGTCGGCGTGCAGCAGTTGGATAGTCAGGTTTTTGTCGGGCGCAAAGGTATCAAAACCGAGAATACTCACCACATCGTCTTGACGGATTTTGTCGTAATCGGCTGGATTGGAGAAGGTCAAGCCCAACATTCCCTGCTTTTTTAGGTTCGTTTCGTGGATGCGCGCAAAGGACTTTACAACCACCGCCTTCACCCCCAAAAATCGCGGCTCCATCGCTGCGTGTTCGCGGCTGCTGCCTTCGCCATAATTTTCTTCCCCAAAAACTATCGTCCCAACGCCCGCCGATTGATAGACTTTGGCGGACTCTGGCACCGCGTGAAAAGAACCCGTAGTCGAGTTCCATACTTGGTTTGCTTGGTCATTGAAGGCGTTGATAGCTCCGATGAGGCAGTTGTTGGAGATATTTTCGAGGTGTCCGCGATATTCGAGCCACGGTCCAGCCATTGAGATATGGTCGGTCGTGCATTTTCCTTTCGCTTTTATCAAAATTCGCATATTTTTCACTTCGTCGGGCGCAATCGTCACGAATGGTTGGAGCAGTTGAAGACGCTTGGAGTCGCTCGCCACTCTTACCTGAATGTGACTTCCGTCCGCCAAAGGCGCAACAAAGCCCGCATCTTCTACAGCGAACCCGCGACTTGGCAGCTCGTCGCCGCTCGGAGGGTCGAGTTTTACTTGCTCGCCGTTTTCATTCGTCAGCGTATCTGTCAGAGGATTGAAGCTCAAATCGCCCGCGATTGCCATAGCCGTCACCAACTCGGGCGAGCCTACGAAGGCGAAAGTATTCGGATTCCCGTCGGCTCGCTTCGCAAAATTGCGGTTGAAAGAGTGAACAATCGTATTTTTTTCTTTCTTTTCCGCACCCATTCTGTCCCACATTCCGATGCAAGGACCGCAGGCGTTGGCGAAAACGGTTGCGCCGATGGCATCAAAAGCCTCCAAAAATCCGTCGCGCTCAATCGTGTATCTAATTTGCTCGCTGCCGGGAGTAATGGTAAATTCTGACTTTGTTTTTAGGTTTTTCGCCGTCACTTGTCTTGCCAAACTTACCGCTCGCGCAATATCTTCATAAGACGAGTTGGTGCAAGAGCCAATCAATCCGACTTCTATTTTGGTGGGCCAGCCGTTGGCGGCTGCCATTTCTTTCATTTTTGAAATAGGTGTCGCCAAGTCGGGCGTAAATGGTCCGTTGAGGTGTGGCTCCAACTCGGAGAGATTTATTTCTATGACTTGGTCGAAGTATTTTTCGGGGTGTTCGTAACATTCTGCGTCGGCGGTCAGGTGTGCTGCGACTTGGTCAGCGAGTTCGGCTACGTCTGTTCGCCCTGTTGCTTTCAGGTAGCGGCTCATGCTTTCGTCGTAGCCAAAAGTGGAGGTTGTGGCACCTATTTCGGCACCCATATTGCAAATTGTACCTTTTCCGGTGCAAGAAAGCGACGTCGCGCCTTCGCCAAAATATTCTACTATCGCGCCCGTGCCGCCTTTGACGGTCAGGATACCGGCTACTTTTAAGATTACATCTTTGGCAGAAGCCCAGCCGTTGAGTTTGCCAGTCAGCTTTACGCCGATAAGTTTAGGCATTTTGAGTTCCCACGCCATGCCGACCATCACATCTACCGCGTCTGCGCCGCCGACTCCGATGGCGACCATGCCGAGACCGCCCGCATTGACGGTGTGCGAGTCTGTGCCGACCATCATGCCTCCCGGGAAAGCGTAATTTTCTAACACGATTTGGTGGATAATGCCTGCGCCGGGTTTCCAGAATCCGATGCCATATTTATTGGAGATAGTTTGTAAGAAATCAAAAACTTCGGAGCTTTCGTGCTTGGCGCGCGAGAGGTCTGTGCCAGCGTCTTCCCTTGCCTGAATCAGGTGGTCGCAATGGACGGTGCTGGGTACGGCGACTCGCTTTCGTCCGCACATATCAAACTGAAGGAGTGCCATCTGTGCGGTTGCGTCTTGCATGGCTACGCGGTCGGGGGCGAAAAAAACGTAGTCTTTTCCACGTTGATAGTCCGCCAAAGGCGAATCGCGGTGAAGATGTGAGAGCAATATTTTTTCAGAAAGCGTGAGCGGGCGATTGATTTTTGCTTTTGCAGCCGCAATTTTGGAGGGAAGGGAGGCGTAGTATTCCCGAATTATTTCAATATCGAATGCCATTTCTGCCGATGTTTATTGATTTTTATAAAAAATAATTTCAAGGCAAAAGTAGTATTTTTTATCTAAAAAAGGGACGATTGGGAGCAGAAAAGAAGTTTTTTTCCGAAAAAGATTTGTAAAATCAAAAAGCCCAACGGAAGTTCCGTTGAGCTTATTTGGTAATTTTTTGTTTTTCCGCGACTATGCGTACACGGATTGTTTGTCGAATTTTACTGCCAATAGATAGTAAAACACTGCGCGATATTTGCTGCGGTTGGAAGAACCGAACTGCGTGATGACTTCTTTGATGGCTTCGTCCAAGGCGGGCGAATCGTCAAGACCTAATTTTTTGATTAAAAAATTAGTTTTTACGCGGTCGAGTTCGGACTGGTCGGAGCCAGATACCAAAGAAGCGTCGGCATTGTAAATGGACGGTCCCAATCCTTTGGCGACTTTTGTTAATAGTTCTTCATCGAAAGAAACTTTGATGGTGTTGGTCATACAGTTTTTGAACTGTTCCATGCAATCATCGAATTTGCTCATAATTACGTTTAGTTAGTAGTGGATTAAAAAAATAAATGTCCCACAAATGTATAATTTTACTTTGAGAAAAAAAATTTATTGGTGTTTTTATTGTTAGAAAATATTTTACGCCTACTTTTATCTTATTTTACGCATAGTTAGTGACATAGTAAAAAATCAATATTCGCCATTTTTGCCTTCCAAAGACCCTAAAAGTCACTAAAATCTATCAAATAAACATTCATTTGTTAAATAAAACCTAATTTCAAAAAAATATTTTTTTTTACGACCTTGTTACCGTACATTTGCAAAGGATTATTAGGGGGAAAGAGTTGCTGTGTAGCAAACTGCGAACTGATTTATAAACTAATAATACTGTTTGTCGTTTCAAAGATTGGGAATACCATGATTACACTGACGCATTTCTTACGGAAATACACTTTTTTCTAAACTCATCACACATTATATTTATTCAACAACATCGTTTTTATGAAAAAAATCATCACTTATCTGCTCCTTCTAACCTCCTTCGTCGCCTCGGCGCAAAACTACACCAATTACAATCTCACACTTGCCTCGACGGTAGAGTTTCCGGGACAAACTGCCGCTAATATTTGCGGCTATGCTGTCAATGGACGGGAGTACGCGCTCGTGGGTGGCTCGCTCGGATTGATTATCGTAGATGTCACCAACCCTTACGCGCCCGGACCGCCCTACCAAATCGTGGACGGCATCAGCAGCCTTTGGAGAGAAATAAAAGTATATCGTAACTTCGCCTACATGAACAGCGAAGGCGGCGGCGGCATAAAAATATACGACCTTACGCCACTTGCAGCGCCGCCCGCGCCGCCTGCTATTCCCACTATTTCCTACACGTCTTATACTGGCAATGGTGCCATTGCGGGCTTGTTGGGCAAATCTCACGCCCTTCATATTGACACGCTCAAAGGTTTCGCGTATATCTTTGGAGCTACGACCAACGGAAATGCCAGTATGACAAGCGGCGCGTTGGTGTTGAATTTGCAGCCCAATCCGTTTTCGCCCAACTATGCAGGGCAATACAACGCCAACTATATTCACGACGGCTTTGTAGAAAACGACACGCTTTACTCGGGCGATATTTATCAGGGTCGCTTTTCGATTATCAATTTTGTCAATAAATCCGCGCCCGTGCTATTGGCTACCCAGACCACTCCCAACGCCTTTACGCACAACACTTGGCGCACGCTCAATCGGAAGACGCTGCTGACGACCGACGAAAGAACCAACTCTTTTCTCGCCGCCTACGATGTTTCTGACCCGTCCAATATCCGATTTTTGGACAAACTTCAGCTTACGCCCGGCTCTGGTTCTATCGTGCATAATACGCACGTCCGCGACTGTTGGGCTATCAGTTCATGGTATCGCGACGGCATCAACATTGTGGACATTACACGTCCGTTCAATCTCGTGCAGGTCGGTGCTTTTGACACTTACCCGTTGGCGACTGGCAATGGCTTCGACGGAGCTTGGGGAGTCTATCCATATTTGCCGTCTGGGGTGCAGATTGTTTCCAACATCACCAAAAGCGGCACTTCCAATGGCGAAATGTACGTTTTGATACCGACGTTCAAAAAAGCGTGCTTTTTGGAGGGAATTGTGACAGACTCAATTACGGGAGTCAAGTTAGGAAATGTGACTGTCACCATTGTAGGGGGCGATATGAACTCTGCGACGACTACACCCAATTTGAGTGCTGGGACGGACACGCTCGGCGTGTATCACACGGGGCAGCCGACTGCAGGCGTTTTTCAAGTTTGCTACGCGGCAGTTGGTTACATCACTAAATGTGTAAGTGCTACTTTGGTCAACGGTCAGGTGACATTTCAGAATATTCAGTTGGCGACTAATGTGCCGCTTCCGCTCGAATTATTGAGTTTTTCGGGCAAGGCAAATGGTAGAATCAATGAATTGGAATGGCAAACCCGCGACGAAGAAAACGTGAAAGAGTTTGTTGTTTTGCGCAGCAGCAACGGCGTTTCGGACTGGTCGGAGATAGGAAAACTCGCAGCAGACGGCAAAATTACCTCTGCCCGTCAGTATATGTTTGGTGATATTAAGCCGCCGACGAAAAGTTATTACCGCCTAAAAATCAACGACAACGACGGTCGCTATATTTTTTCTAAAGTTATTGCGGTAGAAAGAAAAGATGAAAAAGTTGGTATTTTGGATATTTATCCAGTGCCTGCCAACGCGGATTTGAATGTAGAATTTAATTCAGAAAGTACACAAAGTGTTACTCTGGAGCTGCAAGACGTGTTGGGAAGAGTGCTAAAAAATATCGAAACTACGACCCAAATCGGTAAAAACTATTGGAAAATAGATGTTTCTGACCTTGCTCAGGGAACTTATTTTGTGAAACTTCAAGACGGAAATAAAGAGATTACGAACAAATTTGTCAAGAAATAATCTTCCGTGAAATACTGAAAATAAAAAAATTGCTTCAAAATGTGACATTTTGGAGCAATTTTTTTATTTTGTCAAATCGCCAAATTTTATTTTGCAGACCGATTGAGTAGCGTCCGTAATCTTAAAACGCTCATCTATTCGATACCCAATAATCCAAGCGATTTTTCCGCCAGACTCCAAAACCCAAACTTTTTCTTTCTCAAAATTAGATAATTTTTGGTTAGAAAAAAAATCTTGCAACTTCTGCTTTTTGCCTTTCATGCCCAATGGAGTAAAATAATCGCCTGACTGCCAGTGCCTTACGAACAACGGAAATTGAAGTTTGTCCAAGTCCAAACAAGCTGAAAAAGGATCTTCCTCAAAAGCAAGACCGTTGTTTTCAAAAATCATCGCTGCCAAATAAAATTCTGAACACCGAAACAGCGTATCGTCCTCCTTAATTTCATAAACCATTCCCGACGGCGCATTATTGGACTGTACCAACAAATTTCCTCTATCCACGATTGCTTTGTGGGCGACGGAATAAAATTCTGCACCGTTGGTCGGAGTTATCAACATTTGTTCAGTTTGTTGATTGTTGAAACCAAAAGGCTCTAAAAAGTGAAAGAGTAGGGTAGCGGACGCAGGATTTTTTTTCAAGCTATCTAACTGAATAACAGTCTGTTGTGAATTTTTTTTCACAAATTCTTGCTCCAATTTTTTGATAGCTTCGTTCATCAGGAAATACGCATCTCGCAACCTCTGAAAGTTATCCACACTGGTTTCCGAAAATTGTGGATTTATTGTTTGTAAAACTGGCGTGATGTGATGCCGAATTTTATTTCGTGTGTAATCGTCTGAACTATTAGACGCATCTTCCCGAAAATCTATCTTGTTTTGGTCTGCAAAATCCAAAATTTGTCTTTTTGTTATCCCCGAAAACGGACGAATGATGCGATTATTTTTGGGAGCAATGCCGAGCAATCCTTTCAAGCCGCAGCCTTTACTAAAATTATAAATGAATGTTTCTACCGAATCATCTGCGTGGTGAGCTGTCGCAATGTACTGATAATCAAACTCTTGTCTGATTTTTTCCAACCATTCGTAGCGCAAAATTCTCGCCGCTTGCTGGGTAGAAAGTTTGTGCTGTTTTTTGTAAGCAGCCGTATCGAAACTAACAGTGTGAAATGGTACGCCCAAGCGTTGCGCCGTGTCCGCCACCAGCTTTTGGTCGGCATCGGACTCCTCACCGCGCAGTTGAAAATTGCAATGTGCAATCGAAAACCTAACTTTCAACGCTGTCACAACATCGACCAAAACCATAGAATCTACGCCGCCGCTCACTGCCAGCAGCAGCACGTCGTCGTCAATAGAAAATAATTTTTGGCTTTCTACAAATTTTTTTACGCTTCTCTCGATCATTTTTTAAGTTTAGGAATGAAGAAAAAATAAAGTACTCCAATTTTTTAAATAAATTGAATCAATAACAAGGCATTTTAGAGGCGCAACGCAGGGAGTTGAAACGAAAAAATAACGCAGTAATTGATTGTAATTTAGCAGAAAAAATTGGTAATTTATTTTAGATACGTTCTTCTAACACAAAGTTAAAATATTTTTTTACTCGACGCACAATTAGTGTTAATTTTACACTTATCTTTACCGACCGAAAAAAAATATTTGGGACAAACGGTTCTAATTAATTGATAATCAGCATATTAAGACAAAAATGGATAAAAAAAATCTGCGTGCTTGTATCTTTGACTTGGACGGAGTCATTGTTGATACTGCAAAATATCACTTCCAAGCGTGGAAAAAGCTGTGCAACGGATTGGGTTTTGACCTCACAGAAGCCGAAAATGAAAAGCTCAAAGGCGTAAGTCGCACCGAATCTTTGGACTTAATCCTTGCCTTGGGCGGCGTTTCGTTGAGTGCAGAAGAAAAATTACATTGGGCAGACCAAAAAAATGAATGGTATTTAGAATACATCGAACACATAGATTCGTCTGAAATTTTACCCGGAGTTCATTCATTTTTATATTCTTTAAAAAATGATAATATAAAAATAGGATTGGGTTCGGCGAGCAAAAATGCTGTTAAAATATTAAAAAAAATTGAATTGTACGACTTATTTGATGTGGTTGTAGATGGAAATATGACGACAAAGAGTAAGCCCAATCCCGAAGTTTTTCTGAAAGGAGCGGAGTTGTTGGGCTACGAATCCAAAGAAATTGTGGTTTTTGAAGATGCCGAAAAAGGTATAGCAGCGGCTATCGAAGGCGGTTTTCGAGCCGTCGGGGTAGGGCAGGCGGACGTGTTGCCCGATGCGCATTGGATAATTTCGTCTTTCGAGCACCAAACAATCGAAGGAATTATCCGCCATTTGACGAAATAATATTTTTGTCACGATTTCACTAAAAATAAAAATAAAAAATAATTTTAAGATAGATGAAAAATTATATCGAACACGATGAATGGTGTGTTATTGAGCGAGGATTTCATCACGAATTTAACAAAATTTCGGAAAGTATTTTCAGCTTGGGCAACGGTCGAATGGGACACAGAGCGAACTTTGAAGAAAAATATTCAGGCGAAACTTTGCTCGGAAATTATGTGGCTGGCGTTTATTATCCCGACAAAACGCGTGTTGGTTGGTGGAAAAACGGTTATCCAGAGTATTTTGCCAAAGTCCTGAACGCGCCCAACTGGGGCGGGATTGATATAGAGGTTGATGGTGAGATTTTGGACTTGGCGACCTGTCAAGTCCTTGATTTTCAGCGTGTTCTGAATATGAAAGACGGTTTTTTGGAGCGTTCTTTTACGGCGGTTACTTCCAAAGGCAAGACGCTGAAAGTAAATTCTAAACGTTTTTGTAGTATAGTTGATGACGAAGCGGCTGCGATTCGGTACAGCATAACACCCGTAGATTTTTCGGGAATTTTGACCATCACCGCCTACGTTGATGCCGATATTCAAAACGAAGATGCTAATTTTGATGAAAAATTTTGGACAGAAATTGATAAAAAAGTAAAACGCAGGTCAGGATATGTTTTGGTAGAAACCAAAAAAACAGAATTTCAGGTCTGTACGGGTATGAAATTTTATGTCACTCAAAACGAAAAAAATGTAGAATTTGAGTCCGCCAGAGTCAAAACCGAAAAGTATATTTCTTGCTCTTCTGACTTCAAATGTAAGCAAGGCGAGGCGACGGTAATTTATAAATTTGGTGTCAATATTTCGTCCGAAAATTATCCAAAAGACAAGTTAGCCAAACGCTGCGAAAAGGTTTTGAAAGTTGTTTTTGAGAAAGGATTTGACAAAATGCTCACCGAGCAAGCCGCCGCTTGGCACTCCAAATGGCAAGCCTCCGACATTCAAATCGAAGGCGACGTGGCTGCCCAACAAGGCATCAGATTCAATATTTTTCAACTCAATCAAACCTACACTGGCGAAGATGAACGCTTAAATATTGGACCTAAAGGATTCACGGGAGAGAAGTATGGCGGCTCGACTTATTGGGATACTGAAGCCTATTGTATTCCTTTTTATCTGGTGAATGCCGAACCGCGCGTGGCTCGTAACTTGTTGATTTACAGATATAAACAGCTTCAAAAGGCGATTGAAAATGCACAAAAATTAGGCTTTACGGACGGTGCTGCGCTCTACCCAATGGTGACTATGAACGGCGAAGAATGTCACAACGAATGGGAAATTACCTTCGAGGAAGTCCACCGCAATGGAGCGATAGCTCACGCTATTTTTGACTACATCAACTATACGGGCGACCAGTCTTATCTGGCGGAGTTTGGCTTGGAAGTGCTGATTGCTATTGCGCGGTTTTGGGCGCAAAGAGTTCATTGGTCGGCGCAAAGAAAACAATACGTCATGCACGGAGTGACGGGACCCAACGAGTACGAAAATAACATCAACAACAACTGGTACACCAATTATATCGCTCGTTGGTGTATGAAATATGCCGATGAAAGTATCGAGTATGTGAGGCAAACTGACCCCGAAAGATTAGAAAAAATTTTCCAGTTCACTAATTTTAACACTGTCACAGAATTAGAAAAATGGAAAACTATTTGCGAGCAAATATTCCTGCCCGAAGACAGGGAATTGGGAATTTTCTTGCAGCAAGACAATTATTTGGACAAGGATATTCTTACGGTGACTGACCTTCGAGCGGAAGACCGTCCGCTCAACCAAAAATGGTCATGGGATAGGATTTTGCGCTCTTGCTTCATCAAGCAAGCCGATGTTTTGCAGGGAATTTGTACGTTTGAAAGTAATTTTTCGTTGGAAACGATACGCAAAAATTTTGACTTTTATGAGCCGCGCACCGTCCATGAATCTTCACTTTCGCCATGCGTCCATGTCATCGTTGCCTGCAAAATTGAAAATTTTGAAAAAGCCTACGAAATGTATCTTCGCACCAGCCGTTTGGACTTGGACGACTACAACAACGACACCGAAGACGGCTGCCATATTACGTCTATGGCGGGAACTTGGATGTCCGTCGTGCGCGGTTTTGGTGGCATGCGCGTCAAAAACGGTATGCTGTATTTCAGCCCCAATTTGCCCAAACAGTGGACTTCTATGGCTTTCAAAGTTCGGTTCAGAGGTCAGAGTTTGGAGGTCAAAGTTTCTAAAATTGGCATTTTACTCACCAATTTGGGTGAAAATAGTATTGATACCTATATTTTTGACCAAAAACACACGGTCAAGTCAGTTCCAGTACTTGTCACGCAATAACAAAATAAATTTTTTTTCAATAAATTTTTTCAAAAAAAAATGAGCTTAAACAACCGATTAATCGCAGAACTAAAACAAGAATCTGCCACTACACGCAACCTTTTGGCAGCCGTTCCGATGGAAAAAGGCGACTTCAAGCCGCACGAAAAATCCATGACTTTGAGGCGTTTGGCTACACACGTCGCAGAGATTGCAGGTTGGTGGCAGCAGTGTTTGGTGGAAGATGTTCTTGATTTTCAAGCTGGCAACTTCGTTCCTACTGTCATCAACTCGACCGATGATTTGCTCGCATTGCACGATAGTTCGCTCGTAAAGTCGCTTCAAGTGCTTGCCGATACGCCAGAATCCGAGTTTGAAAACCAATGGACGATGCGCAGCGGTGAGCAAATTTATTTTACTTTGCCCAAGTCGGACGTGACTCGGACTTGGTGTCTGAACCATCTTTATCACCATCGTGGGCAGCTAACGGTCTATCTTCGTTTGCTCGACGTGCCGCTTCCCGGCACCTACGGACCTTCCGCCGACACCATGTAAATGACAGAAAACGCTACGCTCGACCATCGCTATTTTGTCCTCAATAAGCCCTACAATATGGTGTCGCAGTTTGTGAGTTCTCACAAAGTACGGCTTTTGGGCAGTTTGGAGTTCGATTTTCCGCCCGACACGCACGCGGTCGGACGGCTCGACCATCATTCGGAGGGTTTGCTCTTGCTGACCACCGATAAGCGAGTTACGCGCCTGTTATTTTCGAGTAAAAAACCACACAGTCGTACTTATTGGGTGCAAGTAAGTGGAAAAGTAGAAGACGAGAATTTAGAAAAAATGCGGTCTGGACTTTCTATTTTTGGGCGCGGAGCAGTGTTTTATACCACCAAAAACTGTGAGGCAAAAATCATTCAAACGCCCGAAAACTTATTTTCGGAGTCAAAAAAATTGCACCCCAACGTAGTGTTTACTTGGCTTTCCTTGACGCTGACGGAAGGAAAATACCACCAAGTCCGCAAAATGGTAGCTGCCGTCGGGCATCGCTGCATCAGACTGATTCGAGTGTCTATTGAAGAAATAAAGTTGGAGGATTTGCAGCCGGGCGAAGTCAGAGAGTTGTCCGCAAAAGCTTTTTTTGAGCAGTTGGATATTGGATAAAATGTATTTTTAATTTTTAGTTTTAATTTTATAAATTATTTCACCAAAAGTTATCGACACCTTTTAGGTGTCGGTATCTTCGACACATTGTTATTAAAAACCAATATTTTACTACTTAACTCATTTTACGCAAGGATTTTAAATTGACTCTTTTGAATTTAGCGTTGTAGCTATTTACTTGATTTTTTTGGTTACTTTTTTTCTTGATAAAAAAAGTAACCAA
>JAYUHK010000244.1:0-4514 GCA_043767025.1 Saprospiraceae bacterium | reverse complement strand
ATACAGAGCACTTGATTTTTTTGGTTACTTTTTTTATCAAGAAAAAAAGTGACAAAGACCAAGTAAATAGCTACAAAAATTAAGCTCAAATGAGCCAGTTAAAATATTTCTGCGTAACATCAGATATTAAATAGTTATAAGTTTTTAGTTTTTAATTTTGAGTCATCATAAACTGCTGAAAATCAACGAATTATATCGAATATTAAATGTCATCTATTTAAGTATAAAAACTTATACAACCACAATTAGTGCCGTAAGAATATGCAACTATTGTCACAAGCAATTTTATCACAAAAAGCTGTTATTTTTTATTTTTTTATACCAAATAAATTCCGTCTTCTTTCAGTTCTATCAGCTTATTTTTGTACAAATTTCCGACGGCTTGTTTGAATGATTTTTTACTCATTTGTACGGATTTGTATATTAGTTCGGGCGAACTTTTATCGGTTAGCGCAAGGCATTTCGCTTGTGTTTTTTTTATTTTTTCTAACAAAACATCAGCTGCGTCGGGGATTCGCTGGCGATAACCTTGTTTTTGAAGACAAATATCGAGCTTCCCGTCTGGTCGGAACAGCTTAATGTATGCGGTCAGCTTCATGCCCGGACGCAAGGGTTGGAAAATATCACTTTCGTAGATAATTCCCCAATATTGACTATTGACGATGACCCGAAAACCCATCGGCGTGCGGATAGCAACGATGATTTCTACCTCGTCACCATCTTTAAAATTTACGGCAGTTTTTTTGATGAACCCATCCAAACGCGACGAAGCAGCAATGCGGTCGGTTTCGGTATCTACATAGACTCTCACGACGTAGGATTTGCCGACTTCCATCGGTAAATGTTGCTCCCGAAAAGGCACAAAAAGGTCTTTCATCAGCCCCCACTCCAAAAAAGCACCGTGTTGGGAAACAGATTTTACTTTCAAAAAAGCGAACTCGTCGGCTTGTGCGAGCGGGATTTCGGTGGTCGCAATGGGGCGGTCGTCGGAGTCGCAATAGATGAACACTCGGAGGTCGTCGCCGATTCGGAGGGATTGCGGGGCGTAGCGAATGGGCAGCAAAATCTCTCCCAAAGGACCTGCATCTAAATAAAAACCGAAGTTCAGTTCCTTGATTACTTCCAACGTTGCGTATTTACCGAGTGAAATCATGCTGCAAAGATATACTTTTTTTATTGATTACTCCACAAATAGAGCCGATATGCTCCGATGTTCGTGGACGTTGCGGATAGCGCGGGCGAAAAGTTTGGCGGTAGAAAGCACTTTTATTTTGGTAGAAGGTTGCCGAAGCGGAATTGTGTCGCATACGATTAATTCTGTGAGCCGCGAATTTTCGATATTTTCGTAGGCTTTTCCTGATAAAACAGGGTGCGTGATGAGTGCGCGGACGCTTTTTGCACCTTTTTCTATCAAAAGGTCGGCGGCGCGACAGAGGGTTCCGGCGGTGTCTATCAAGTCATCAATCAAAATCACGTCCGCGCCCGCCACATCTCCGATGACGGTCATACTTTCCACTTCGTTGGCTCGTTTGCGGTATTTGTCACAAATAACCAATTCTCGTGCAAAATATTTGGCATAGCTTCTGGCTCTTTTTACGCCGCCAACGTCGGGCGACGCAAAGACTACATTGCTCATATCGCACTCTTGGAGATAGGGAATAAAAATGGCTTCTCCCCGAAGGTGATCCACTGGAATATCGAAAAAACCCTGTATTTGGTCTGCATGAAAATCCATCGTCATAATGCGGTCTGCGCCAGCAGCTTGCAGCAAATTGGCGATTAATTTGGCAGAAATCGGCACTCGCGGCTTGTCTTTTCTGTCCTGTCGGGCGTAGCCGTAGTACGGAATGACGGCGGTGATGTAACCAGCCGAAGCGCGCTTGGCGGCATCAATAAGCAACAAAAGTTCCATCAGATTATCGGACGGTCCGAAAGTGCTTTGGATAAAAAAAACGTAAGCTCCACGCACAGATTCGTTGATGACGGGCTGCATTTCGCCGTCACTAAATCGAAATAAATTGTAATTTCCTAACGCTTGACCATAAAAATCGGCGATTTCGGTGGCGACGTAGTTGGAAGAAACGCCAGAAAACAATTTTACTTCTACCATGTTTGTAATTGTCGGTTCGTGATTCATTGCAACGGTAAAGGTAGTTAAGAATTTGTAAATATTGGGTAAAAAATCGACTTAAAAGTTAGCTGCATGTGTTTTTTTTGAACTTCAAATTTCTTTTGCGAATGTATTCTGTTTTATGCGCCGCAACAATTTCGCAAAAAAAAAGTTAAAATAACTCTAACAAAAATCTTACTTTTGCCCTTATTTTCAACTTACGATTCTTTTGAACACCGATACCAATCCTTCGCTCCGCCACTGGCTAACCCTTATTTTGTTGAGTGTCGTCTGGGGCTGCTCTTATCTTTTTATGAAACGCGGCTTGGTCGTTTTTTCGCCCATTCAGGTCGCTACGCTGCGCATCAGCCTTGCGGGAGTTTCTTTTTTACCCTTTTTTTTGTGGCGACTGCGCGATATTGACTGGTCGAAACTTAAATATTTTATTACCATCAGTTTGTGTGGAAGCGGTATTCCCGCGCTGCTTTTTCCGTTGGCGCAGCGACATCTGAACAGCTCCGTGACGGGCGTTCTCAATTCGCTCACCCCTTTGTTTACCCTCATCTGGGGGATTGTGATTTTTCGCGCTCCGATGTTTGGGCGCACGATAGTCGGCGTAGTGATTGGGTTGGCGGGTGCTGCGGTGCTGATACTTTCGGGCAAAAACGGCGGCGGCAGTGCCGACGGCAATAGCTGGTACGGCTTGTTGGTGGTGCTGGCTTGCGCGCTTTACGGCATCGGAGTCAATACCACTCACACCTACCTAAAAACTGTCCCGTCGAGCTTATTGACCAGTATTAATTTTGTGCTGATTGGATTGCCAGCTATTTTTATTTTGTTTTCAACGGATTTTTTAGAAAAAATGCAACAAGCTGAAGGTGCAAGCACGGCGTTCTCGTACATACTTTTACTTTCTATGGTAGGCACGGTGGCAGCGTCTTTGCTCTATTTTCGTTTGATACAGCAGACCAACGGTTTATTTGCCTCTACCGTCGCCTATTTGATGCCGATTACGGCGGTAGTTTTAGGAATGTGGGACGGCGAACAAATTACCGTTTTTCATCTTTTAGGAATGTTTTTAATCCTAATCGGCGTGTATATTACCAACTTAAAAACTGCTCGAGCGTGATTTTTCGACATTTACATATTTACATTGCTCCGAGTAATTTGGGTGGCAGAGGCGTTTTTGCGAAGCGAAAAATCTGCGCCGACGAGCCGATAGAAATTTGTCCTGTCGTAGTGTTGCCGCCAGACGACTTGCCCAAAATCCACAGCAGCAAGCTGCACGATTACTACTTTTTGTGGGGGGACGACGAAAAATCCTGCGCCATCGCCCTCGGCTACGGCTCGCTTTACAACCATTCTTATACGCCCAACGCCGAATATGAGATGAATTTTGAAGCCGAAACTTTGGATATTTACGCGCTCCGCGACATAGAAGCCGAAGAAGAAATCACTTTCAATTACAATGGAGTTGCGGACGACAGCGCACCCGTTTGGTTTGACAAGTAGTTTCATGAAACATTTTGTACACCTAAAAATCTATTTGCTGCAATAATTAAGAATACTTTAACGTTTTTGAGAACTAATACTTATCTAAAAAAATTTATGTTGAAATACAAAGACGATTTGGTACAGGTTCGGGATATTTTGTTGGACGGAGGACTGATTTTGTACCCAACAGATACTATTTGGGGCATCGGCTGCGATGCTACCAATACGACTGCGATAGATAAAATCTTCGCCTTGAAAGGTCGCCCAAGCTCCAAATCGCTGATTTTGTTGGTAGATAGTTTGGAGATGCTCCACGAGTACGCTGCCAACGTGCCGCCCAAAGTGGACGCGCTGCTCCGAGTCCATGACCGCCCTTTGACCGTCGTGTATGACAAGGCGACGAACCTGCCCGCCGCCGCCGTTGCCGAAAACGGAACTGTGGCAATACGCGTGACGCGCGACGGATTCTGTCGCGACCTTATCCAACTGCTCGGCAAACCCCTGACTTCGACCTCCGCCAACGTACATGGAACGCCGTTTCCGCGTTTTTTTGGGGAAGTCAGCTCGGATATTATCGAAGGCGTGGATTATGTGGTTCGGCACCGCCGCGACGACCAAACTCCGTCCGCCCCGTCCGTCATCGCTCGCTTCAACGACTCCGAGAAGGAGTTGGAATTTTTGAGGGAATGATTTTACAAAGTTATTGTTAAAAATAAGAACGCCGTCAAGGTTATTAAAATAACCTTGACAGCGTTCTTATTTTTCTCTCATCTCATCACCAAAAACTTCACGGATTGCTGTCGGTGGGTGGCGGAGTCGTAGAGGGTGCGTTTGGAGTTTTTTGCCGGTTCGTGTATTGACAGACGAAAAAATAATTGCGAAAAGACAAATGTTTGTATATTTGTCTTTG
>JAYUHK010000243.1:0-9615 GCA_043767025.1 Saprospiraceae bacterium | reverse complement strand
CTGGAACGTGTCTTTGTAGCTGCCGCCCGTAGTGTAGATTTTATTTTTGACCAAAATCTGCTGCCCAAAGCAAACGGCGGTGTCGCGTTGGGAGGTTTTGGCAGGAATAAAAGTGAGTTTTTTGCAGCGCAGCGAGTCGCAACCGAAAGCGGTTTTGAAGGTATCGCAAACAAAAGTATCTTTCGTAAGAAGCCGATTGTGAAATGAATAATTTTGTCCTTCGCAAAGTTGCAGCGTATCGCTGCGGCTAATAGGCAAGGTGGGCGGCGGTATATAAAATTCAGACGGAGAGGTCGCACCAGTGCACCAAACACCAGTATTACAGGTTGGTATAAAAACACCGTTTGTAAAATCAACAATAAACATCTTTCCCTCGCCCCCGGAGGCGTAGGTAACAAAGCTATCGCAAGAAACTTGGACGGTCGTTGCACCGTATAAAACACCAATTGTCCAATTAGCACTGACTACCCTCTTACTTAATTCTGGTTGTTCGATATTAATCTCAAAAATACTGTTATCATCCGCAATCAAGTAAAGTTTTCCATTTCTAAAAGTTAAGTCTCCTCCTGATTTTTTAGGTAATAAACCATGAGTGGTAAAGATATTCGTGGTTGGATTATAAGACAGCAGATAGTCGTAGGCAGCAAAGATAATCCCGTCTTTTCTACAAACTAAAGCATTTGATATGTGATTATCAGAAAAATTACCTACCAATGTTGCTGTACCACTCACGGTATCTATTGTAAATAAATGTCGCGAAATATCGGATGCATTTTCTCTACCACAGCTATACAATGTGCCATTTGGATGAAAGGCAATATCATTTTGAAATATTATTGGGACTAAAACTGTTGTGTTACACAATGGGTCATTAAGATCCCTTTTTTCTATAAAATAAGTATTAGGAGAATTATTGAAAAAGCGAATACTGGTAAAATAAAAAGTTTGACTGAATAAAAAATTTTGATGTGCAAGAGAAATTAAGGCAACTACGACAACTTTTATAAAAAAAAAACTTTTTTTCATAAAAATTAAATTAAAATATTAAGAAATAAAATAAAATGTATTATATTTACCCATTATTTCACTCAAACAAAACCCAGTAATTTATGAAAAAAGTAGAAACTAAAGACCTTGGATGGTCTTTGCAAAAAAACGTCTTCCACTTCAGCCCTGTGCGAAGTTGTGCGAAGTTGTGCATATCTTAAAATTTGCACAAATATACTTATTTCTTTTGACTTGTGCAAGTGCTGCGGCACAAAATTCTGACAGCACCAACACCAACGGCTCGAATGGCGGGGGTGCAGGTGGAGGTGGTACTTTCCCTATCAACACGCCTTTCTGCGGCAGCAACGCGCTCCATGAGCAACTCATGAACAGCGACAATGACTACAAGAAACAGTTCAACCTCATGAACGACGTCATCTACAAAGCCTCCCAAGAGGAACACCAAAATCCACGGCTTCGGATGCCGCAGTACACGATTCCCGTTGCGGTCCATATTGTTGCGCCTCCCGGCACTCCCGTAGGCAGCGGCAACAACCTGACCGACGCGCAGGTAGAGGCGGGCTTGCAGCTGCTCAATCAGTCGTTTTCTAACTCGGGTGCTTTCTATGCAGCCAACGGAAAAGCCATAGAATAGCTAACACTTTACATCTTCACTTCTTTACAATTCTCTGCATTTTGGGCGTAAAATGATTGCGCCTATTTAGTTCTCATTAAAAGGTGACTGCTTTAACCTAATAACTCGCTTATAGCAAGTATCTGCCGAAAGCCAACGCATAACTCTGGCTCATTTTGTACAATAGCTTAAACTATCGGTAATATAAATAACTCACGTCACGCAAAGAAACTTTTTTACCGAAATTTCAGGCAGCGTTTTATTCAATATAAGTGTATTTTCAGACGTGCCTTGCAAAACTTTAGAATTTCTACAGAGCACTTGATTTTTTTGGTTACTTTTCTTCTCCTTCCCCTTTGAGGAA
Organism: Saprospiraceae bacterium; assembly: GCA_043767025.1. Taxonomy (GTDB): domain Bacteria; phylum Bacteroidota; class Bacteroidia; order Chitinophagales; family Saprospiraceae; genus JAYUHK01. Next base: position 7,630 of record JAYUHK010000243.1, on the reverse strand, counting down.
GGTCGAGTTGGGGATAAAAAAAGTGACAAAAACCAAGTCAATAGCTACAAAAATCAAACTCCAATGAGCCAATTAAAATGTTTCTGTGTAACATCAGTAAATAAATATTTTTACAGAATTGTCTATGACTGCACAATATTACAACTAATTGATTATCAATTAGTTGTGTAGGCAATTAATAAAAATTAATCACTTTACAAGCCGAATATAATATTATAAATCGGTTACGATTACTCACTAAAACGCTCTTGTCGCAAATGTTGCGCCGGCTGAAAATTAATCGGCAAAATGAGTTACTTAACGACTTTGGTGTGAATGGTAAGCGATTTTACAAACTATTGGAACATAAAATTACAACCAATAAATCAGCAATAACAAAATAAAAACGCGATAGAAACGGTAAGTTTTGCGCCCAATCCTACGCTGGACGTTGTGACCGTAAGCTATTCGGCACGATAATAGGAGCGAACCATGACAGTTCGCTCCTATCAGAAAGCGCCGAATATGTTCTAAATATTCGGTGCTTTCTTTTTTTCTGCGCCATAAATCACGACCGAAAAAAGCAACAGCAAAGCCGTATTTACTGCCAAAATCATCAGCCAGTGCTGCGAAAAATAGGGACGAATCCAAGCACTGACCGCATAAATCGCAAACGCCCAAAGTATGTAAGCAATGATTTTGAAAGACTCGTAGGGGACTGGATAATAGCGTTGCCCGAGCAGATAACACAGCAGCACCATAGAGCCGTAGCAGATAAAAGTCGCCCACGCCGACCCCGCGTAGCCATACACGGGAATCCAGTAAAAATTGCAGATAATGGTAATAAAAGCCCCAAAAATACTGATGTAGGCACCGATTTTAGTGTTGTCCGTCAGGCGATACCAAGACGAGATATTGTAATAAATCCCCAAAAAAAGATTGGCGAAAAGCAAGACAGGCACGACCGCGATGCCGTCCCAAAACTTCGGAGCAATGAGCAAATTTTTGAGAATATCAAGATACAACAAGGTTACTAACAAGCCAAAAAGAGCGGCGACGGTAAAAAACTTTGTCACATCGGCGTAGGTTTTTCGAGCGTCACTTTTTTGCGCATTTTTAAAAAAAAATGGCTCTGCTGCCATACGAAAAGCCTGCGTGAAGAGCGTCAAGATCATAGTCAGTTTGTAGCCTGCGCCGTACTCTCCGAGCAGCGATTCGTTTTGGGCAGGCGAAAAAGGAAGCCACCATTTGAGCAGCGTCCTATCCAACACTTCATTGATGTTTCCAGCCAATCCGACCACCACCAAAGGCAGCGAATACGACATCATTTGCAGCCAAAGTTGGGCATCAAATTTCCATTGGGACGTAAAATATTGTGGCAACAACAGCAAAAAAGTCAGCACAGCCGCCAGAAGGTTGGAAAGAAAAATATAACCAATCAAAAAATTTGGGTTGTATACGACTGTCACAAATCGGTAAAAAATATGCGTGTGCGGCAAGTGCGCCAGCAAGTAAGGACAGAGCAACAAGAAGAATAAATTGAAACTTATGTTGCTCAAAATATTTACCAATTTGATGGACGCAAAATAGAGCGAGCGACCTTCTACTCGAAGTTTGGCAAACGGAATTTCACAGAGCGCGTCGGCGGTGAGGATAAGAATGACAAAGACCAAATACTCGGGGTGCTGCCCGTATCGCAACACGTCCGCAATCGGGCGCACCAACAAAATAAGTATTGTAGCTATCGAAATGCTTGTCACAAACAAGGAAAAAATAGCAGTAGAAAAAACGTCTTTTCGCCGCGCTTCGTCAGTGCCAAAACGAAAAAAAGACATCTCTATTCGGTAGGTAAAAAACAACATTAAGAATGCGGAATAGGCAAAAAGTTCCGTTATCTGTCCATAATCTTGCTTGCTGAGTACGGTCGTATAAAGCGGCGTGAGCAAAAAGAAGAGCATTCGCCCAAGCACACTGCTCAAGCCATAGACGGCGGTTTCGCCGAGTAATTTTTTCAGAATTGGATTTTTTAACACGCTCTATTTTTCTAAAAAAGCCTTTAAAATATTGGTTGTACGGCGGTCGAGTCTGCAATCGGAAGTAACTTCGGGCGTTTGGGCTTGCCATTTTTATTGGTTCCAACACCGACTGCGCCTGTGCTGTCTTTGCCGTCTTGAAAGCCGATTGGAGTCGCCAACGCCTCTGCACGAAGCATAGAATCTACCAAAATATTGGCACTGTCCATTACCGATTTGCGACAAAAAAATTTTTGCTTGAACTCAAATTTTTGGATATTTTCGGCAACGGCTATATTTATTCTTTGCTGTGTTTCGGCTCGATTTTCTTTGCCGCAGCCAATGTATAAAATAGCTGACAATAGATATAAAATGTTGTTTTTCAATGTTTTATGTAAAATTATTGATTTGTCACAAAATCGAGTTAAAATAAAATATTTAATGAACATCTTGCATCTGCCGCCCAATCTGTTGGAGGCGCAGATTTTTGATAGAATCTACGCTGGCTCGAAGCGCGCTGTCAAAATTATTAAGACATTCAGTGTCCAAGCGTCCCGAAATTTCTTTAATCCGGTGAGCCGTCAAAGTGTCAATTTCTTGTCTTTGGACAGGCGTGAAAACCGAAACCGTAGGCTTATCTTCGGCGCAAGCGACGAAAAATAGGCACGCAAAAAGTAAGAAAAAATATTTCATAGCTATTGAGTTCTAAAAAAATTGATGTCACAATTTCTGATGTATAGTTTTTGTGCAGACGCAGTTTCTATGCTTATCCGCACGTCCGAATTAGCGAGCGAGTCCGGCACTTCAAAATAGTATTGAACCAAATTCCAATCATTTTTTTTTGAAATCGCGTTGGACATTCGGACAGCGACAGATTTTTTTACCTGATTTTCTTCCATCAAGGTAGTAATAAATTTTGTTTCGTCTGCCCCCAATTCGGATTTTATTTCGGCACTCAACTTCAAAAAACGAATTGGTTTAGGCTCTAAAACTGTCACAAAATTAAGTAAATTTGTATTTAATAGCGTTATTATTTTTTGATTTTCAACCCGTCCGTCCAATTCAAAAATCGTATCTTTTTGGTATCTAAAAGCAGATTTGAAAGCGGACTCGTCCGCAACATATTCTTTTGTGTCCATCAGCGACATATCCAACGGCGTAGGGTTTGGGTTCCAAAAAATAGCTCGATAGTAAGCAAAATTCATTTGGTCGTAGTGAAGGATTCCTTGGTTGTACTGCCTGATTTGAAACAAATTAGTCGCTATCAAAAAGGCGAACAGCGCGTAAAAAAATGGCTTAAATACTGACTTTTCGGCACGCTCTACCACCAATCCGAGCGGTAAAGCCATGACCGCCAAACTTTGTGCCAACGCTCGGCAAGAGTAACTTCCGCCATATCGCCAGATATGCCAAGCAATAATTATCCAAGTGTTGAGGATAAAAAAAGTGATTACAGATTTCCTAAATTCTCTTTTTTGCATCAAAAAAAGCCCCACCACCATCAAAATAGTGACAGGTGTATAAACAAACCAGCCCTTCTCTTCTCCAAACAAAACGCGCCAATGTGGATTGAAAAAATCCCATTTAGAACTCATTTTATGTATCCAATTGCCTGTCACAAATTTCCAATAAAATAATTGCGGTAAAGTTGCTAAAAAGCTCCCACCTAAAAACGCCAAAACTTGGGATTTATGGGTTTTTAAGAACAAAATTTTGCTGCTTTTTGTGTCGGAAAAGTTGAAATCCCAAAGTAAAGGAAGAAATAAAATTACCAATTCGGTCGGGCGCGTGATGGTGCTGACACCGACTATCGCGCCTATGCCAAACGCCAGAGTAAGCGTCGGGCGTTGGTGCCATTTGATGGTAAGAAAAATTATCGACGCATACAAAGCAAATAAATATCCATGCGTCTGACCACTATCTACGGCAATATATTGGGGAAGATTGGTCGCCAAAACGGTCAATAGCAATACAATGGCTGTCACTTTATCCGAAAAAAAATACAATAATATTTTTCGCAATAAAAATAATCCAAGCATGGCATAGCACAAAGCTGCCAAAAAAATCGCATATTGATAAGGCGGCGAAAATCCGTCCGCAGGATAGCCAGAAATAATTGCCGCTGCATGACCAAGCGCGAAAAACGGAGCGCAAAGCAAAGCCAGCCCAACCGTATAAGTTCCTACTCGGTTGCCGTTGGGCAGCAGACCAGCCTGATAAAATACTCCAGGGTGTTCGTAATTAGCGCGTATATTTTCGAGCCAATTTAATTTTTTTAGGTCGCCGTAAATAAAAAAAGCAGGCAAAAAATAGTAATATCCAGTAGCGTCCCATTGAAGCACCATCGTCGGATTTTTACTGTTTGCGGGGTTGATATTTTCAAGACGGATAAAAATAAATGCAGCAAAAATAGGCAGTAGAGCCAGCAACGACCAACGATTTGGGTTCATACTAACTTAATTTTCGTCTTCGGTTGGACAGTTGGCAGGACGTTTTTGGGTCAAAAAAATATCAATTTGTTCTCCTACTCGAATCGTACTTCCAGCTTTATATTCTGGAATTTGTCGTGTCACATAAGCCTCTAATTCGTTGGTTACTGTCGCATCTTTGGTCACTGTTCCGACACTCAAATTGAATGTGTTGATGACGAATTTGGCAGCATCGTACTTTTTGCAAACTAAATTTGGCACCACGATATTGGCTCCTCCTTTTTCCGAAACGACCAACTCAAGGGTCGCTCCCATAGGCATTTTGTAACCTTGTTGGAGCTTGTCGGTGATGTTTTCGCCATTGTATCGTACTTCGAGGATAGTATTTTCTTCTAATTTTTCGTCAAATCTTCGTTCCGATATTTTCGATTTTACTCCAATTTGTGACAGCTTTTTTTGATACTGATTGTAGTCATCGTTGCCGCCCACGATGTCGGGAAGTAGGACTAAATCCGCCGTATTTTTAGTAATCGTAAAATATAAAGTACGATTTTCTTTCACCCGAGCGTAAGCGACTGGATTTTGCACCAAAACGACGTTGGGTTCTTTGTCTGGCACAAAAATTGAGTCTGTTACGACTATCGAAAAACTCTTACTTTTGGCTTTTTTGACTACTTCGCGCATATTCATACCGACAAAATCCTGTACCTCCAACGACTCTCCGTGATTGGTGTAGCACTTCAAAAACCAAGACGACAGGAACAAAATGCCTATCATCATGCCAAGAATACCTGCACAATTTTTGAGAAATAGCGGAGTTTTTAGAAAAATCCACGCTTCCGCAGCGATATACTTTACCTTTTCCAAAAAGCTGTTGTTGTTCATTTTTAATTTAAAAAATATATAATTTGTGACAAAAATGTTTTTGTGTCACAAAAAAAGAAATTTAACGATTGCGAAACATAACTTTCTTTTTGGGAATTGCTGCAAAAGTGACGACCGTAGTGAGGAGGCTACCTACCAAAAAGGCAGCTATAGCGATGTAAAGAATAAGCATTGGGTACAGAATCTTAGTAATGTGTTAAAAAATATTTGTTTTCTCGACCGCTAAATTAGTTTTTTTTCGACTTACTTCACTTTTTTTTATATATTTTTTATTTTTTTATATAAAAAGCATCTAAAAGCACTTATTTGAAATAATATTTTTTTGTCACAAAAATGATTGAACTTGCTAAAAATAATTTGATAATCGCTCCCCCAACCAACGGAAAAAATCCGTATTTTAGGGCTGTTTGAACATCATATTTCATTGCCAACCAAGCAACTCCGCAAAAAAATAATAGCGCGGTGACAAAAAGTAAACCTAAAAATCGTCTAAAAAAATTATTGTTTTTATTCTTACTTTCCAAGTATCCGCTGCAATAAGCGGTTGGTAAAAAGCCAAACAGAAAACCCATACTGCCGCTTTTTAGCACCTCCAAGCCGCCAGAAGCTCCTGCAAAAACAGGCAACCCCAACAGACCAAGAAGCAAATATATCAAGACTGCTACCGTTCCGTTTTGCGCACCCAAAAAACTCGCAATTAGCACAACCGCAAGACTTTGACCTGTCACAGGAATTGATAAATTTGACAAATTTATGGTATATGTTATTTGTGCAAACGAAGCGATAACGGTTGCTCCAAGTAAAATCTGTACAGTGATTTTGGTATTTTTTTGCATGATTTATCTCCCCAACTTGACTTTTATACGCCTAAAAACTAATTTTTATTGCTCCAAACTTCCTCTATCGCCTCCAAAATAGTGGCGCACGCCCAACGAATATCAGCTTCCGAGATGATGAGCGGCGGCGCTATGCGCATCGTGCGGTCATTGAATAAAAACCAGTCCGTGATTAGCCCTTTTTGCAGGCAAATTTGTATTACTTTTTGCAAAAAATCAAAATTAGGCAGCTCTACACCCATCATCAGCCCCGCACTTCGCACCTCTGCAATGGCGGGGTGGCGCAATAAAATCCTAAAAAGCTGCTCTTTTTCCGCCACTTTTTCGACCAAATCAGAGCCTAAAATCGTGCGTAAAGTCGCAAGTGCCGCCGCACAACTCACCGGATGTCCCCCAAAAGTCGTGATATGCCCCAGCAACGGACGCTGCGCCAGCGAGTGCATCACGGCGCGCGCCGCCACAAACGCCCCAATCGGCATACCGCCGCCCATGCCTTTGGCGAGCAGCAGCACGTCCGGCACGACACCAAATTGCTCGAAAGCCCAAAGGCTGCCAGTGCGCCCATAGCCGCACTGGATTTCGTCCAGCACCAACAGCGCGCCAACTTCCGTACAGCGCGCCCTCAATTTTTTCAAAAAATCGCCCGTCGGAGGACGAATCCCGACTTCGGCTTGGACAGTTTCGGCGACGACGGCGGCAGTCCGCTCCGTAATTTGATGCAAACAAAAATCACAATTAAACTCAATATGCCGAATATCTGGCAGCAACGGGCGGTAGGCTTGCGTAAAAAAAGGGTCGCTGTTGAGGCTCATCGCGCCCTGCGTGCTTCCGTGGTATGCGTTCCGAAAGGCGATAATTTCGCTACGCCCTGTGTGTCGTTTGGCAAGTTTCATCGCTCCTTCGGTGGCTTCCGTACCCGAATTGACGAAATAAATGCTGTCCAAAGTAGGCGGCAAATGCTGCGTCAATAAGGTCGCCAACTGTACCTGCGGAGCAAGCACAAACTCGCCATAAACGATGGTGTGAAGGAACGTATCTGCTTGATTTTTAATGGCTTGCACTACTTGTGGGTGACAATGTCCGAGACAACTCACGCCGATACCAGCGATTAAATCCATGTATTTTTTACCCGAAGTATCGTACAAAAACATTCCTTCGGCACGCTCTATTTCGAGCAAAAGCGGAAAGTCTGTAGTCTGTGCGACGTGTCGTAAAAAAAGTTCTCTTTGCGTCATATTTTGCCTTATAAATAGTTTTTAGTTTTGAGTTTTTGCTAACTGGTGTTCGCAAGGATTTTAAATTGGTTCATTTGAATTTAGTTTTTGTAGCTATTTACTTGGTTTTTGTCACTTTTTTTATCCCCAACCCGACCTTCCCCAGAGGGGAAGGAGAAAAAAGTAACCAAAAAAATCAAGTGCTCTGTATAAATTCTAAAGTTTTTGCCTAAAAATCTCGTCGGCGCGCGAAAAATACTCGTCGGCTGCGCCAG
>JAYUHK010000242.1:0-22039 GCA_043767025.1 Saprospiraceae bacterium | reverse complement strand
CTTGCGTTTATGCTCGGCGGGGACGCTCAAAACACGGCGACCGTTTCTAAAACTTTCGATATTGTCACTCAACCAGCCTTTGGAGCGATATTCTTGAATAATTTTTCGGAAAACGTTGTCCAATTCTTTTTGCATCGATTGGGTTCGGCGGCGAATTTTTTGTAATTCGGGCGATGCGTCGGCACGGATTTCGCCGTTTTCGTCAATTACTCGCGTAATTTCTTTCTGTAAATTTTCATCAAAAACAATCGGGCGCATGATTTGGTAGAGCGTCGGATAGATTTCTTTTCGCTCTTGCGAAAAAAATCGGAACATATCCCGCACCGCCAACAGCACGATATTGATGCGTTGCAAGCCTTCGACAGGCAAAACAAAACCTTCAACGTCCAACATTTTTAAATCATTTTCGAGCGACGCATAATTTTTTTCGGGAAAAGAATCTTTTTTTTCAAGCGTCATTTTGTATTCGCTGACTTCGCTCAAATTTTGCTGAATCACACCCAACTCGTTGCTAATGTGCAAGTTTTGTATATGAAATTTTCCTAATTCTCCCAAACATTCACTTTCAAGGAGTTCGATTATCTTATCAAACTCCAACTTTTTGTACAAATCTTTCGGCTCTAATTGCATTTTATTTATAAATTGGACTAAAAATTGCTACTATTATTTTAAGGACGCTTAATGCGGTAGTATTCAAGGCTTTCAAAAATACTATTTACTAATCGTTCCGTATTCGTTGTTAAGTGAAAAAGTTATATAAACACTTCGCAGCGCAAAAAGTTAAAACCTCAAACATATAAATACACAAAAGCAACAATAGTGCCACGCGCGCCATTGTTGTTTTTTATTTATATTTTTTTGAAAAAAACAAAAAATTTCGATGACTTACACCACACCACACAGATTTTTGATGAGTTTAATATTTCTCGTAGGAATGTTTTCTTGTCAAAAAAATTCAGACTCCAATCCGCAATCTGCAGATAAAAATGCTTCGTTCAGAATCAAATTTGACCGTCCTGCAATCGGTCAAAAAACACGCTACATACTTTTTCGTGGTGCTAATTACCGCGATGCTAATAATTTGAACTTTGAGTATCTCAAGGATACACTCGAGCTTGAAATCGTAGGAAAAGACTCCGCTTTGGGGTGGAATATTCGTGAAAAACTGACTGCTGGCTCGGTTTCTTTGCACGGCGAAAGCAATGTAGCATATCCAGATAGTGAGTTTAAGTATTTTTTTAAAAGTGAGGGATATATTTTTTTACTCAACTCTCGGGACGAAAGAATTAGCTCGCGAATCTTTTTTCTCGAAAAAGAAAGCAATTATCCATACCTGACTTTGCTTGATTATCAGTCGCCAGAAGTGGATATGAAAGGTTGGAAAACCTCGCTTCCTTATGCCGAAAATTATCGCACCGCATACACCAAAAACTACAATTTGTTGGGAATAACTTATCCACATCTAAACGTAGTTATCAACAATACAGGAATGCAAACCCAGAGTGGATTGGGGAATACACATATTTATTCGAGTGCCAACGGCTTGGTTCGTTCCACACAATACAATCGATATACTCAACAAGGCTACGGGTGGGACTTGATACCGTAGCGTTTTTTTTTACTTATTTATCCGTGAACATTTATTAATACCGTAGCAATATCCAAATTGCTGCGGTATTTTTATTATTTTTGCGACATGGCAACAGGTAATTCTTTTGGAAAACTATTTAAAATTACAACCTTCGGCGAGTCGCACGGCGCGGCGATAGGGGTAGTTATTGACGGCTGCCCTGCGGGTCTGGCTTTGGACACAGATTTTATTCAGCGAGAGCTGGACCGTCGCAAACCCGGTCAGTCGGCTATTGTCACACAAAGGAAAGAAAATGATATTTTGGAAATACTTTCTGGCATTTTTGAAGGACAAACTATCGGAACTCCGATAGCGATAATGATACGAAATGAAGATGCAAAAAGCAAAGATTACGACCATTTGGCGACTGCTTTTCGTCCCTCCCATGCTGATTTTACTTACCAAGAAAAGTTCGGAATACGTGATTTCAGAGGCGGCGGACGTTCTTCTGCGCGTGAAACTGCGGCTCGGGTGGCTGCTGGAGCAATCGCCAAATTATTTCTTCAAAAAAATAATATTTCTGTTCAAGCGTATGTGAGCCAAGTCGGAGAAATAATTTTGGGTAAAAATTATACTGATTTAGACCTGTCACAAATTGATGGAAATGATATAAGATGTCCAGATGGAGCGACTGCGCAAAAAATGATTGATTTTATAAAAATCATTAAAAAAGAAGGCGACACGGTTGGCGGCGTAATTTCTTGCGTCGTAAAAGGCTCTCCTGTTGGGTTAGGAGAACCCGTTTTTGACCGTTTGCACGCCGAGTTGGGAAAGGCAATTTTGAGCATCAACGCTTGCAAAGGTTTTGAGTATGGCTCTGGTTTTCAGGGAGTTGTGATGCGTGGCTCTCAACACAACGATTTATTTTTAAAAAATTCGGACTCAAAAATTGTTACCTCGAGTAATTTTTCGGGTGGTATTCAGGGCGGCATAAGCAATGGAATGGACATTTTTTTTCGGGCTGCTTTCAAGCCTGTTGCCACCTTGATGATGCCCCAAAGCTCCGTCAATCTTGACGGCGAGGCGGTAGAAGTGTCTGGAAAAGGTCGCCACGACCCCTGTGTTTTGCCTCGCGCCGTCCCTATCGTTGAGGCGATGACTGCGCTTGTTTTGGCGGATTTTTTGCTGCGTCAGCGAGCAGATGTTGTTTAGGAAAAGCGTTTAAATAAAAATAAGTAGTTATAAGTTTTTAGTTTTTAATTTTGAGTCATCATAAACTATTGAAAATCAATGAATTATGTCGAATATCAAATATCATCTATTTAAGTGTAAGAACTTATACGTCTTAATTCAGCCAAAAAACGAATAAAAAGTACTAATTTTGCCCGTTAAAATAGTACCAACAACTACATGAATTTAAAGTTTTCTGAAATCGGAAGTTACTGTATTGCAACGCAATACCTTGAAGCAGAGCAACTTGCCGAAAAACTTGCCCCTAAAGAGGTCGAATCCAAGCTGTGGATTTGTCAAGTCTTGGGGCAGGAGGTTGAGATTATGCTGCACAATCAACATACGGTCAAAAATTTGAGTTGCGACTGCGACGAGCCGAAAGCAAAGCTGCAATTTTGTAAGCACCAGTTAGCGACTTTGATACAGTTGGGGGCGTTTTTTGAGGAGCGGAGAGTGCAGCAAAAAATTGCAGAAAACTCCAAAAATACCAATATTCTCCAACCGGTCGAGCGATTTACGATTAATAGCGTTTTGGAGCAGGTAACGCATCAGGATTTAATAAGTTTTATAAAGGAGTTTGGCAAGAATAACCGAACTTTTTCTATGTCACTTAAATCGCATTTTGCGCACAAAATAAATTTAGGTTTTGATGACAAAAAATATCAAATTTTATTTGACAATATCCTCAAAACATACCAAAATACAGGTAAAAAGCTGACACGACAAGGCGTACAACAGTTTTTTAAATTATGGAATCAACTGACGCAACAAGCTGAAAATGAGTATGTTAAGGGTTCGTTCTTGCAGCAATGGGCGATTTATAAAGAATTATTTGAAGTTTCATATTTAGTTTTGCGATTTTTAGAAACCGATGACCTTTCAAAAAATGACCATGCTATTCACGCATTAGTAGAAAACACGAAGCGTATTTTTAAAACTCAATCTGCACCCGCTTTAAAAAACGAAATTTGGCAGTTTTTACTTCTCGAAATATCCAAACGCCGATATTGGCGAAACGGTATTTCTTTTCTAATCATCGACACGCTCCTAAAAAATGCTGACGCGAATAACCTTAATTTATTAGAAGAAAAAATAGATACAGAACTCAAAGAAGCCGATGACAACAATCGTAAAAAACTGATATTCAACTATTTAGCTCTTGAATATAAAATTGGCAACAAAGAAAAATATCAGAAAATTATTATAAAATATGAATTTTCGGGAGAAGAATTTTTACAATTTGCGACTAATTTTTTTGAATCAAATCTACTTTCCTCTGCTGAAAATCTTGCAAAATTAAGTTTGGAGCAAGTCAAAGAACCAGTGACTGTGAAAAATATAAATGATTTGTTGTTAAATATTTATGTAGCAGACGGTAATTTTGAAAATGTCACAATATTGGCAAATAAATTAATTTTAATCTATCAAGAAGAAAAATATTTTGACCTTATCAAACAATCAAATACCAGAAGTAAGACTTGGCAAAAAGACGTTCAGCACCTTTTAGCAGCTCTTCAAAAATCCAAAAATGCGTCGCAGTATTTGTTGAGCCATATCTATTGCGTAGAAAATTTATTTCCAGAGTTGATAGAGTTTATCCAAAAGCAAGATGATTTTGAGCTTTATTTGCGCTACGATTATTTGTTGCTAAAAGATAGATTGGTAAAAAATGATTTTGAAAAAAACTATCTAAATTTCGTGGTAACTTATTTGCAAAACCATTTTGGAAGCCCAGCGGCGGCAAAATTATCTAAAACAATCGCCCATCTTTACGAAATAAAGTGTGATTTTTTTGCCAAAAAGCTGTTAGAACTCGTCCGAAAAGAATTTAAAGACCGCAGTATTTTTTTGGAAGAAATTTCTGAATTGTGAACTTTTTTTAGTATAATTTTATAGCAAAAAATAATAAAATTAGTTAGAATTATATAAAAAAATACGTTATCTTTGCATCGCAATAATAAAGTTCTAACTTTTTGAACCTGATAATGCCGAAGCGGCATTATCAGGTTCTTTTTTAAAATAATCAATTTATTTCAACATCATGCAGCAAGCCCTTCACCCACATTACGTCGAAAAATTGGAGCAACTGTCACAAGAAATGCAGGAATCCGAAGTCTTAACTCAATATTTAGATACAGAAGAAGACGACGACTTTAAGGTACTTTGTGAGTTTTATGAACCTCAGATTTCCTTGATATATCAGGAAGTTGCGGCATATTTTCCGCTTCAAATTATTTCGTTGGAAAAAGCTCTTTTGAACCCAATTTATGAGGGATTATTTTTACCTCGACTGTTAGGATATTCCGTTTTACGGGGTGAAGTGGATAAGTTTTTCAAATATACACGTCCGCAGGATCATTTTAAGGATATTTTGACAGCAATTTATGAGTCTTCAAATTTTGAATTTTTGCGCCGTCGGATTGGACAAACCTTGCAATTAGGTTTTGCTTTGAGCAGCGATATTTGGATTACCAATTTGATTGACCAAGTAGCCAACAAAAAAATTCGTTATTATTTGGTGAGCCAAAAGAACGAAAAATACCGCGACCACATTGACCGCTCTGTAGCTTACAAGCGGTACGCCAAACAATTTGTTCATGAAAATTTTTATACAACTGACTTTCCGCAGAATTTTTCGGAGCTAAAAGTACAATTTACATCGCTAAAATCCTTTATTCAGCAAAGAATTCGGATGAAAAGCGATAATTCAAGTCTTTTGGAAAATTTGTGTGCCTTCTTCTACAATCCAGATTTTCAAAAAGAAAATGAGCACACTGAACTGCTTGTTTTGTACGCAAACTTTTTCGAGTTAGACGAAGATTTTAAGGCAGATGCGGCGCAAATGCTTGTGGAAGCTCGAAAATCCGAAAAATTCATCGAAAATTATTTCGCAAGTTGGGAAGAAGTTTTAAAAAGCGACCTTCCATGGGAGATAAGTTGTGACAGACATTTTTACACACTTTTGAGCCACGACCAAAAAGACGAACTCACAGATTACTACGATTTGATGGAGATGGTGCACTCCAAAGGCTTCGTACAGCCCGAAGTTTTGGAAGCGGTGCGTGTTTATTATAATCGGCACGAGGGGCTTTCTACACAAAATGTATGTGTTAGATATACAATATTGAAGTATATAATTTCGTTTTTAGAAAATATCGAAGAACGTGGCTACCACGATTATTTTGAACTTTCTAAAACATTCAACGCTTACATGACGGTTTTTGCCAACCAACAATTTAATCAACATATTGAAGATGCGTCCATGAAATATGTACAAAAATTGATGAAACTTTATACAGACAAACGCGGTCGAGACTATCAAGACATTAAAAAATTCGTAGCAAATACTTTCACAGAAGTTGGATTTATGAAAGAAAAAGAGGTCGTGGAGATGTTCAAAACTCGACGCATCAAAAAAGCGGTAGGGACAAAATAAAAAATATTTTATTTAGAAAATTATTGTAGAAAAATGTGTCAAACACAAATTTTTTACTATTTTTGCAGTCGCAAATCGGGGCATAGCTCAGTTGGTTAGAGTACTACCTTGACATGGTAGGGGTCTCTGGTTCAAATCCAGATGTCTCGACAGAAAAAATCCTCACGAGCCTTACAGCTTGTTGAGGGTTTTTTATTTTATTTTATTTAAAAAAAATCGCTAATTATGTCGTTCAAAATTTATACAAAAACAGGAGATGCAGGCGAAACCTCGCTTTTTGGCGGAAAACGCTTGCCAAAAAACGACGATAGAATAGACGCTTACGGAACAATAGATGAATTAAATTCATTTATTGGGTGGCTTCGTGACAGTGTTGAAAAAGAGGAATTGAAAAATAATCTGAAAGAAATACAGGATAGACTTTTTACGATTGGGTCAAACTTAGCGTCTGACCCTTCAAAAAACATGATTACGCCAGACGTAATTGAGGCAGATGTTGAATTTTTGGAGCAACAAATAGACGCTATGGAAGAACAACTCACGCCGCTTAAACACTTCGTTTTGCCGGGCGGACATTCTTCAGTTTCTATTTGTCATGTGTGCAGGACGGTATGTAGGCGGGCAGAAAGATGTATTATTTCGCTGTCACAATCTGAAAAAGTAGAAGAAATTATTATTAGATATGTCAACCGATTATCAGACTATTTTTTTGTTTTGGGACGTAAAATAAGTCAAGATGTAGGCGCGGAGGAGGTAAAATGGATTCCTCGAAAGTGAGGAAAATAAAGGGAAACAAAAATATTTTTAACTATTTTGCTTCTTTTTGATACGGACAGTGACGGCATCTATTACCGCAACAAAATCCTCTTTTCAAATGAAAGTATTCTGTAAAGACCATTAAACCGTGTTCAAAATAGTAGTCTGCTTTCTGGTTTTTTTCAGATTTTTCAGATTTTATTTTTTTAGGATTTAGATACTTCGTTTGCACTATTTTTAAAAATATTAGATTTTTGAAAACTCCATTCCATAACGGCAAACATTAAGAAACTGTAAAATAAATCGCCAGCGATTGCGTTTCCAAAAAATGGGATTCCCGCAACATAGCTGTTCATCAGTCCTGCCCAACTTAAAGGATACAAAGGAGGATTTTGGAACAAAATTACTCCGTTTGTGACTAAAAAGAAAATTGTTGAAGCTGCGACTGCGCTTGCACCTACTTTGAGTGGTGTGATGCGTTGATTGCGCAAAGAATAAAAACCCAATAAAATGATTAAGCCGAAACTTAAATAAGACCAAATCGAAGAAAACCAAATAAAATTTGAATTTTCTTGATGATAAGTTACATTATCCAAAAATAGGTTACTCAACCAAAAAGCCAATATCGGAAGCGCAAAAGACATCCAACGCTTGGGAAAATAAGCCGCACCTACTAAAGCCATGCCGCCGATGGGCGTAAAATTGAACGGGTGAGGCAACAATCGACTTGCGGCAGCGACAAAGACCAATGCAATCAGAGTAATTATTTTAGCAAAATTATTTTTCATAGAACAGATTTTTTATTTAACTTCGCAAAATTAGTTCATTTTTGCCTTAATTTTTACATTTCAAGCCTTTTTTTCTAATTATGAAGAAAATTATTTATTTTTTAGTTGCCTCTTTGACTTTATTCGCAAGTCCAAAAGCTATTTTTGCGCAACCTGAACGCTGGCAACAGCGAGCGGAATACCAGATGAATATTGATTTTGACGTAAAAAAACACCAGTTTGACGGAGAGCAAACGCTTAATTATTACAATAATTCGCCGGACACGCTGACTAAAGTTTTTTACCATCTTTATTTTAACGCTTTCCAACCTAATAGCGATATGGACATTCGCTCACGCACTATTGCTGACCCCGACGGGCGAGTTGGAAGCCGCATTTCAAAATTAAATGTGGACGAAATCGGATTTCAAAAAATAAATTCGTTGAAACAAAATGGAAAAAAAACTTCGTTTGAAGTAGTCGGCACTGTTTTGGAAGTGACGCTTGCAGAGCCTATTTTGCCTAACTCAAAAACGGTTTTTGAGATGAAATTTAAGGGACAGATACCCGTTCAAATTCGTCGTTGCGGGCGTGATAATAAAGAAGGTGTTGATTATTCCATGTCACAATGGTATCCAAAAATGGCAGAATATGATTATCAAGGTTGGCACGCAGATCCTTACATTGGTCGCGAATTTTATGGTGTTTTTGGTGATTTTGATGTGACTATTGAGATAGATAAAAACTACGTTGTAGCTGCTGGTGCGTATCTCCAAAATCCGTTGGAAGTTGGCTGTGGCTACGAAGAACCCAACGAGAAGCTGACACTATCTGGCAAAAAAACAAAAAAATGGCATTTCAAATCCTCTAATGTTCACGATTTTATGTGGGCTGCGGATAGAGATTATACGCACACGAAACTAAAAACTGCGTTTGGAACAACACTGCATTTTTTCTACCAAAAAAATGAAAAGACTGCGGAGGCATGGGAAAAGTTACCTGCGGTGATGGAAAAGGCTATGGCTTATGCCAACGAAAATTTTGGTAAATATCCATACAAAGATTTTTATTTTGTGCAAGGGGGTGACGGCGGTATGGAATATCCGATGGCGACTTTGATAGTAGGAGAGGGCGGATTGCAGGCGTTGGTCAGTGTTTCGGTGCATGAGATGATGCACAGTTGGTTTCAGGGTGTGTTGGCAAGCAACGAAAGTCTGTACAGTTGGATGGACGAAGGCTTTACGAGTTATGCTACTACCCTGATAATGAGTTCTTTAGAAATAAAATCAAAGGGAAATGCAGTCGTGGAAGACCGCACTTTTGAAAGTTCCTACAAGAGTTATGCAGGCTTTCAGGCGCGCGGAAAACCAGAAGCACTTTGCACACATTCCGACCATTTCAATACTAACTCGGCTTACGGTGTAGCGTCTTATGTCAATGGCTCGATATTTTTGTCACAATTAGAGTATATTATTGGAAAAAAAGCATTGGACGCAACCATGTTGCGCTACTTTGAAACTTGGAAATTTAAGCACCCAAACCCAAATGATTTTATTAGAGTTGCCGAAAAACAATCGGGTATTGAACTCGATTGGTATAAGGAATATTGGATTAATTCGACAAATACAATAGACTACGCCATTGATACTGTGTCACAAGCGGGTCGAAGAGAAACAAAAATCATATTGAGCCGAAAAGGGAAAATGCCGATGCCGATAGACGTAGTTGTGACAGACGAAAATGGAAAAAAATACTTTTATAATATTCCATTACAGCTCATGCGAGGTAGCAAACCCAACGCAGGCGATTACGAAGCAATGACGACGGAGGCAGGTTGGAGTTGGGTGAATCCGACCTACGAACTGACTGTTCCTGTAAAATTTGACAAAATAAATAAAATTGAAATTGACCCTTCAGGTAGAATGGCGGACGTAAAACGTGACAACAATATTTATAAGAAAAAAGAAATTGAAAGCGGCGAATTGAAAAAATAAAATAATTTTAACAGAAAATTAACTTAAAAATTAAGAAAAAATAAGTAGTTTATTTTAGACACATTCCTTAAAAAGAGAGCCTACCAGAAACATTCTGGCAGGCTCTTTTTATTCAAATAAATAATTAAAATTATCGAATCAACAGCATTTCTCTATATTTTACGAGCGGCCACTCTTCGTCATCTACCAAAAACTCGAGCTTGTCCACTTTCTCTCGAATGGTGTCAAAGTACTCCTCTTTGATGTCGCTGTGGTATTTTTTCGCCCGCTTTATGGTGCTTTCTTCGTTGTTTACCTTTTTTCGGGTGTCAATCATTTTCTCCACATTTTCCTGAATATCCGAACAATATTCTGAAATACTCTCTATTATGGTCATCGTGGACTCTAAATGTTTCTTTTTTGTCCCAATATCCATCAAAGATTTTACGTTGTTGGCGAGTTTGGTTTGGTATTTTAGTGCCGAAGCTATGACGTGATTTATCGCCAAATCGCCCATCACACGGGCTTCAATCTGGATTTTTTTGATGTAATTTTCTAATTCTATTTCGTAACGAGCCTCCAATTCGCGCTCCGTAAATATTCCGTGACGGGCGAAAAGCTCTAAATTTTCGTGACGAACATACACGCCCAACGCTTCGGGAGTAGATTTTATGTTGGACAAACCACGCTTTTCCGCCTCTTTTACCCATTCGTCTGAGTAACCATTGCCCTCAAAAAGAATTTTTTTAGATGCAGTGATGTATGATTTTAAGACTTCAGCAATGGCAAGTTCCTTTTTTTCGCCTTTTTCTATCCGCAAATCTGTTTCTTTTTTGAACTCCACTAATTGATTTCCGACAATCGTATTCAAGACAATCATCGCCGATGCGCAGTTCGCGGTAGAACCGACTGCGCGAAACTCAAATTTATTTCCAGTAAATGCAAATGGCGAAGTGCGGTTTCTATCCGTGTTGTCCAATAAGATAGAAGGAATTTTATTGATGCCCAACTTCAAATAAACGTTGTCACCTTTCTCGACTTTTATTTCGGATTTGTGTTCCAATTCGTTCAAAATGGCTGTCAATTCTGTGCCGATAAAGACCGACATAATCGCTGGTGGAGCTTCGTTGGCTCCCAAACGATGTTCGTTTCCGCTTGATGCGATACTTGCGCGCAACAAATCCGCGTGGTCGTGGACGGCTTTTATTACATTCACCAAAAATGTCACAAATCTCAAACTTTCTTTCGGTTTTGTACTCGGTGCCAACAGATTTACGCCCGTGTCAGTCCCCAGTGACCAGTTGTTGTGCTTGCCGCTTCCATTGATTCCAGCGAATGGTTTTTCGTGAAAAAGTACTTTTAGATGGTGTTTTTCTGCCGTTTTTTCCATTACGTCCATCAGCAATGCGTTGTGATCCACCGCCAAATTTGCCTCCTCAAAAGTCGGCGCGACCTCAAACTGTCCGGGAGCCACCTCGTTGTGACGAGTGCGAACAGGAATACCCAATTTGAGAGCTTCGTTCTCAAAATCCACCATAAAAGCATTGACGCGTGGCGGAATAGAGCCAAAATAGTGGTCTTCCAACTGCTGCCCTTTGGCTGGCTCATGCCCAAAAACGGTTCGTCCCGTCATCATCAAGTCGGGGCGCGCCTGATAAAACGCCTTGTCTATCAAAAAATATTCTTGCTCAACGCCGAGTGTGGGCGATACTTTTTTACAATTTCTGTCAAAATAGTCGCTTACGACTGCGGTGGCAGCTTTATCCACGAGTGCCAAAGCCTTCAAAAGTGGCGTTTTGTAGTCCAAAGCCTCGCCAGTGTAGGCAACAAACACGGACGGAATACACAAAGTAGAGCTTCCTGCCGTATTTTCGATGACAAATGCGGGCGACGATGGGTCCCAAGCCGTATATCCACGCGCTTCAAAAGTGTTCCGAATCCCACCGTTTGGAAAAGACGATGCGTCGGGTTCTTGCTGTACCAAAGCCGAGCCTTTAAATTTTTCGATGGCTTTTCCGGTGCTTGGTAGAATGTCAAAAAACGCGTCGTGTTTTTCGGCGGTCGCTCCCGTGAGTGGCTGAAACCAGTGCGTGTAGTGAGATGCGCCTTTCGTCACAGCCCAAGATTTCATGGCGGCGGCTACTTCGTCGGCGGAGTCGCGGTCTATTTTTGCGCCCGACTGGATAGCGAGAGTTATTTTGCTGTACGCTTCGGGACTCAACAGCGAGCGCATTACGTCGTCGCTAAAAATATTAGAGCCGTAGAAATCCGTAATTTTGTCTGTTTGGATTTTTACGGGAGTTGCAGTGCGAGTTTGAGCCAACTCTAATGCTTTGAATCGAATAATTGCCATTTTTATATTTTTTGATAAATAGGTTTGATTTCGATGCAAAATTACATTATTTTTAGTTAAAAATCAATTTTATGGTTTATTTTTGATTAATATTTTAAAAATATTTAAAAATTGACAGAAAATAAGTTTTTTTTACTTGACAGTTTTAGACAAGTTGGGAATATTTTGAGGAATACAAAATTGCAATGGTCGAAAAAATAATTGGGTATCAAAATTTGATTTTTTTGCCCAAAAGTAAGTTTCTGGATTTTGTGAAGAGCGCACAATCTGCTGATTCGCAAAAATTTTATTCGGATTTTTGAAGGATTCTATCTGAATAAAATCGTTTTCATCGCTCATTTGCAACCTTACGACTGCTTTGTTCGGGTTTTGTTCGGGAGAAAAATCGTCTGCGAAATCATGCAAAAAAACTCGCTGGAAGCCATCTAAAAGGGAATCTACTTTTTCGGATTGGACGGTGTAAGGCAAAGCCGCCTCCGAATGTTCGGAGTCGGTAAAAAATATTTTCCAAGCGTTTTGATATTTTTGAAAAATAAAAACTGTATCGGAATGATAGTGAGAACTAAAAATTTTAGTCACATTGGCAGCATTGAAGCTCAAAAAAGACGTGTCACGAAAAATATTAAAACCGTAAGAAATTAATTTCCCGATTGGACTTTTAGCGGCATAAGTCTCGGAGTCTTTGTTCCATTTTAGGAGGATAAGATGGAGAGAGTCGGAGATATTTTTGATTAAAAAGGACTTGGTGTCAGATTTTTTCTTGCTTGCGCAAGTTATTTCACAGAAATCTTTGAGCGAGTAAGGCTGCGCCCGCTCGCTTACCAAACTATCGGCTTGAATGTTAGAAAAGCTCGAAAGTAGCGAGTTGATGACCTGTTTTGGGGCATTGACCGTGATGTTTTCTTGCGTAGCTGTCCAGCACGAATTTGTCCTAACAAGGCTTATTTGATTGGGTTTTTGGTCATCAAAATACCTCAAATCAATGGATTCTATTGCAGCAGTATCCAAGGCAAGCAACGTCCCCGAAAATCGTTTGGCAGGCAACAATCGTGGCAAAAAGAAATTTCCTATCCCCAAAATAATTCCAAAAAAGAGTACGATGGATAGAAAATTTTTGAGTATTTTCATTTGCATTTATCGTTTATCAAATCATACGCGCTGGCTTCGCCAAGCTCGCCAGCTTTGCTCAAATCCAAGCAGCCGCTTTCTTTTTCGCCATTTTTTATTTTCACAAACCCTGTCACAAGATAGGCTTTTGCGTAAAAAGCATCGTCTTTGAGCAGCAGTTCGCAGTCTTCTCGCGCTCCTTTTTCGTCCTTATTTTTTAGCTTCGCTCGAGCGCGGTTGTAGAGTGCGTCCGAGTATTTAGGGTTTATTTTCAACGCTTGATTGTAATATTTTGTGGCATTTGTGAAGTTATCTGTTTCCATCGCAATATTTCCGATGACGACGAGCGCGTCTAAATTATTTTCATTTATTTGCAACGCTTTTTCCAAATCTGCTTTGGCATTTACGAAATCCGCCTGCTTCAAAAGACAGTTTCCACGATGAATAAGTGCGTCAATATTCGTTGGGTTCAGTTTGATGGCGGAGCTAAAATCTTTTTTAGCGGCATCAAAATTTTGTAATTCGGCATAGATTATACCTCGATTGAGCAACAAATTAGCGTCGCCTTTTTGCGTTTCGATGGCTTTCGTGAGGTCTGCCAGTGCGCCGCGCGAGTCTTTCAAAGCGATTTTGCACTTGGCACGACTCACGGACGCTTTCGGATAATTAGGGTCTATTTGCAGCAAAGTCGAGTAATCCGCTACCGCTCCACGGTATTTTTTTTCATTCATCAGCGCGTTGGCTCGGTTGGAATACGCCTTTGCATAGTCTGGTTTTAGCTCAATTACTTTGGTGTAATCCGCCACTGCTTCCGCGTGTTTTCCGAGAGCGGCGTACGCATTTCCCCTCCAATTCAGGGCTTCGGGCTGGTTGGGTTTGCTGGCTAAATAGTTCGTAAAATCCGAAACTGCACTTTCATTTTGGTTGGATTTACATTTTGCAATGCCACGATTATAAAATGCGGCATAATATGTGGCATCTAATTCGAGGCATTTAGTATAATTTTCGACAGCACTCGGAAAGTCCAAAAGTGACTGAAACGCGTCGCCCTTATAAAGATAGGCTTTTGGGTTGGTTGGATTGAGCAAAACCACTTTGTTCAAGTCCGTGATTGCGCCAGTGGCATCGTTGTTTTTTGTTTTTGCAAAACCTCTTTTTAGCAGCGCATTTTGATAATCGGGTTGGATTTCTATTGCTTTAGAAAGGTCTGCGATGGCTCCGAGATAATTTTTTGCTTCAATTTTTTTAGAGCCACTTTCTAACAATATTTTAGCTTCGGAGGCTGCCACATTTACAGTTTCATTTTGTGAAAAAAGCAAAAATTGTGACAAAACGTATACAAGTATTAGGGTAGTTTTTTTTGTAAAAATTTTCATTTATTAAGATTTTTTGGTGGATAAGGAACGCGTCCGAAATAAAGTATTCTAACAAAAGTAAATATTATTTTTCAGAAATTCGCTTTTTATTTATCATAGCCAAAATATTTCAACATTCTCTCGTCGTCGCGCCAGTTTTCTTTTATTTTTACATTCATTTCCAAAAAAACTTTGCTTTCGAGCCACGTTTCTAAATCTTTTCGCGCCAGCGTTCCTAATTTTTTGATAGCCGAACCATCTTTACCTATCAAAATAGCTTTTTGCGTTTTTCGCGCCACATATATAGTGGTACTTATTCTTACCAAATCCTCGCCTGCGTTGGTTTTTGTTTCTTTAAATTCGTCAATTCCCACTTCACACGAATACGGAACTTCTTGGCTGTACAGCAAAAGTATTTTTTCTCGAATTATTTCACTCACAAAAAAACGCTCGGGCTTGTCTGTAAGTTGGTCTTTTGGATAATATGCGGGACCTTCGGGAAGTTTTTCGATTATTTTCTCCAACAAAATGTTTGTTTTTTGTTTTTTTAACGCAGAAATTTGAAGTATTTCATCAAATTTTACTCTACTCGACCACCATTCCGATAAGGCTGCAAGCTCATCAGCACTGCCCACATCTGCCTTATTAATGATTAAAAACAAAGGCGATTCAGATTTATTGAGCTTCTCAATAATGGAATCAGTTTCCTTATATTTGTCTTTTATCTCTGTCACAAAAAGCATTACATCGGCATCTTCAAACGTAGAGTAGGCGAAGCGGTTCATGGCGTGTTGCATCTTATACGAAGCGTCGTTAATCATTCCGGGAGTGTCCGAAAAGACAACTTGGTAATCGTCCGCACTTAATATTCCGACTATTCTATGCCGTGTTGTCTGTGGTTTGGGAGTGATGATAGACATTTTTTCGCCTACCAATGCGTTCATTAAAGTTGATTTACCGACGTTGGGTTGTCCGATAATATTTACAAATCCTGATTTGTGCATTTTTGTTATTTTGTGACAGGCAATGGATTAGAGTTTTCAAAATTTTGGTCGTTGATATCGCTGTTGATAGCGATGGCTGCGTTTAGTTCAAAGCCTACCAAAAGCGTAAAAGCGTTGAGTTGAATCCACAACATCAAGACAATCAAAGAGCCGATAGAGCCGTATAATTTGTTGTAATTGCCAAAATTTTCGACATAATACGAGAAACTTACAGAAGCCAAAATGGACAATACCGATGCCAACATTGCTCCGGGCGTATAAAAGCTGAACCGTTTTTTCATCGGTATTCCGTAGCGATAGATGAGGCTAATGCCGCCATAAAATAAGCCTGCAATAACCAACCAGCGAAGGACAAAAAGTAAAAAAATGAGAATTTTATTGGCTTGCAGAAGCGTGAAAACCCAAGTAAGTATTGTATTCCCGAGAATAATTAACAGAAAAGAAGCGATGAGCAAAGCACCTAAAAGAAAGGTTAATTGGATAGCGATAATTTTATTTTTCCACCAAGGGCGAGTCTCGAAAGTGAGCGGATAGGCTTTTTCGAAGCCTTGCATCATGGCACTGATTCCGTTGGAAGAAAAATAAATAGCGAGGATAAAACCCAAAGAAAGTAACTTTCCACGCGGCTTGGTAGTTATGTCTTTGATGGCAGTCATCAAGATTTTACCTGCGTTGCCGGGCATTACATCGTCAATATAAACTCCGATTACATCGTTCCAATTTTTGTGAATTGGTAGATAGGCTATAGCGGTAAATAAAACAATTAATGCAGGAAAAAGTGACAAAAAAAAACTAAAAGACATCGAATTTGCGCTTGTCACAATAGTACCATTTTTTAATTCTTTATACAAAAAAATAGTAGCGTCAAAAACCGAAACACCCATAAATCCGGGCAACACAGTTGCCTTTGCCCAAGCAGTAATTTGCGTAACTAATTGGGTTTGCAAAAAATAATCTATAAAATATTTTGTGTTAAGTTTTTGCACGGAATGGAATTTTGGAAAATTAGTGACCTCGACGGGATTCGAACCCATATCAGCAGAACCGGAATCTGCCATTCTATCCATTGAACTACGAAGCCAAATAAAATATTACGCAAAATTATACAATTTTACGGTAAAAGTGCTTTTCAGAGTGTAATATTTTCTATTATTTCGAGTCCGTAACCTATCAAGCCGATGCGTTTGCGGGGGTGGTTGGTCAGAAGTTTGATTTTAGAAATACCGAAATCTCTCAAAATTTGCGCCCCAACTCCAAAATCTCTTTGATCCATTTTGAGGTCTTGTGTGGTTGTTTCGTTGGGAATTTTATTTACAAGTTGCTGTAAATGAGCGAGTAACGAATTTTCTTTTTCGTTGTGTCGCATCAAGAGCAGCAGACCTTTTCCTTCTTTGGCAATAAACTCTAACGCTTTTTCAAAAATATCCGCGTCTGTTGTCGTCAGTTTTTTGAAAAAATCTTCGGAGTCTGTCGAAGAATGGACACGCACTAAAACCGCTTCGTCGGCAGTCCAGTTGCCTTTTTTGAATGCCAAATGAATGTCTGTTGAGTTGATTTGGGAGTAAGCAAAAATTTCAAATTCTCCATATTTTGTCAATGTTGTGACATTCAATTCTCGCTTTGCTATCCGCTCCGTCCTCATTCTGTACGCGATTAAGTCGTCAATAGAGATGATTTTCAACTGGTGTTTTTTGGCAATTTCCACCAAATCGGGAAGGCGCGCCATCGAACCATTCTCATTCAAAATTTCTACCAAAACGCCCGCCGGATAAAAACCCGCCAAACGCGCCAAATCCACCGCCGCCTCCGTGTGTCCCGTCCTACGCAACACGCCGCCATTTTTGGCTTTGAGCGGAAAAATATGACCCGGACGTGCAAAATCACTGCCTTTGATAGTCGGATTTACCATTGCTTTGATGCCCGTCGCGCGGTCGTAAGCAGAAATTCCTGTGGAGCAGCCGTGCCCGATAAGGTCAATGGAAACCGTAAAAGCGGTTTCGTGAAGCGACGTATTATCCGCAATCATCATGCGAAGTCCGAGTTCTTCGGCGCGTTTTTCCTCGATGGGCGTACAAATAAGTCCACGACCGTGCGTAGCCATAAAGTTAATAATGTCGGGAGTGACACACTCGGCGGCACAGATGAAATCGCCTTCATTTTCGCGGTCTTCGTCGTCCACGACTATCACAACTTTTCCAGTTTTCAAGTCCAAAATTGCCTCTTCTATTGAGTTCAGTTTGAACAAATTATTGATATTTTCCATGATATATTTTGAATTATTTTTATTCTTTTGATAGTAATTTTTCTAAATGCGCGCCGCTTTTCGCCCAACTGTATTCACTTTGAACAAATAATAATCCGTTTCGGCTCAATTTTTTGTATATTATTTGGTCGGTCATCAATATTATTATTTTTGCTGCCAATTCTTGCACCGAATTTCCGATCATAATTTGCTCATTATCAGTCGCATTGTAGCTGGAATTTACCAAATCGGTAGTCACGCACGGCAAGCCCATCGCCATCGCTTCCATAATTTTATTTTGTTGTCCTGCGCCTAAAAAATTGGGTACGACCATTATTTTGGAGGAAGCATAAGCAATTCTAATATCTTCGAGCCAACCTGTGACATAGATATTTTGAGATTTTAAAGCTAAAACTTCATTAGTTGGTCGCACTCCGGCTATCAATATGCTGAGTTGCGGAAAAGATTTTCTTACAAGCGGACAGATTTTTTCTACCAATATTTTTGCGGCTTCCACGTTTGGGTGATAGCCCATATTGCCTACAAAAACCAAATCATATTTTTTGTCGCTGCCTTCTTCTTGTGGATAAAAATACTCCAAATCAATCCCGTTTGGGATAACAGAAAGTGTATTTTTTACATCTAATGCAATAGAATCTTTGTCCGAAGTCGAAATAATAGTGTGTGAATTAAATTTTTTTAATATTTTATTTTGGTAATAAACAATTTTTGAACTTTCCCATTTAAAAAACCATTTTTTCAGAAAACTGCTTTGGTTTGCTCGGCGGCTCATAATGGTTGCAAAATCGTCCATAAAATCAATCGTTTTGGGAATCGGAACGTCTTTAACATATTCCGAACAGCGAATCAACTGGCAATAAATATGGTCTGGAAGTTCCTCCGAAACGATGCGATTGATTTTTTTTTGCAAGCGAAAATGATAAAAATAAAGTACAGAAAGTGGTGTTTTTGATAGAAAAATACTCCAAATATTCGTTAGAATACTGAATTTAGAAAATGATAAAATATATATTTTATGGCAAAATTGTGACATTTCTGCCAAAGATTTTTCGTCCACTTTTTCGTCACTCAACGCGCAAAGCACAAGTTCGTACGCTTGGCTCAACGCCTTTATTTGGTGATAAAGCCGCAGTTTGTCCCCTTTTTCGAGAGGGTAGGGGAAACGCGATGCCAAAATTAAAATTTTCAAAATGTACTTATTTCAGACTTACAAATAATAATTTCTCGATATTTTGAAATTAAATTTTCTGCAATTTCGTAATTATCGTATCGTGTAGCAACAAATACCTGCGCCCGCTGACCAATTTCGAGCATTTTCTCTCGATTATCGCTGCAAAATCGGAGTTGCTCGAGCATCTCTTCGGCAGTATTCGCAATCAATATTTCACTCATATTTTGAGCTTCGATTCCCTCCAAACCAATAGAAGTCGTGATAATCACGCGTCCAAGCGCCATTCCCTCCAAAATTTTTGCCCGCATACCGCCGCCCGACCAAAGCGGCACGACCATAATCGGGTGTTGGTTGATAAAATCTACCGCGCTCGCCACTTCGCCCGCTACGGTCACTTGCGGATATTGTTTTTGCCGCAACCAATTCGGCGTGTTTCTTCCCGCGATAACAAACTGAATATCAGGAAATTGTGAATTTATTTTCGTCCAAACGTTTGTCAAAAACCAGTTCAAACCTTCCAAATTGGGCAGCCAATCCAAAGAGCCGATGAAGGAAATTGATAAATTAATATTATTAAAACTTGCGCTTTCTGCCATATAATTGCTAATGTCAAGACCAATCGGAACTACTAATTGGGGGATTTTGCAGCCGTATATTTTGAACTTATTTTCATCTCGGAGCGTAATTGGGAGCAAAAAATCGTAGTCATTTAATTTAGAAATTTCGTAATTTTTTAGCTTTTTGGTGAGGTAATTTAGGTAAATTTTTTTGAAAAAATTGGAAGTATTGTGACTTATTCTTTCCCATATCTCAAACTCCACGTTGTGTGAGCGCATCACGACCAACGCCTGTGAATGACTGCGAACAGTGTCCACAAAAGTCGCTAAATAAAGCGTTTCCAACTGAACGATATCGAAAGTATTTTCTCGGAGAAGTTCTTCCAACTTGTTTTTATAAGTTGTTGATTCAAAGCGATTTATGTGGAAAGATTTTTTAGAAAATAAGTTATTGAAGGCATCTAAACTGCGTATTTCATTGTCTATTGCGACCGTATGAATATTTTTGTAGTGACCAAAATCAGACGGAAGTTGAGAAATATCAAAAAAATGTTTGGACGTATTCATAGCCAAAAGCGTGATTTCGCAACCCAATTCGTGCAGTGCTTTACTCAAATATGTGACTGCCAAAGATTCGCCATCTTTTAGCGGATACGGAAACTTTTTACAGAGCTGTAAAATACGAAGAGGTTTTCGAGCAGTCACATTTGTCGAAGAATTAGAAATATTTTCAGGCTTTAAGTAAATAGTCGTCGTCAAGTTGAAAAGTTAAATATGATAGCTTTGGAGCAACAAAAGTAATATTTTTTGCTCAAAAAGTAAAAAAATACATTAATTTGCGTCCAAATTTTTTAATAAAAATGATTCAAGCGATTGGAATTGAAAAATCTTACGGAGATTTAAAAGTTTTGAAAGGGGTAGATTTGGCTATCCGTGAGGGCGAAGTGGTGAGCATAGTAGGCAAATCTGGTGCGGGAAAAAGTACTTTGCTCCACCTGCTTGGCACATTGGACAGAGCCGACAAAGGCAGGCTTACTATAGACGAAACAGAGGTTATGTCCTTGAATATGAAGGAGTTAGCGAAATTTAGAAACGAAAAAATAGGCTTTGTTTTTCAATTTCACCACTTGCTGCCCGAGTTTTCTTCGCTCGAAAATGTTTGTATGCCCGCTTTTATTGGAAAAAAAAACGTCCGAGAAACGCAAAAAAAAGCCAAAGAATTATTGGATTATTTGGGACTTGCTGACCGACTTTCACACAGACCCAACCAACTTTCGGGGGGCGAACAGCAGCGCGTCGCCGTCGCCCGCGCCCTCATCAATCAACCCAAAGTTATTTTTGCCGACGAGCCTTCTGGCAATTTGGACTCGGCGACCACGCTCGACTTGCACCAACTAATTTTTCAACTCCGAAAAGATTTTAATCAGACCTTTGTAATTGTCACACACCATCAAGAATTGGCGAATTTGAGCGACCGATGTTTGCTGATGGAAGACGGAACAATTAGAAGTTGAAAAGTCATTTTTTGCCATACGGCATATTTTAGGAACGCGTATAAAATAAACTACTTATTTTTTTTGCTAAATTATAACCAATCACTGCGTTATTTTTTCGTTACAACGCCCAGCGTTGCGCCTCAAAAATGCCTTATTATTGATTGAATTTATTTAAAAAAATTGAGTACTTTATTTTTTCTTCATTCCTTATTCAAATCAATTCTTAACTTTGTAGCGATTTTTAAAACATCGTACTAAAACTATATCATGCGTAAATTTTTTGTCCTTATTTTTATTTTTGTATCCCTTGCTACCACTCACACGATCGCTCAATCCGGAATATTGCGTGGGAATGTCTATGACAAAGCGACTGGGCAGCCCGTTTCTTTCGCGACCGTCTTTCTCAAAGGCACGACTTTTGGGAGCAATACAGACGAAAGTGGGTTTTTTACCATCTCCAAAATTCCGAACGGCGAGTACACGCTTTTTTCAACTTTTGTCGGCTACGACTCGACCAGCGTGGTCGTAAAAATTACCGACGGCATCGTTTATCAGAGTTTGAACATCGCAGAAAGCACCATAAAATTGCAAACTGTTGATATTTCTGCAAAAAAAGAAAAAGCGAGAACAGAGGTGCAAGTTTCTAAATTATCGGTCAGTGTCAAGGAAATAAAATCGCTTCCTTCTGCGGGCGGCGAACCCGATATTGCCCAATATTTGACCGTTTTGCCGGGAATAGTTTTTACGGGCGATCAAGGTGGACAGCTTTATATTCGGGGAGGTTCGCCGATACAAAATAAAATTTTGTTGGACGGCATGACTATTTACAATCCATTTCACAGTATCGGCTTCTTTTCGGTATTTGAAACGGAGGCAATCCGAACAGTGGACGTTTTGACGGGTGGTTTCAACGCCACTTATGGTGGTCGCGTGTCGGCGATCGTGGATATCAAGACCAAAGACGGCAATAAAAAACGGTTTTCTGGCTTGTTGTCGGGCAG
>JAYUHK010000241.1:0-2387 GCA_043767025.1 Saprospiraceae bacterium | reverse complement strand
GCGTATCCACGAGTAGGGGTCGAGGGTGATGTCGTGCGTAAAGTCGGTATGAAAGTCATTGATGAGGTAGTCATTTTTATGGTATCCGTCGGCTTTCACAAAGACAATATAATTGTCTGTGCTCTCTCCGACGAAATTAAAATGATATTTTCCATCTGATTGCGTAGTTGTAGAGTCTATAATATTGCAATATCCCCCACCTTGCCAACTGTAAGTACAGCCTTGTAGGCTCACCCGCGCACCTGCCACGGGTTGGTTGCTTCCATACGCCAAGATGCGCCCCTGTGCGATGGTGTTTTCCATTTTGCTTTTCGAGCAGCTCGCCAATGCGACCGCCACCCACAGCATTAAAATTATTCTTTTCATTTTAAAATTCTTTTTTTTGTGAAAAAATAGAGGCTTCGAGGAACACAAGTTACCGACACCTTTGAGGTATCGGTAACTTATTACCGCAAAGTTACGGGCGCAAAAAATACGGTTTGAAGTAAATTTCGATAAAAACATATATTTATTTTGCATATATTAGGAAAAGTTTGCTTACACGAATTTACCGACACCTTTGAGGTGTCGGTAACTTGTATAGAAAATATTTTGCTATTCAAATCAAATATTTTTCTTAATTTTTCGTTACAACAAAAACAAACAACGACACGCATGAAATTCGTCCTGCCGCATTGGAAAAATATTCTTTTTACCATCGCTATTTCGCTTTTGGGCGCAGTGGCGGGCGTAGCGGCGTATAAATTTTTTGAAAAAAAATACGAATTTTTAGTTCGGAGTGACGGTAATCCAGTTCGCTTCAGCAGCTACAACGACGCGCTCCTTTCAGGAGAGTTGCAACGCCGTTTTTTGACTTCTTCCCCCAATAATTTTATTCGAGCGGCGGAGGCGACGACTCCCGCCGCCGTCAATATCAAAGCCATGCAAGGCATTGACCTCAACCTTTGGAACAGCGAATCCTCCATCGGAATCGCGTCGGGAAGTGGCGTGATTATTTCGCCCGACGGCTATATCGTCACCAACTGCCATGTGGTCGAGGACGGCGCAGATATTGAGGTTACGCTCAACGACAAGCGTTCTTTTACGGCGCGAGTAGTCGGCAAAGACCCTTCGACGGATATTGCGTTGATAAAAATTGCTGCCCAAAATTTGCCACATTTGGTGTTCGGCAACTCGGATTCGCTTCGGGTCGGCGAGTGGGTGCTGGCGGTCGGTAATCCATTCAACCTCGAATCTACGGTCACGGCGGGCATCGTGAGTGCCAAAGGGCGGAGCATCAATATTTTGGACGACGCTTACTCCATCGAATCTTTTATCCAAACCGACGCGGCAGTCAATCCCGGCAACAGCGGCGGCGCGCTCGTCAATACCAACGGCGAATTGGTGGGCATCAATACCGCAATCATCACGAAATCAGGACGTTATGAAGGGTATTCGTTTGCGGTGCCGTCCAATTTGGTGATGAAAGTGATTAGAGATTTGCGAGATTTCGGGACAGCTCAACGTGGAGTTTTGGGCGTAAGTATCGGAAATGTGACAGGCAAAATAGCGGAAAGTTTGAACCTCCCTTCTGCCGAAGGCGTGGTTATCCAACGCATCACGCCCAGCGGCAGTGCCGACGACGCAGGGCTTCGCGAAGGCGATATTATCGTAGGAATCAACGATGCAAAAATCCGCGCTACGCCAGATTTGCAGGAGCAAGTCGGTCGCTATCGTCCGGGCAACAAGATAGAAATTCGTTTTATCAGAGATGGAAAAAACCAGAAAGTACAACTTACTTTAAAAAATAGAGGCAACACGACCGACTTGATAGCAGCCAACAAAGACGGCGACGGAGCGAACAAAATACTCCAAAATATAGGTTTTGACTTGCGCAACCTGACGCGCGAAGAACTTCGCAGAATGAGATTGCAGGCAGGCGTATATGTGAGCAGCATCACGGTCGGCAGCCGCGCGGAGCGAACAAATATGGACCCGGGTTTCGTGATTACCAAAATCAACGAACAGTCGGTAGCCAACATCGAAGACATCATCAATATACTCGGCAAAGCGACTGGAAAAGTAATTCTGGAAGGCGTGTATGAGAATTTTCCGGGCGAATATTATTATGCTTTTCCGATGTAATTCCCAAAAGGTCATTTATTTTAGATAACTGATGTTACGCATAATATTTTTTTACTAAAATTTCAGATAGCATTTTATTCAATATGACTGTATTTTCAGACGTGCCTTGTAGAAATTCAAGTTTTTGCAAAAATATCGTCTGGCGAAGCGAAAACTTTTTGAAGTCTGGCGGAGCCGACGAGTATTTTTCGCGCGCCGACGGGATTTTTAAGCAAAAACTTTAGAATTTATACAGAGCACTTGATTTTTTTGGTTACTTTTTT
>JAYUHK010000240.1:0-9379 GCA_043767025.1 Saprospiraceae bacterium | reverse complement strand
CTTTAGCAGTCGGGCAACGAATAATAATTAGTATTGGCTTTAGCCTAAACGACTCGCTTGTGGCAAGTATTTGGCTAAAGCCGATGCACCATTTTTTTTATACAAAAGCTAAAGCTGTTGCCAAAAAAAATTATTTAGGCACACCTTCTTATTCTAACAATCCATCAAGTTTTATTTGGTATCTCGCTGCATTTTGCTCAGCGTCTGTTGGAGCAGGGCGATAGCGTCTTGGATACTTTGCGTCATTTGCGGGTCCGTGTAGTGATTGATTTGAGTACCATTTATTGGTGAATTATCGCCGTTTGTGACGTTCAAATGGCTTGGAGAAAGTGTGGGGAGCAATGCCGACATGGGTACTTTGAGTACGTCGGCGATGATTTTGAGTTTGTGGAGCGTGATTTCTACTTTACCGTTCTCGAGTTTGCTGTAGTTACTTTTATTGATTTGGAGTTGCTCGGCGACCGTTTCGGCACAAATACCAAATTGGGTGCGGACTTCTTTGATTTTGATAGCAGTTAGTTGGTTCACGTCCATGATTTTTTCTGTTGTTAGAAGTTAAAAAAATGCTTTCTCGGCGATAAAGATACGCTTTGAAAGCCCTATTTGGGTGGCGATGTCGAAAAACGAAACAAAGGTAACGCAAAACGAAACAAAATTATTCAAAAAAATGAATAATAAATATAAAAACTACGTTATTTTTGTAACAGCCAAGTGAAAGGCAAAATCAACTAACTATTCGCTTCGAACATAAATAGTGGGAACTTCCATCACTTCCCGCTTTTGGCACTGGCCATACGCCAAAGGCAGACGACATGGACGTAAAAAAAACTCAACGTCATAGAGCTTATTATTCGTTTTTTAAATTATTTTTACAAATGAAACATCAACAGAAAGTAAAGTTTCAATCTATCAAATCAGACTTATTTGTTGCTTTTGAAAGCAACGAAATTGCAAAGCCTTCTCGTATCGTAGGTGGCGGGTGTGCGCCTACAAAGATAAATGGTAATATTGACCATGTTGACTTGACTTCTAACGTCGATTGTGATGGGTATGGTGGTGGTCCTTGCTGCTAAAAATTTATTGAAAACTGTGGCTTGAATCTTGATTTTATAATTCTTCAATTTATAATATTGTGGGTCAATACTTTGTCGTATTTTTATACATAATGAGTATTTTAAAATACGCCTTAAGAAATAAAATACAGAAAAAGCCACAGTTTTTTTGTTTAGTATTTGCGTAGAATTATTTGTGATTACATAATATATTGTAACTAATTGATTAGCAATTGCTTGTGCCGTTAAAACTAATCACCATTTAATAGGCATTAGATATATTCTAAAATATTGATTACCAATTATTAGACGAAATTAGTGTACCAAAATATATTTCACAAAAGGCTTGTTTTTACACTATTGTACTATCTAATATAAAGCATTTTGCAAATAATAAATTTGCAATAATTGTTATACGTAAATTACTGACTGACAGTTGGTTAAGTCAATTTAAAAAACTACAAATTAAAATAGGAAAATATGAACTTGAATAAAATAATTTTATCTACCATAATTTGCTTTTGTATGTGCAACAGCCTTTTTGCGCAATACAATGAATATTACAACACCATCAACGAAGCACACGAGTTGGTGAAGGGGAGGAAATATGCAGAAGCACTTGACTTGTATGAGGTGGCTTTTAAGAAAGTTGATTTTGTAAAAGCCCGACATCTGTACGAAGCATTTGCGGTAGCGGCAAAGTCTGGCGCAAATAAAGAAAAGGCAGAAAAGTATTTGCTGCGAGCCTTTTGTAGATGCGACAGTACTGACTTATTAGACCATTATATGACTAATCACAGCCCCGAATGGCAGCTCAAACTCAACGAATACAAGGTAAAAAATGCAGATTGTATCGTTGATAAATCCCAAAGTGCGCTTAGAAAAGAATTAGACGGCATAAAAAAAATTGATTTAAGCACACATTATTACGCAGGGGAAGATTTGGAGTATTATGAAAGCATAAGGTATGGAAAAATCCTCTCAAACATAATTGATACCGAAAAATACAATAGAGGAAAAATTACCGCCAACGAATTTAAAACCAAAGATTCACTCAATTTTTTACATTTTGTCGCTTTCATTTCCAAAAACGGATATCCAGACGAAAGAGAAATTGGGCGACGCGGCGAAGCTGAATTAAGTGTCACTCTTGCCCACGCTGATGCGGACAGCTTGAACATTATTCTGAAGCCTGCCTTGGATACAGCACTGATGCGCGGC
Organism: Saprospiraceae bacterium; assembly: GCA_043767025.1. Lineage (GTDB taxonomy): Bacteria > Bacteroidota > Bacteroidia > Chitinophagales > Saprospiraceae > JAYUHK01. Next base: position 7,106 of record JAYUHK010000240.1, on the reverse strand, counting down.
AAAATACAGCCCTCCCATTATGGCTGGGTAGTAGATAGACGGCTGGTCTGGTTGCAACACAAAGAGCCTTACTACTATTGGATGGTGCTGGGCGTAGATACTTCCAAACTAACGGCAGAGCAAATCGCAGAAATCAACCGCCGCCGCAAGACTATCGGGCTGCCTCTTTTTCCCGAAACAATGCTCACTTACATTGATATTAAAATATGATTTTTATTTTTTCAATTCCCAAAGATAGGACTACTTTCAAAGTTTGCAGTTGGCTGGATCATTATGCCGTACCCTATACATTGGTATTTCCTGAAGATATTTTGGAAATCGAAAATATAGTACTCAATAGTTCAAAAATCGAAATTATATTTATGCTAAATACGACTCGATTTTTGTTAAGTAATATTACTGGAATTTGGTATCGACGGGGGTATGTGCCTCTCCGTTTCGAGTATAGTGAGAGTAGTATTGTTGAAATAAATCAACATATAAAATTAGAGCATAATGTTATCGGTAACTTTATTGCCAACAAATTTAACTCTCTTCCGAATATTAATAAAATTGGACAAGGAAATACCAATAAGTTATTGGCTTTAGATAATGCAGTAAAATGCGGTTTAAATATTCCATCTACAATGATTACAAAAGAAATCAATGACTGCTTTTATCTTGGCAAAAACATTATTACAAAATCTATTGGCGAATCACTGCTCATAAATAATTCGACTGGTTCCAGTTTTTACAACGAAACAACGATAGTACAAAAAGATAATATTGATATTGATAGGCGTTACAATTATTCCCTTTTTCAAGTAGAAATACAAAAACAAATTGAATTACGGATTTTCCATTTTTTTGGAAAAAATTATAGCATGGCTATTTTTTCACAAGAGAATGAAAAAACTAAGACTGATTTTAGAAACTATGATATTGAAAACCCAAACCGAAATATACCGTATAAAATACCAAAAGAAGTAGAACACAAAATTAACATCTTTATGGAATTAATGGATATTAATTCAGGCTCTCTTGACATGATAAAAACTCCAAATGGAGAATTTATTTTCTTGGAGGTCAACCCAGTAGGACAATATGATATGGTATCTTATCCGTGTAATTATTTCTTACACAGACTAATTGCAGAAAAATTAAAATACTTCAATGAAACAAGCAATCAAAAATGCTTCCAATAGTCCATTTATCTACACAGAGATTAAATGTTCCTTGGAAGAATATCAAACAGATAGTATAATTAATAAACAACCAAACGCCTCATTGACTATAGAATGTTGGAAAACAAGTGAATATCGACCATTCCCTTTTTATAAACATATATCTAAAATTATAAATATTGGTGATAAATAATAAATTAAAACTATTCTCTACCTGCTTATTAGTAATAGGTGCTTGTAGATGTGCTATTTACGATATAGGGCGAGAAAAGTACTACCTGATACCTTCTGGTTTAGCACACATTTTAAAATATAGTCAGGGCAAAACTTTGAAACATATTATCAAAAAATATCATAGTAACAGAAGTACTATTTTAGAATACTTCGAATTTCTAACAGAAAATGAGTTAATTTTTTGGACAGAAAATGTCAATGAATTTCCAAAATTAGATGTGTTGTGGGACGATTCCTCTAAAATTACGAATGCCATTATTGATATATCTCAATATAATATTGATTATGGTAGCATAGTTAAGGGTTTGGAAAATTTAGGATGTAGAGATATTCAAATAAGGTTTTTTGAGAAAATTTGTATTCAAAATTTTAAAAAACTTTTAGGTAATTTTGATGGTACTAAATTCATATCAGTGGAGGTAATAGCTCCTTTTTCAGAGGAAATTTTGCATCATTTTACCAATGGTAGTTTTGATAGAGTTAGTCTATTAGTATTAAGTCAAGCAAAGAAAAATGAAGAAATAATTATGAAAAATAACTATACAAAAGTTTACTTGGCAGAACAATGTATTAGCGACGTCAGAGGATGTGGCGTGATTTCTAAAAATTATTTCTCTATCAATATTCCGACCTTTACCGAATCCCAACAACACAATACCTGTCTGAACCGTAAAATCAGCATTGATAAAGACGGCTATATTAAAAATTGTCCCAGTATGGCTCATCATTTTGGTCATATCAGCGACACCAAGTTGGAAGATGTTATTGCCAACCCAGAGTTCACAAAGTATTGGTACATCAAAAAAGATGAGATTACGAAATGCAAAGATTGCGAGTTCCGACACATCTGTACTGATTGCAGAGCGTATCGCGAAAATCCAGACGACCTCTACTCTGCTCCCCTCAAATGCGGCTACGACCCTTACACAGGCGTTTGGGAAGAGTGGAGTACCAACCCGCTCAAGCAGCAAGCAATCGAACACTATGGAATGAAAGACCTCGTCCAGAAAGAAACGCAAGCGTGACCCATGCCCAAATTTTCCTTCACTCGCCAACTCGACGAAATGGACTGTGGTGCCGCCTGCCTCAAGATGGTCTGCGACCACTACGGAAGGCGTTGGTCGCTCCAGTCGCTTCGCGAAAAATGCCAAGTGTCTAAAACGGGAGTTAGCTTGTTGGGCATTTCGGAGGCGGCAGAGGACATCGGTTTTAGAAGCATTTCGGTCAAAATAGCCATGCGGTCGGAGCCAGACCGTCCGGGCTTGGGGGAGTTCCCGTTGCCTTGTGTAGCATACTGGCAGCAACGGCACTTTGTGGTGCTTTACAAAATAAAAGGTCAATTTATGTATTTGGCAGACCCCGCTCATGGTTTGCTGCGCCTGACCACAGAGCAGTTTGCTGCCTCGTGGTGCAGCGACGGCGGCAAGGGTATCGTGTTGGGATTAGAGCCAACTCCTGATTTTTATGAAGCCAATATTGATGGCACTACTCGCCAAAGTTGGTCGTATCTTTTGCAATATCTAAAACCCTACAAGCGGCTTATCGTTCAGTTCGGAATTGGTATGTTGGCTGGCTTAGCATTTCAGGTCATGGTGCCGTTTCTTACCCAGTCGTTGATAGATGTGGGGGTGCAAAGTCAAAATCTATCTTTTGTATGGGTTGTGCTTATCGCTCAGTTGGTGTTGTTTGTGAGCCAAACGTCTATTCAGTTTTTACAGTCGTGGATACTGTTGCAGATAGGAAAGCGCGTGAACGTGCAGCTCATATCTGATTTTTTGATGCGCTTGATGCGCTTGCCTTTGGGCTATTTTGATAGCAAAAATGTAGGGGACTTGCTCCAACGAATCCGCGACAACGACCAAATCGAACAGTTTTTGACGGGGTCGGTACTCAACATCTTTTTTTCATTGATAACGATAGTCGTGTTTTCTGCCATCTTGTTGCTTTTCAATACGTTGATATTTGGTGTTTTTTTCTTTTTTTCTTTTTTGTACGTCAGTTGGGTATTGATTTTTATGAGAAAAAGAGCAGACCTCAATTATCTTACCTTCCAACAAAACGCTGTGAACCAGCAGACACTTTTTGAGATGTTGCACGGAATGCAAGAAATAAAATTGCAGGGCAGCGAAAGAAAACGCCGTTGGAAATGGATTGATGTACAAGCAGTTTTATTCAGGGTGCAATCAAAATCTTTAGCACTTCGGCAGTATCAGGATTTCGGCGCATCTTTTTTGAACCGTCTAAAAGATATTATCATCTCTGCCATTGCTGCCACTTCGGTCATCAAGGGAGAGATTACGTTGGGTACGCTGGTTTCTATCCAGTATATAGTAGGGCAGTTGAGTGCGCCTTTCGACCAGTTTATACAATTTTTAAGGACAGCCCAAGATGCTAAAATAAGTCTTCAAAGGCTCAGCGAAATCAGTGAGGTCGAAGCCGAAGAGCGGGAAGACTTGCCAACCATTCGCCAACTGCCAGACTATTCATCTATCCGACTTGAAAACGTTGGGTTTCGCTACTCCAACGTGACCCCAAATGTATTAGAAAAGATAACATTAGATATTCCTGTTGGAAAAATAACGGCAATCGTTGGGGTAAGCGGTAGCGGAAAGACGACTTTACTTAAATTATTATTAGGATTTTATAGACCGACAGAGGGAAGAATCAGCGTCGGCACGATACCTTTAGAAGCAATCCATAAGTCATTTTGGCGGAGCAAATGTGGAACGGTCATGCAAGAAGGGTTTATTTTTTCGGACTCTATCGCAGCAAATATTGCCGAAAGTGACGAAACCGTGCGGCTCGAAAAATTAGATAGAGCGTTGCAGGTAGCCAATGTTCAAGATTTTGTGTACAGCCTGCCACTTTCTTACAACACAAAAATCGGAGGCAGTGGCGTAGGATTATCGCAAGGACAAAAACAACGAATTTTAATAGCGCGGGCGGTGTATAAAAACCCTGATTTTTTATTTTTTGACGAAGCCACCAATTCCCTTGATACAAGTAACGAAAAGAAAATTTTAGAAAATTTGAATTATTTTTTTGAAAATAAAACCGTGATAGTCGTCGCTCACCGCTTGAGTACGGTCAAAAATGCTCATCAAATTGTGGTGTTGCAAAATGGAAAAATAGCTGAAATTGGTACGCACTCGGAGTTGGTCACCCAACAAGGGAGATACTATGAGTTGGTACAGAATCAATTAGAATTAGAGTAACAATTATATGCCCGAACTGGAACACAAGGAAGAACAACTAAATATAGAAAATATTTTTGGAAATCCGCCAAGAGCAATTCTTTATTGGGGGATTACTTTGCTTTCAATTTTTATGTTTTCCTGCTTCGTCATAGCTGCGTTCATAAAATACCCTAATAAGCTGATGATGTCAGGCGTGATTAATTCTGAAATTCCACCTATAAGTTTGATTTGCAGGACGACTGGAATAGTAGATTCGATTTTTTTTAGTGACAAAATGCCTGTCCAAGTTGGGGATAAAATTATGCAAATAAAATCAACTTTAAACGATGCGGACTTTCGCCGTCTGACTGATTTTTTTAAAAAATTTGAGCATATTGGTCAAATTTCAAATTATCTACTCTTTGAGTGTCCCGAAAATCTTGAATTAGGGATTTTACATGACCGCTATACTTTATTGCTTCAAAGGTTTCAGCAATTCCAACATCTGCTGAAAGACAATAGCGTATTTGTAAAAATAAATTCTCTTCATTCCGAAATTTCTCAATTTGAACGCCTAAATAATTCACTGAATAAACAAGAAAACCTATACGAAAAAGATTTTTCTTTGACTCAAAAAGATTATTTCAGAAGCCAATCCCTCCAAAAAGACGGCGTTATTGCAGACATCGACAAAGAAAAAACAGAGTCCAAATGGCTCAACGAAAATCGTCAATTAGAAAATTTTAAAACCAATAAAATAACCAATGACGTTCGTAAACAGCAACTTATAACCCAAATTAATGATTTGAAAAGTGAACGCGCGCGGGCGGTGAGTAATGCACAATTTGAAATTAAGCAGTTGATAAACGATTTGAAGGGACGATATTTTGAATGGACAGACCAACATATTCTGAAAGCACCTACGACTGGATTTTTGACTTTTACGACAGCATGGAACCGCAATATGTTAGCCCGAGAAGGAGATACTCTCTGTACTATCCTACCCAACGTGTCGAGCGTTGAATTTGTGGTAAAAGGGAATCTCAACATTAAAAATTCGGGTACAGTAGAAATAGGACAGCGAGCAGTCATTGAGATTCAAAATTATCCGTCCGCTCAATTTGGGACTTTGACGGGCAGCGTAAAAGATATATCGTTGCTACCGTCAGGCGACAGCTATTCAGTTACTATCAATCTTCCTTCCGATTTGGTAACAAGCTACAACAAAACGTTGCCCAAAAAGCAAGCAATGAAAGCCGCCATAACTATCTACACCAAAGAATATTCACTCCTCCAACGCCTTTTTCAGAATATATTACCCCAACGAGAATAATCTTTTTTTGCATTTTTTTACAAAAAAAATCCCCTTTTCAGCGTATCTGAAAAAGGGATTTTTTAGTAATTAGGGGACACCAATGGGGCTCGAACCCACGACCCTCGGTACCACAAACCGATGCTCTAACCGACTGAGCTATGGTGTCCGTCTTAATTCGTGCGCAAAGATACGCTCATTTTGTGTTTATTTTTTTATTTCAGACAATTTTTTTGAATATTTTTTCATACCAAAGCGCATCTCCCAAACATTCGCTACCTTTGCAGCCTAAAATTATAGCAACATTGAGCCAAAATTCTTCCCTTATTTACGGTCATCATCCAGTAGCTGACGCGCTGCGCAACGGAAATCCGATTGACAAAGTCTATGTGCAGCAAGGAACGCGCGGCGAGCTGGAACGTGAGATGCGCTTGCTGTGTCGCGAGCGGGACGTGCCGATGATGTTCGTCCCAAAAGAAAAATTAGACCGATGGGTGCAAAGCAGCCGACACCAGGGCGTGATTGCGGTAGCCGCGCTGCTCCCCTACTACAAGCTGGCGGACGTACTCGCGACCGTCTATGAACGCCAAGAAATGCCACTGATTTTGCTGCTCGACGGCATCACCGATGTGCGCAATTTCGGCGCGATTGCTCGCTCGGCGGTCTGCGCTGGCGTGCAGGCGTTGGTGGTACCCGAAAAAGGCTCGGCACTCATCAACGAGGAGGCGATGAAGGCTTCGGCGGGCGCACTTTCCAACATTCCCGTCTGCCGCGAAACCAGTATTTTCAACGCCGTTGAGCAATTACAACTCAATGGTTTTCAGGTATTTGCGGGCGATTTGTCCGCCAAAAAGTATGTTTTTGAACTCGATTTGGACGTTCCTACGGCGTTCATCATCGGTGCGGAAGGCGAAGGCGTTAGCCCGACTTTGCTCCGCAAATCGGACGAGCGTTTCAAGATTCCGCAGACCAACGGCACGGATTCTTTCAACGTCTCGGTAGCGACTGGCATCATGTTGTATGAAGTCACGCGCCAAAGAATGAAGTAATTTTTACTTAACTCATGTTACGAAAGGATTTGAATTTGAATCATTTGAGCTTGATTTTGTGGTAATTTTCTTGTCCTTTGTCACTTTTTTTCTTGATAAAAAAAGTAACCAAAAAAATCAAGTGCTCTGTAGAAATTCTAAAGTTTTTGCCTAAAAATCTCGTCGGCGCGCG
>JAYUHK010000239.1:0-20831 GCA_043767025.1 Saprospiraceae bacterium | reverse complement strand
AGTATTTTTCGCGCGCCGACGGGATTTTTAAGCAAAAACTTTAGAATTTATACAGAGCACTTGATTTTTTTGGTTACTTTTTTTATCAAGAAAAAAAGTAACAAAGATTAAGTAAATAGCTACAAGGCTAAATCCAAAAAAGGCAGTTTAAAATCCTTGCATAACATGAATTACTTAATTTGGCACAGATTTTGGTGCTAAATAAATAGCCGCATCGGCACAGAAGACCGACGCGGCACAGAACAACAAATTATAATCCGTCTAAAGATTATTTCAAAGAAAAAAAGCCGGTCAAAACAACTAATAAAATCCACTAAATTAGCTTCTGACCGGCTGAAATGTTAGCAAGACATCATTCACTTTTGATTGATATTCCCTTACTATGTTTGTATTATCCCATGAACATATCCGATATAATTGGTTTTGGAGTTTGCTTGTTTTTTATATGTTTTATCCCTTTTGACCGTTTTCTAAACAACTTATACCGTTTCCTCATTAAGACAGCACAAATATCACATATTTTAATTGATTATCCAAAAGACACTTTTGGGGTGTTGTGTGTTTTTTGAGTTGTCTCTTTTCCTCTTATTATATTTCTAATTTGTTGAATATAAATAACTTACCATATATTGACCGCTGATTTATCGGTGCGTTTGTGAGTTTTTTTTACCAAAAAACACATCAAAAAAAAGTAATATTTAATAAAAAATATTGTGTTTTCGCTAAAAATACCCTAATTAGGGTATAAAATTTTATCTCAAAAATAACTTTTGGTGTTAAATTTCTGCTCAAAGTGGCGTACCTTTGACACATGAAAGAAAAAATCATCATCTTCGATTTCGGCTCGCAATACACCCAACTGATAGCCAGAAGAATCCGCGAACTCCACGTTTTTACAGAAATTCTGCCGTTCCACCAAAGCATTGACATCAACGACCCTTCCATAAAGGCAGTCATCTTGTCGGGAAGCCCCTTTTCTGTTCGCGACGAAAATGCGCCACAAATCAATCTCAACCATATAATAGGTAAAAAACCACTGCTCGGCATCTGCTACGGCGCGCAATACATCGCCCAATACTTCGGCGGAAAAGTAGAACGCTCCGCAACACGAGAATATGGAAAAGCCCAACTGACCCAAATTTTTGACAAAAATTCAATTATTTTTAAGGAAATAGAAGAAAAATCTCAAATATGGATGAGCCACGGCGATACCATTACAGAACTTCCTAACGGTTTTCAGCGACTTTGTGGCACCGAAAATATTGAAAATGCTGCCTTTCAGTCCAAGCCCAAGCACTTTGAACAGCCTGTTTTTTGCCTACAATTTCACCCCGAAGTAGCACATACATTGGACGGATTGCAACTGCTCAAAAATTTTGTTTACGATGTAGCAGGTTGCAAACCCAACTGGACACCAGCGACTTTCGCAGAAGACGCTGTCACAACGCTCAAAGAAAAATTAGGAAATGAAAAAGTTTTGTTGGGGCTTTCGGGCGGTGTAGATTCGAGCGTGGCGGCGTTGTTGCTCCACAAAGCCATCGGTGAAAATCTAATTTGCTTTTTTATCAACAATGGTCTGCTTCGCAAAAATGAGTACCACGAAGTCCTTGACTCTTACAAAAATATGGGTCTGAACATCGTCGGAGTGGATTCCAGTAAGCGATTTTGGAAAGAGCTGGCGGGAGTTACAGAACCAGAAGCCAAAAGAAAAATAATTGGTCGCGTATTTATAGAAGTTTTTGAGGAAGAAGCCAAAAATGTGACAGGTATAAAATGGTTGGGTCAAGGCACTATTTATCCAGATGTGATAGAATCTGTGTCCGTTCACGGTCCATCTGCCACTATAAAATCACATCACAACGTAGGCGGATTGCCAGAAAAAATGGGCTTGAAAATAGTAGAACCACTGCGAATGCTGTTCAAAGACGAAGTCCGAAAAGTCGGTGCAGAAATCGGTTTGCCCCGTCATATTTTGATGCGACACCCATTTCCGGGACCTGGACTTGGTATCAGAATACTCGGAGATGTGACAGAGCAAAAAGTGGAAATTTTACAAAATGCAGATGCTATTTTTATCAATAAATTAAAAGAACACCAACTTTACGACCAAGTTTGGCAAGCTGGAGCGATACTTTTGCCCGTCCAATCCGTAGGCGTAATGGGTGACGAGCGGACGTATGAAAAAACCATCGCGCTCCGTGCAGTCACTTCTACCGACGGAATGACCGCCGAGTGGAGCAGGTTGCCGTATGATTTTTTAGCCGAAGTATCCAGCGAAATTATCAATCAAGTGAGAGGAATTAATCGAGTAGTTTTTGACATTAGTACTAAACCGCCAGCAACCATTGAGTGGGAATAGTAAATAAAATTTTAGCTAAAAATTTATTTATTATTCAAATATGTGACAAAAAAATCAACAATTATGGTCAATAATCTTCATTCTATCAAGCTGCGATACGGTATTATCGGTACTTCAAAGGCATTGGATCAAGCACTTGATACGGCTATTCGAGTAGCTCCGACCGATTTGACGGTACTTATCACTGGAGAAAGTGGGGTAGGAAAAGAGGTTTTTTCAAAGATTATTCATAGCTTAAGTCCGCGAAAACACAACCAATTTATCGCTATTAATTGCGGCGCAATACCCGAAGGAACTATCAATTCGGAGCTTTTTGGACACGAAAAAGGCTCTTTTACTGGGGCGAGCGAGGCGAGAAAGGGATATTTTGAAACCGTAGATGGCGGCACTATTTTTTTAGACGAAATAGGAGAAATGCCCCAAGATACGCAGGCTTACTTGCTTCGAGTGTTGGAGTCGGGCGAATTTTTGAGGGTCGGAGCGTCCAAAGTACAAAAAACAAATGTCCGAGTAATTGCCGCTACAAATGTGGTACTTTATGACAATGTAAAAAAAGGAAAATTTCGAGAGGACTTGTATTTTCGACTCAATACTGTGCCTATTCATGTACCAGCTTTGAAGGACAGACCTGAAGATATTAATCCGCTTTTCAGGAAATTTGCGTCTGATTTTGCTGAAAAATACCACACAACTTCTATCAGATTGGACGAAGACGGACAGGAAGTGTTGCGGAATTATCGCTGGAGAGGAAATATTCGCGAGCTGAAAAATCTGGCAGAACAGGTTTCAGTCTTGTCCGAAAATAAAAATATTACTGCCAGCGATTTAAAAAAGTTTATTCCGAATATTGAACATCGCAATTTGCCGATAAATATCGAAAATGTCGGAAAAAGTGACAATTTTCAAGAGCGCGAAATTTTGTACAAACTTTTGTTCGATATGAAGAAAGACTTGAATGATTTGAAGTCTTTGGTCTTTGAGTTGATAAAAAATAATGATTTGCAAGTGCCTGACGCTCAATATTTTAAGGGCTTGCAAGCTCCCGCAGATTATCCGAGCAATGAACGCCACGCAGAAAATTACGCCACTCGAAATTTTCATTCCGACGGCATGGATTATTTTAGCGAAGAGCCTAAAAAAACGAAGCCAGTTATCATAGAAAAACAAGAATCTACACAAATTCCAGAATTTGTGGACGATAATCTTTCCATCGTAGAGATGGAAAAAACGATGATTTTGAAAGCTCTAAAAAAGCACGTTGGGAAACGAAAAGAAGCAGCAGACGATTTGGGTATTTCGGAGCGCACGCTTTATAGAAAAATAAAAGAGTACGATTTGTGACATTTTTTTAAAAATGTCACAAATCGTACTCTTTTATCTATTTTTTTCTTATATTTGATGAATCATCGGCAGCCCGATCAAGTCGTTTTCTGCGTCGCTGACACTTCCAAAACCCAAAACTCCACCAGACGCTTTGGCAATATGTTCGGCGAAAGAAAGAAAGCTGTGGTACAGTTTTTTAGCGAACTGATGCTCTAATTTCGCCAAAATTGGGTTCAAACTCGCTAATTTTTGTGTCAGAATATCGGTCGAAATAGGAGAACTTTTTAGGAGTGCATCAAATTTTTCATGATAGTGCTTGTCAGCCCAAGCATAAAATTCATTGGTGTCGTCCGGCTTATTTTGATTGTGACCAGATGTCACAAAACTACGAATATGCGTTAATTTCGCTGCCCAATCGGATTCTTTTTGGTCAATCACATGGTCTGCACCTGCAATCAAAACTGTGATGGTAGGAATCGCTTCCAGCAATAAATCTGACTCTGCCGCCGTCAAATTTTTTAATTGTTCGCTTAACATAAAATAATTTCGATAATTGTTGTTGAAATATAAAAAAAGCAATAATATTGCTTCATGCCACAAAGATAGATGAATTTTAAAACCTGCCCAATTTTTTACATAAATATTACACAGCCAAAATGACTTTATTTGTAGAGGAACAAACTCCCGGCGAAGCTAAAGATTTTCGACCTAATGACTTGATAGTCACGCCTTTAATGAAACAATATTTTGATGTGAAGGCAAAATATCCGGAGGCTTTGTTGCTTTTTAGGGTAGGCGATTTCTACGAAACTTTTGGTGCAGATGCCATAAAAACCTCTGCTGCACTCGGGATTACGCTTACCAAACGGAACAATGGCGGCTCTGATATTGAGTTGGCGGGCTTTCCGTACCATTCTTTGGACTTGTATTTGCCTCGTTTGGTGCGTTCTGGCTTCCGTGTGGCGATTTGTGAGCAGCTCGAAAAGCCGAGTCCGCTCAAAAAAATCGTCAAAAGAGGTGTCACAGAAATCATTACTCCGGGTGTGACGACGGACGATAAATTGTTGGATTTTAGGTCTAATAATTTTTTGGCAACTGTGTTTATGGGTGCGAAGGAAAAATTAGGAATTTCCTTTCTCGATATTTCTACGGGTGAGTTTTTTACGACCGAAGGAAATTTTCAATATTTGGACAAAATGTTACAAAGTTACAATCCTTCGGAGGTCGTGATGCCCAAAAGTTTTATGAAAGAATTTGAAAAAAAATTAGGCAAAAAATACTACTTATTTGGTTTAGAAGATTGGGTTTTTACGATAGATTTTACGCGCAACAAATTACTCCAACACTTTGAGGTTCAGTCACTTAAAGGCTATGGGATAGAAGAAATGGAACTCGCACAAATCACCGCTGGAGCGGCTTTGTACTACCTCGAAACGACAGAAAACAAAAATTTGAAGCACATTCTTCAAATAAATAGGATTCAGGCAGAAAATTTTGTTTGGCTCGACAGATTCACGATTCGCAATTTAGAATTGATAGAAAGCCAGCACGAAAAAGGTGTTTCTTTGCTCCAAATTATTGACAAAACGGTGTCACCGATGGGTGCGAGAATGTTGAAAAAGTGGATTCTTATGCCGCTTATTTCTAAATTAGCGATTGAAGAAAGGCAGCAATCTGTTCTATACTTCGTTGAAAATCAAGAACTTAAAAATGATTTGGAACAATATATTCGGCAGGTTGGCGATTTGGAGCGACTGATATCGAAAGTCCCTTTGGGAAAAATTAATCCGCGCGAAGTAGTCCAAATAAAACGCGCGTTGTTCGCCATCGAACCCTTAAAAAATTTATTGCAAAAAAGTGACAATTTGTATCTGAATAAAATAGGCGAAAATCTGAATTTCTGTCCTATTTTGAGAGATAAAATACATCGTGAAATCATCGAAGAAGCTCCCGTAAATTTGTACAAAAGTGGTGTTTTTTTGAGTGGCTTTAATGAAAAATTGGACGAACTGAAGTACCTAATTCACAACAGCAAAGACTTACTTTTAGACATTCAGCAAAAAGAATCTGTCAAAACTGGTGTCACAAATTTGAAGATTGGCTATAATGGTGTCTTTGGGTATTACCTCGAAGTGACCAATAAATATAAAAATCAATTTACTGTTCCGAGTGACTGGATAAGAAAACAGACACTCTCGACGGGAGAGCGATATATTACAGAAGAATTAAAGATTTTGGAAACAAAAATCTTGACGGCGGAAGAAAAAATATCTGAAATAGAAGCGCAATTATTCGAGCAAATGCTGGTTTTTTTGTCTGATTACATAGAGCCAATGCAGCAAAACGCTTCACTAATTGCGCGATTGGATTGTTTGATTTCGTTTTCAAAAGTTGCCCAAAAAAATAATTATTGCAAGCCAAATGTGACAGAAAATTTGAATATTGACATCAAAGCTGGTCGGCATCCTGTCATTGAGCAGCAGTTGGAAATTGGCGAATCTTACGTCCCCAACGACGTGTATTTAGATGCCGAAACGCAACAAATATTGATGATTACGGGACCAAATATGGCGGGAAAATCCGCGCTTTTGCGCCAGACTGCTCTCATTTGTATCATGTCACAAATCGGCTGTTTTGTGCCAGCCGATGCTGCCGAAATTGGGATAGTAGAGAAGATTTTTACTCGGGTCGGCGCAAGCGATAATATTTCGTCGGGCGAATCTACTTTTATGGTGGAGATGAACGAAACGGCGAGTATTATGAACAATATTTGCGACAAAAGTTTGATTTTGTTGGACGAAATCGGGCGTGGCACCAGCACTTACGACGGTATTTCGATCGCATGGAGCATCGCAGAATTTTTGCACGACAACGGAATTGCGAAGCCCAAAACACTTTTTGCTACTCATTATCACGAATTGAACGAGCTGTCTGAAAAATTTCCCCGCATCAAAAATTTTCATGTGGCGACCAAAGAAATAGACAATAAAGTCATTTTTTTGAGAAAACTTTTAGAAGGCGGCTCGGAACACAGCTTCGGAATCCATGTCGCAAAAATGGCTGGAATGCCCAAAAATATCGTTGATAGAGCCAACCAAATCCTCGAAACACTCGAAAAAAAGCACATCAACGAAGATGCAGGAGATTTAATCAAGTCACAAATCAAATCTAAATTAAAAAATTTAGCCCAAAAACCAGTACAATTAAGCATCTTTGAACTCGACCCTAAAATGCAAAAATTATTCACAGAGTTGGAACATTTAGACCTCAACGGAATGACACCGATTGATTGCATGATGAAATTGAGCGAACTAAAACGGCTTATCAACTAAAAAATGCGCCATTTCCTAATCAAATCCTACCGCAGGCTTGATTTTTCGGCTCATATTATTTTTAATTCGTATTTATTTTTGTTTTTCGGTACAGATTTTGGCATAACATATTGGTAATCAATGCCGAATGACTAATTTTCCGTTTTATCCACAGCTCGACGCAATGGATTGTGGCGCGACTTGCCTGCGAATGGTTGCCCGTCACTTTGGGCGCAGCTATGCCATTGATTTTTTGCGAGAAGCGACACATTTGGAGAAAGACGGCGTTTCTTTGATGGGCATTAGTGACGGGGCAGAAAAGATAGGATTTCGGACTTTGGGCGTAAAAGTAACCTTTGAAAAACTATTTTCGGAGCTTCCGATGCCCTGCATCGCCCACTGGCGACAAAATCATTTTGTCGTAGTTTATCGTGTCACAAAAAGCCATGTTTGGGTGGCAGATCCAGCCGCCGGAAAATTCAAAATAACACGTCAAGAATTTTTAGACGGTTGGGCGAGTCCGTCCGATTCGGGGCAGTCCGAAGGCATTGTTTTACTTTTGGAAACAACGCCTAATTTTTTTGAGCGAGAGGAATCCGCGCAAAAAAACAAATCATTTTCTTACCTTTTTTCTTACCTTTTTCAGTACAAAAAACTGCTGTTTCAACTCGTTTTAGGACTATTTTTTGCGAGTATTATTCAGATTATTTTTCCTTTTCTTACCCAGTCAATCGTCGATATAGGCATTGTAAATCAGGATATTAGCTTCATTTATTTGATACTAATAGCACAGACTACTTTGTTTTTGTCCAAACTTTCGATTGAGTTTATCCGCAGCTGGATTTTGTTGCATATCGGTACTCGAATTAATATCAATTTAGTGTCCGATTTTTTGGTAAAATTGATGAAATTACCGATTCGCTTCTTCGATACCAAACTGACTGGCGACCTAATCCAACGGATTCAGGACAACCACCGAGTAGAACATTTTTTGACATCTTCGGCACTTTTTACCGCTTTCTCGGCATTTAATTTCTTGATATTTGGAATAATTTTATTTTTTTATAATGTCACAATATTTATAATATTTCTTATTTCTACGGTTTCTTATTTGCTTTGGATTTTGTTTTTTTTGAGCCAACGGCGAATTTTGGACTACAAAAGGTTCGACCAAATGGCTGATAATCAGTCATCTATGATTGAATTAATCAATGGAATGTCCGAAATAAAACTCCACAACGCAGAGAAGCAAAAAAGATGGGCTTGGGAAAAAATTCAAGCTAAATTATTCAAAGTCAATATCAAATATCTGGCATTAGACCAATACCAACGGACGGGTGCGTCGCTTATCAATGAAAGCAAAAATATCCTAATAACTATTGTTTCTGCCAAATCTGTGACAGAGGGAAAAATGACTTTGGGCATGATGTTGGCGGTTCAATACATCATCGGGCAGCTCAATGCGCCCCTCGAAATGATGGTGCAGTTTATTTTGTCGGCGCAAGATGCTAAAATTAGCTTGGAGCGAATGAACGAAATCCATAGCAAAGAGGACGAAGACGAAAATGTCACAAATTCAGTAATAAATAATTTTAATGGAGATATAATTTTTGAAAAAGTTAGCTTCAAGTATGGTGCTGAATATTCAAAAAATATCCTCCGTAATATTCAACTAAAAATTCCGAAAGGAAAAACTACGGCAATCGTTGGGACGAGCGGGAGCGGAAAAACTACGCTTTTGAAGCTGATGATGCGATTTTATGAGCCAAGTAGCGGACATATTCGGGTAGGAGGGCAGTTGCTATCGCAAATTTATTCGCGTGATTGGCGCGAGCAATGTGGAGCGGTGTTGCAAGACGGATTTATATTTTCGGAAAGCATTGCTCACAATATTACGATTGGAGCGGATAAAATAGAGCCGCAAAAACTAATTTACGCCACAAAAATTGCGAATATTCATCAATTTATCGAGTCACTACCTTTGGGTTTTAATACTAAAATTGGGCAGGACGGCATTGGGTTGAGTCAAGGGCAAAAACAACGTTTGCTGATAGCCAGAGCCGTTTACAAAAATCCTGAATATTTGTTTTTTGATGAAGCGACCAACGCACTCGACGCATACAACGAAATGATAATTATGGAAAACTTAACAGAATTTTTTAAGCAAAAAACTGTAATTATTGTAGCCCACAGATTGAGTACCGTAAAAAATGCCGATAATATTATTGTATTAGAAGACGGCGAAGTAATGGAGCAAGGCACTCACAGTCAGTTGGTTGCGTTGAAAGGAGCGTATTATTACCTCATCAAAAATCAGTTAGAGTTGGGTTTGTGATTACTTCAAAAAAGGTTTCCAAAGATAAGTGTTGGGTGGCTGCGAAGAAACGGTAATTTCGGTCAGTTTAGTGGGGTGGATGAACGTCATACTTTTGCAATGCAGCGAAATAGAAGCGTCGGGATTGGGGTGTTTGTAGCCGTATTTTAGGTCGCCTACTATCGGGCAGCCCAAGCGTGCGAGCTGCGCACGAATCTGGTGCGAGCGTCCAGTCTGTGGGTGGACTTCCACCAAATAATTGCCGTCAATATCTGCGATGAGTTCGTAAGTCAGGGTTGATTTTTTAGCCAACGGGTTGCGATTGCTCACGCCGTCCAACGCTTTTGTGACATTTCTGTCAGTATCTTTTACCAAATAATGGGTTAGCGTTCCTTCAAATGGTTCGGGTCTTTCGCGGACAATCGCCCAGTACGTTTTTTTGATTTCTTGGCTCGCAAACAGCTTATTCATTCGCTCCAACGCTTTGGACGTGCGCGCAAAGACAACCACGCCACTCACAGGGCGGTCGAGCCGATGACAAACGCCCAAAAAGACTGCGCCCGGCTTGTCGTATTGGATTTTGATGTAATTTTTTACATATTCGGTGAGTGGTATATCGCCAGTTTCGTCGCCTTGCACCAAGTATCCGCTTGGTTTATTGACTGCAATAATGTGGTTGTCTTCATAGACGACTTGCAGGGATATTACGGTTTCTTTCTTTGCCATTTCTAAAAATTTTTGCAAAGATACGAAATGAATTTCGATAAAAAGGGACTAATATCGACAGCCGTTCAGATTGTGAAGTCTTTGGCGAGTATTGACGGAGTTAGGCAACGTCTTTTGTCCCTAATGCGGCTTTTGCTCTCATTTTTTCTGCCAATTCTTTGCCCAAATATCGCTCAATTCCCTCATGGACGATGTAGATAACGGGAGTCAGCAGTACCGCCATACCAGATTTGTAGAGATAATTGACTGTTCCGACTGCCAAAAAAAGCGATATACTCCAATGCTGCGGACCCAGCACAAAAGCAATATATAAGACCAAAAAACTGTCTATCAGTTGCGAAAAAAGGGTAGAGCCAGTCGAGCGAAGCCAGATATATTTTTCGCCAGTGACTTGTTTTATTTTATGAAAAATAAAAACATCTAACACTTGTCCGAACAAAAAAGCGGTCAAAGAGCCGAGAATAATCCACAATCCCTGCCCAAAAATAGCCGAAAAAGCGAGCTGCATATCGGGTACGCCGTTTGCAACGTTGGTGCTGCGCCAAAACTCTGCGGGTGCCAGATTCATAGCTGCGAAAATTATCAGAAAACTGTATGTTATCAATACGATAGTAAGGTTGGTGAGCAAACGAACTCCTCTGCCGCCAAAATATTCGTTGATAATATCGGTCATAATAAAAACGATGGGCCAATTCACAACGCCTGCCGAGAGCTGCAAAGAGCCAGTTTGCCCAAATAAATTCCAGTTGATGGGTTGCAAACCGAGCGTGGCTTCGAGGGCAAATATTTTTCCACCAATCATTTCGGCTACGACGGCGTTGGCAATAAAAAAACCACCTAATATAATAAAAAGCCTTGTATCTTTGTGTTGTTTCAAGTTCAAATTCATATCACTATTTTTTTTATTTCGAGCCGCAAATATACGGATATTTTAAATTTGCTATATCTTCGTTCCAAAATATATTTAACCAATCATTTTAGTATTTTACAACCCAACTATGCAACTAATAGACGGTAATTTTATTGCACAAAAAATAAAAGCAGAAATTGCAGAAAAATCAATTTTTGTGACAAAAAAATATGGTCGTGCGCCACATTTAGCGGCAGTTTTGGTCGGCAACAATCCTGCCAGCGAGGCTTATGTCCGCAATAAAGTAAAATCGTGTTCAGAAGTGGGTTTTCACTCGACTTTGATACGAAAAGATGCAGATATTTCGGAGTCCGAATTGCTTGAAATCATACAAAACCTCAATGAAAATCCTGATATTGACGGATTTATAGTTCAGTTGCCGCTGCCCAAGCACATCAGCGAAAATAAAGTGACACTTGCCATTGACCCTGCCAAAGATGTAGATGGTTTTCACCCGACTAACTTTGGGAAAATGGCGCAAGGAATGACTGCTTTTTTACCCGCCACGCCCTACGGAATTTTGATGCTTTTGGAGCGGTACAATATCTCAACGTCAGGAAAACACTGCGTGGTAGTCGGTCGGAGCAACATCGTGGGAACTCCCATGAGCATCTTGATGTCCCGCAAAGCCAGTGTCGGCGATTGCACGGTAACGCTGGTGCATAGTCGCACGCAAGACGTAGGAGAAGAGTGTCGGCGCGCCGATATTTTGATAGCAGCTATCGGAATACCGAATTTCATAAAACGTGACATGGTAAAAGAGGGCGCAGTCGTGATTGATGTTGGAATAAATCGAGTAGAAGACGCAAGCCGTCCGAAGGGTTACAAGTTAGTAGGTGACGTTGATTTTGACGAAGTCGCGCCGAAGTGCAGCTACATTACGCCAGTGCCGGGCGGCGTGGGTCCGATGACCGTTACCGCCTTGATAATGAACACATTACAAGCCTTTTTAAACCGTTTTGAAGCATAAAATACCAATATTAAAACTATGAATTGGAGCCAACTTTTTCGTAAAAAATCCGCTTTGGACATTCAAAAAGACCTCGCAGAGCGAGAAGAGTTGCACGGCAATTTGGGCAAACATCTTGGCGTACGCGATTTGACAGCCTTCGGCATTGCCGCCATCATTGGTGCTGGGATTTTTAGCACCATCGGTCAAGCGAGTGCAGACGGCGGACCGGGCGTTATTTTACTTTTTATTTTTACGGCGGTCGCCTGTAGTTTTGCTGCATTTTGCTACGCGGAGTTTGCGGGTATGGTACCTGTGTCGGGCAGTGCTTACACCTATTCGTATGTAGCTTTCGGGGAGCTAATTGCGTGGATTATTGGCTGGGCTTTGATTATGGAGTATGCGATTGGCAATATTACGGTCGCTATTTCGTGGAGTGATTATTTTACGGGCTTGCTTCATTCCGTTGGTATTCAAGTCCCCGAGTGGATGTCTATGGATTATTTTTCGGCGCACAAAGGCTTCAATCAAGCCGAAATATTGATGCAAAGCGGAAAGACTTTTGAAAATTTAGATGCCGCTTTGCAGGGAGCTTATTTGGCTTGGACGACTGCGCCGCAGATTTTGGGCTTTCATTTTGTCGCCGATTTACCAGCTTTGCTCATCATTATTTTGATTACGGCACTCGTTTATCGAGGTATAAAAGAAAGCCGAAATGCGTCTAACATCATGGTAATCATTAAGTTGGCAGTGGTTTTGTTGGTCATTGCGGTCGGCGTTTTTTATGTAGATACTGCCAACTGGCACCCTTTTGCGCCACGCGGAGCGGCGGGAATCCTGAAAGGCGTATCGGCAGTTTTTTTTGCATATATTGGTTTTGATGCTATCTCGACGACCGCCGAAGAATGTAAAAATCCTCAACGCGACCTACCTCGCGGCATGATGTGGGCGATTATTATTTGCACTATTTTGTACGTCATTATTGCGTTGGTGCTGACTGGAATGGTAAAATATGACTTGCTCGCTGTCGGCGACCCGTTGGCTTTTGTGTTTGAAAAATATAATTTAAAATGGATGAGCGGTATCATTGCGGTGTCTGCGGTGGTAGCGATGGCGAGTGTTTTGTTGGTTTTTCAGCTTGGGCAGCCGCGTATTTGGATGAGTATGAGCCGCGACGGATTGCTGCCCAAAGTTTTTTCAAAAATTCATCCTACCTACCAAACGCCGTCTTTCGCTACGATTGTGACAGGGTTTGTGGTGGCTATTCCCGCATTATTTCTCAACCTCACGATGGTAACGGACTTGTGTAGCATCGGGACACTTTTTGCGTTTATTTTGGTCTGCGGTGGAGTGTTATTGTTGCAAAATAAGACAGATATTCCTCGAAAATTTAAAACGCCTTTTATCAATGCGAAATATTTTTTACCGCTTATTTTTTTGATAAGTGCTTGGTTGATAACGAGTTATGGAAAAAATGAAGCGGTCGCATTTCTTACCAATCAGTCGCAAGCCGTAAAATCGGACGAGCTTTTCGAGTCGCTTAGCAAAAGCGAAGCCAGTACTTTACAGCAGCAAATAATGGCGACCGACGCAGCAGGATTGACAGCCGCCAACAACGATGTGGAGGCATATATTATGAATTTAGAGGCTACAAAATTTCAAAAATATCTCGATTCTTCGACAATTCCGAAAGAAAAAACCCTCAAAAGCGGTTGGAACTTGTGGAAACATAAAATTCCGATGTGGATTTTTTTACTGACCTGCGCCATATTTCTGGTACTTTCTGTCCTTCATAATTTATCGCTTATTCCCGTCTTGGGTGTATTATTTTGCCTGTATTTGATGGCTCAAATCGAACTCAAAAATTGGATTGGTTTCACCGTCTGGCTGCTCGTAGGTCTTGTGATTTACTTTTCGTACAGTTTTAAAAATAGTAAATTGCACCGCCACAAAAGCAGTTTTTAAAGAAATGAATTGACCTACTTTTGGCTTATCTTGAAAGAAACTTGCAATATATTTTTACTTTTTGCGTGCTATGATTTTCAACTCCCTGCAATTTATTGTCTTTTTTGCTATCGTAGTGCTGCTTTATTTTCAGCTTCCGCATCGGGCGCGCTGGAAGTTGTTGTTGGCGGCAAGTTGTTACTTTTATATGGTTTTTTTGCCCGTATATATTTTTATATTGGGTTTTACGATTGTAGTTGATTATTTTATTGCTCAAAAAATCGAAAAATCAACCGAGCATATCAAAAAAATGCTGTTGAGTGTGAGTTTGATAGCTAATTTGGGAGTTCTCTTTATTTTTAAATATTATAATTTTTTTTCTTACAATCTGACCGAATTTCTAAAAGCGTGGGGACAGAATATCCATTTTTCGCAACTGTCCATCTTGTTGCCTATCGGCTTGTCTTTCCACACTTTTCAGGCTATGGGTTACACGGTCGAAGTGTATAGAGGCAATCAAAAAGCTGAAAGAAATTTCGGAATTTTCGCACTTTATGTAATGTTTTTTCCGCAGTTGGTCGCTGGACCGATAGAGCGACCGCAAAACTTACTTCCGCAATTTCGCACACTCAAAATATACGACTTTGAAAAACTAAAAAGCGGGCTTCTGTTGCTTACTTTTGGACTTTTCAAAAAAGTAGTTATCGCCGACCGCCTCGCCGTTATGGTAGATTTTGGGTACTCCAATGTTGAGAATTTGAGCGGAGCATCGCTGTTGTTAGCTGTATTTTTCTATGCGTTTCAGATTTATTGCGACTTCTCGGGCTACTCGGATATTGCAGTTGGCAGCGCGAGAATATTGGGTTTTGAATTGATGGAAAATTTTCGCGCGCCCTATTTTTCTCAATCGATTGCTGAATTTTGGCGACGCTGGCACATTTCACTTTCCACTTGGTTTCGCGATTATCTCTACGTCCCGCTCGGCGGCAATCAAATCACAACTGCGCGGCGAAACGCCAACATTTTTATAGTTTTTTTGTTGAGCGGCTTTTGGCACGGCGCAAATTGGACGTTTTTAGTCTGGGGCGGACTGCACGGATTTTTTTATATTTTTGAAAAAATAACCCAAAAAATATTCCAACGACTAAATTTTACTAATCACAAAAGCGTTTTTTTAAAATATTTTAAGATAATTTGCACCTTTTGTTTGGTGACATTTGCTTGGATTTTTTTTAGAGCCGAAAATTTGCATCAAGCCCTTGAAATTATAAAAAAAATTGTAGCCGTTGGAACATATTCTGGTGTTTCGCTGCAGCTTCAGACCAACGAAATATATTTTTCACTCTTTTTGGTGGCTTTTTTGTTGCTGAAAGAAAAATATCTGCCTTATTTTTTTACTAAAAATACCGCAGCTTTTTGGTTGCAATGGATTGGTTTGCTGCTCGCTTGTTATCTGTTTGGAGTTTTTAATCAAAAGCAATTTATTTATTTTCAATTTTAAAACATGAACAAAATTATAATTTATTGCAGTTTGTTACTTCTAATTATTTTGTATATAATTTGTCTGAACGATAATTATTTTGAGCAAATAGATGAAATAAAATACAAAAGTAAGTCAATATTGGGTTTCAACAAATACGAAAACGGCGACCTTTATGGAATGTCCTACCTTCCGATGCAAAAGGAAAAATTTGACACCGCCATTTTGGAAGTTCCGATCGAACAATTTCCAATACAAAAAAAAATAAATTTATGTTTAGTTCATGACAGCTATTTGAGTAAGCATTTTTTGAAGTCAAAAACTCAACTGCCGATGGTAGATACCATTTACAACATCGAATATCCGTGGCGAGTAAAAAATTTTCCTAAAATTGATTTGGATTCTTCCAAAAATAATGTGCTGATTTTTGAGTTGGTAGAAAGGCATCTTTTGACTTTTTTCGACAGCCTTACCGCTTTCACAGTCGTCCCTTTGACAGAGCCGCCTAAAAAAGCGGAACCAGCTCCGACCGCCGTAAATGCTACATTATTAGAAAAAATAACATCTAATTTATTCAACAAAGAAACCAACAATCATTTACAAAGCATCGTTTTTGACAGTCGTATTTTTGCGCCATTCAAGGAGCTGAAAGCATACATCAACTACCGATTTTTGAAGCGAACTGTACCCGAAGTATATGTTTCTAACAACGAAGAATATCTATTTTTTGATGAAACAAAACCGTCCGTTTCAAAATATATTTCAGACGAAGAAATCAATAAGACAGTTAATTTACTCAATAAAATTTCTGAATTTTATAAAAATAAAGGTTTTTGTGACGTTTATTTTTCGATACTGCCCAATCCAGTGAGCATCATAAGTCCCGACTCCGACCGCTACAATCAGCTCATACCGCTTGTCCAACAAAATCCAAAATTGAAAATGCCGATGATAGATGTTTTTGATATTTTTAAAAAATCCAAACAAACCCTTTTTTGTCATTCAGATTCGCACTGGAACAAAAATGGCTGCCAACTTTGGCTCAACGAATGTAATAGAAAACTTTATACATCAAAAAATTACCATTGACTTTGCTATTTAGCTATAAACTTTCCCGTGATTCGTTGGGTGTCGGTAAATATTTCGTAGAAATAAATACCCGCCTGAAGTGCTAAATTCTCTAAAACAGCGTCGCCTGACAACGTATTCTCCGACAGCTTTTTGGATTCCGAATTATAAATTTTTAAGGTATATTTTCCTTTGAAATCCGTGTTGATGTGCAGAGGATTTTTGGCATCGACGGGATTCGGGAACAGCACAAATTGCTCTGGCAAAGCCGAAAAAGTAATCGCTCGGATTACGGAATTTTTGCGCGCGCCGTCTTTTCCTATTTCAGCCACTCGATAATACGAAATGCCGCGCAGTGGCTGCTTATCGGTGTAGTTATAATTTTCCAAACCGTTGTTCTTTCTACTCCCTATCGTTGCGATTACCTGAAAATCAACTCCATTTTCGCTCCGTTCCAACTCGTAGCGGTCGGTATTCATCTCTACGACTTCAAAGCGAAGTTGGACTTGCTGCTGCTGCACGGCTGCCGTAAAACTCAACCAATCCACCGCAAGCGGCGCAGAATTGGGCTGAAGGACGAACTGTCCAAAATTGGAAATATTGTTGCCCACACCGAAGCCGATACTTCCGTCACTGCCTTGCACTACGCCTGTACTTTGCGCCTGACGCACGCCCCAACTGCTGCCGTCGGCAAAAGAACTGCGTTTGAAAATATCGAATTGGTTGGCATTATAGCTGTTCGTGTTGCCTGCGTTGGAGAATGCTATCGAGTCTAAAGCCGAAAAATTGATATTCGTTCCATAATTATTTACAATCCAATAAGCGTTGGCTTGGGCAGGATTGCCGCTTGGAGTTTGGTCTGGATTTTGGTTGATTCTCGACAGGCAAACTTCTCCGTTGGGACGAGTGCCAGAGGTCGGGAATTTGAGCGTCGCTCCAGTTCCCGTAAAATTTACAACGCCTCCCGCAGTTACAGTTTGTCGGTTGCTTACGCCTTTTCCGACGGGCGCGCTCGAAGTAGAACGCACTGCGCCACCTGTTAGCTCGAGGTGGTTTGTTTTAGCATTGTCGTAGGCAGTTCCTGTATTTTCATTGAACTGATAGTAAGAAACCAAGCCGCTGAAATCGGTAACTTTAGTCAAGTGCATCAATTCTCTAATTTCGTTTTGGGTCAAACTGCGGTCGAATACGCAGACTTCGTCAATCAAGCCGTTGAAATAACGAGTTGTCCCGTTGGGGTCGAGTCCGATGTTGAGTGGCGTATTAAATTCTTCTGGAAGAATGGTTGTCGTATTTACGGCGGCTTTTCCGTTCATGTAAAGCGTCATTTTGGTAGGGGAGGCAACCAACGCAATGTGTGTCCATTGGTTGTTGGGGACGATAAGATTGGACGCAAAACCGTAGCCGTTGTCGTTCCAGTGGTAGCGCAATTCGTTGGTAGCAGTGAGGCTCAAGCCGGCTGTGGTAGCCCCACCGCGAGCGAAAAAAATACCCGCAAAGCTACTTTGAAGCGCGCTCGACTTTATCCAAGCCGTCATTGTCACCGTATTGGAGTTGAGATTCAAATTTTTGCTTGCAGCCGCGAAAGCACTCGTTCCGTTGAGAGAAAGCGCGTTGCCGGGAATCGTGTCGGCAGCCAAACACCCATTGCCGAGTGTGACCGAAATTGTTTTTGAAAGACCGCCATTAACAGTCAAAGTAGCGTTGAAAATCCCAGCTGCCCCAAAAACAACTTTTGGATTCCGAACATTGGAATTGCTCACAAAAATTGGGGTCGGACTGAACGACCAACTGTAAGAAGAAGCACCTGCGTTGTAAGAGAAATCTTCAAAATAGAAAGTGTCTTTCACACAGCCTGTCGTGAGCTTGTCCACTGAAGGATAAGCGGAGGTAGAGGTCGAATTTTCGTAGAGGGGAGTTTCCCAAATACCCTGATTTCCTGCCATTCGCAGCACGCCGCCTTTATAGTATGGCACTGCTTTGAGGGCTGAAAAAGTAGCTGGCAAGCCGTCCGAAACGTCCGTCCAAGCCAAAGAATTATTGCGATAAAATACTTTTGCAGGTAAGCCGTTGGAGGCTTTTGGCAGCGCAATAGCATAAACGCCTCCCAAAGTCCCTGCAATATGTACGATGTTAAAAATCTCGTACAGATTATTGATGCCTGCATTCAGGTTCGTCCAAGATGTGCCGCCATTGATGGTTTTGAAAATACGGCTGCCTGCTGTCCCGTTGGGCGACGAAATCCAGAGTTCATTTTCGTTGAACGGATTGATGGACATACTCATTTGGTTGCAAGAAAATCCTGACGGAATAGTTAGTAAAGTAAAATTTGCGCCGCCGTTGGTAGATTTGTAAAGCGAGTTGTCGGTATTGACATAGATTACGTTGGGATTGTTGCGAGAAAGTTCTATTTTTTTTGCTTTGGCAGGAAATGTGAAAAGCGAAGTGAAGGAAATACCGCCATTGGTGGTTTTCCAAAATGAATTTCCTTCTGTGAGGAACAAATGTCCGTAGCAACCGGTTGCGGTTTCTACTTCTCCAGCGTTGAACCCATAGTAATCTTCGTTGGGTGTTTTGGAAAAAGTGAATCTACCGTCGGAGTTGGAGTTGAATGTGGCGGGCAAAATCCAGCCGTCGCCCAAGTCTGAATATTTTACTGCTCGCGCTTTGCCGTGTATCACATAGCCTGTGCCTGCTTCCGCGCCGCCCATTCGGAGTGCGTAGCCTGCTGGATAATATTCGGACATAGCACTGTTGCCGTTGTGATAGCGACCGCCTACCATAATATCTTCGTTCCAGCCTTGCCCGAATCCCCAAAAGTCTGCACCAGATATTCCGTTGTTTCGTGCCGAGTGGTTGGCTGTGGAGCTAAAAAAGTCAGTCGAATAGTTCATGCCGCCGTCGGTCGATATCCATGTGTCTGCTCCCATGCAATGAATTTCTTGTATGTCTGGATGAATTTCAAATGGACCGTCGTAGCCTCCGAGAGGCGTATAGTTCAATCCGCCATCAGTAGATTTATAGGAAGAATTGGTCGCTACGATAATATGATTGGCATTGAGCGGAGAGATTTCTACATCTAAATCGTAATAACCTTGTCCGTTAGACATTCCCAAAGCCGCCGTGCCGCCTGTCGCTATGCTTGCCCAGCTTGCGCCACCGTCAGTACTTTTTACGACCGTCGGACTGCCAGTCGTGAGCAGTACTGCATACAAATAATTTGGGTTGGCAGCCGTTACTGCCAGCCGTCCTGCACCGTCCGCTACTGAAGTGGGCCAGCCCGAAGTCACCAAAGTAAAATTTACGCCGCCGTCGGAAGAAGTATAAAATTCCGAAAAATCGTTAGTTCCTGTTTTTTTCTTCAACAAATAAACTCGGTTGGGATCTGCCGCATTGAACTCTATATCGTAGCAAGCAGCACCCGAATTGATAGCCGTCCAGCTCGTACCTCCGTTGATAGAGCGGCGCAAACCGCCACTGCAAGCTGCCAAAATAATATTTGGATTGTTGGGATTGATGATAATTCTATTCGGAAATAAATTAGATTGGCTGTATATGACCGAAAAAGTGTTGCCACCGTCTGTAGATTTGATGATTTGACTGCCCGAACCAAAATAAACGATATTCGGATTACTTGGGTGGACAGCGACTGCTTCGGACGGCGAACCGATAAGAAAATTGGGAGCGATGTTTGTCCAAGTCATTCCTTTGTCAGTTGTTTTATAAAAACCGCTTGTTTCTGCGCCTACATAGATGGTATTTGGGTCGGACGGAGCGATAGCAAACGCATAAATATTGGTTTGCCAAGGGCAAGCGGACTGTGCAGAGTTATCATCTTTGAGCCAAAAAGTTTCTTTCGGACCCACAAAAGTCCAGCTGTTGGCGGAGCGCAGACCAGTGTTTGCCGCAGGCGTATGCGCTTGATAATCGAGAAGTGCGTCATAGTTGGGTGCTGCGACTTCGCCCGACGGAGTCAGATGTCGCTCTACGCTGCGCCTCCACCGCTTGTAATAGCGAGTATAGCTATTTTTTACAAAATCGTGATTTTGGTAATAACTTCGAAACGCAACATCTATTTGTTTGGCATTGATTGGCTCTTGATAGAGAAGTTTAGCCCATTCTGGCATATCCAAAGTTGGTGCTGGTCGGAGCGCAGGGTTGATGTATTGTGCGGAAGCAATGGTCGTATTCAAGCAGACCCAAAGTAGGAATAAAATCTTTTTTGACATGGCTGAAGTATTGTATTTTAAACGTCTTGTTAGGAATGAGGAAAAATTAAGTTAATGATGTTACGCAGAAACATTTTAATTGATTCATTTGAGCTTAGCTTTGTAGTTATTGACTTGGTTTTTGTCACTTTTTTCCTTGATGAAAAAAGTAACCAAAAAAATCAAGTGCTCTGTAGAAATTCTAAAGTTTTTGCTTAAAAATCCCGTCGGCGCGCGAA
>JAYUHK010000238.1:0-7142 GCA_043767025.1 Saprospiraceae bacterium | reverse complement strand
GCGCGCGAAAAATACTCGTCGGCTCCGCCAGACTTCAAACAGTTTTCGCTTCGCCAGACGATATTTTTGCAAAAACTTGAATTTCTACAAGGCACATCTAAAAATACAGTCACATTGAATAAAATGCCGCCTGAAATTTCAGTAAAAAAATTTCTTTGCGTAACGTGAGTCATTCAACTAATCACCAATCACTAAAAACTATTTACGTTCCTTATCCTACGAGTAGAGCGGAAATTTGCTCATATAATTATTTATTTCGCTCCGAACTTCTGCGATAACTTCCTGATTGTCATGGCTTTCGATGACTTTGTCCACCCAATCTACGATTTTCAAACAATCGGCTTCCACGAAACCGCGCGACGTAATAGCAGGCGACCCAATGCGAATACCAGAAGTAATGGTCGGTGTTTGGGTATCGAATGGAATCATATTTTTATTGACCGTGATGTCGGCTTTCACGAGCGCCTCCTCTGCTTGTTTGCCAGTCACATTTTTGGGGCGCAAATCCAACAACATCAAGTGATTATCGGTACCACCAGAAAATATTTTGTACCCTTTGGCTACGAATGCGTTTGCCATAGTCGCCGCATTTTTCATCACTTGCTGTCCGTAAATTTTAAATTCGGGGGTCAGAGCTTCGCCAAAAGCAACTGCTTTGGCAGCGATAACGTGTTCTAAAGGTCCGCCTTGCATACCCGGAAAAACGCCGCTGTCCAAGATAGCCGACATTTTGACGATAGTTCCTTTTTGGGTCACACGACCGAAAGGATTGTCAAAATTTTTGCCCATCATAATGATTCCGCCGCGCGGTCCGCGAAGAGTTTTGTGTGTAGTAGATGTCACAATATGGCAATATTCCATCGGATTATTGAGCAATCCGGCTGCAATCAAACCTGCTGGGTGTGCAATATCGGCGAGCAGTAAAGCACCAATTTGGTCTGCAATAGCTCTAAATCGAGCGTAATCCCAGTCGCGCGAGTAGGCGGACGCGCCACAAATCAACATTTTGGGACGCTCGCGGAGCGCGATTTCCTCTACTTTGTCCATATCAATCAAGCCGCTGTCGGGTTCTACGCCATAAAAACGCGCCTGATAGACTTTTCCAGAATAATTGACGGGCGAGCCGTGCGAAAGATGTCCTCCGTGTGCCAAGTCGAAACCCAAAGTTTTGTCGCCCGGCTGGAGGCAAGCCAAGAAAACGGCGGCGTTGGCTTGCGCGCCACTGTGGGGCTGCACGTTGGCGTAGGCTGCGCCAAAGAGGGTTTTGAGCCTATCTATCGCCAACTGCTCCACTTCGTCCACCACTTCGCAGCCGCCGTAGTAGCGTTTGCCCGGATAACCTTCGGCATATTTGTTGGTCAGGCAGCTGCCCATAGCGGAGATGACTTCCGCGCTCGTAAAATTTTCGGAGGCGATGAGTTCGATGCCGTGTCGTTGGCGTTCTAATTCTCTGGCGATAAGTTGGCGAATTGCCGAATCTTGTGACATATTATTTGTTAATTTTAGTAAAAAATTGATAGTTATTTTTGTGCGCGCTCGATGTCGCCATTTACTTTCAGTTGGAGGATTTCCACGCTTTCAAGTCCTTCGTGGTCTATTGCTTTTACAGCTATTGCGTGTGTTCCTGCTTTGAATTTGTATGTTTGCTTTCCGTGTTTATCGAAGTTGATTCATCGCATCTATTTTTGTTGCAAAATTACTTATAATTTTACAATTACTGAAATGAATTTTTGCATACTTTGGTTCATATTAGCACGACAAGTCCGCTCATTTGGTAAGAATAAAAACACATTGACTAAAAAAATTGTTAGTATTTATTCGATTTTCAAAAAAATATTTAACTTTACCGATGTTTACTTATTACGAAATTCCTAATTGGTAAAAAATGCAATTTTTTTGCAACAACTATTAAAATTTTACTCAAACGAATAATGAAAAAACTATTCATTTTACTCTTTACTATCGTTGGACTTTACTCGGCGGCGCAGGCTCAAGCTCCCGCCAACAACGAATGTGCAGCCGCTGTCAATCTGGGCAATCTGCCTTCCTGCGACACGACGAGCTACTCGAATGTAGGCGCGACCGCCAGCAATATTGACCCTGATTTTAATGCGCCCATCTGCTTCAACGGCAGCACCACGCAACGCGATGTTTGGTTTGCTTTCACGATGCCCGCCAACGGCTCTATCCTCGACATCACGATTCGGGTAGAAGGAACGGGCGGGACGGCAGGGCTAAAAAATCCCCAAATCGCCCTCTATCGCGGCGACTGTGGTTTTGGCAATCTGCAAGAAATTTCCTGCAATTCTGCGCCACTCAACGGACTCTCGGCTCTGATAGACCAGTTGGGACTCGTGGCAGGCGAAACCTACTACCTGCGAGTGAATGATTACTCGGCTTCGGCTTCGCCCAATGCAGGAAAATTTCGTGTGTGCATCACAAAATACAATCCCGAAATCAACATCGGCAGCGCGCCCGGCTCTACGGCTTGCTTCGGAACGCTCTACGACTCGGGCGGACCCAATGCGCCTTACTCCAGCGGTCAGGATTTGACATTCACGATTTGCCCGAATGATATTCACGCTTGCATCGCTATCAATGTGGAGCAATTTGACATCGAAACTCCTTTCAATCTCAACCAAGATTACGACTATCTGAATTTTTATGCAGGAAATTCGACGACCGCGCCGCTCATCGGGCGTTTGAGAGGCGTAGATAACAACAATCAATTTTTGGTGAAATCAGACGCAAGCTGCATTACCGTCAAGTTCCATTCCGACTTGTCTGGCACCAAACCGGGCTTCAAACTTACATGGGCTTGCTCCGCGTTGCCTTGCAGCGGCAATTCTCTCCAAAGTCCTGTTTTGATTACTGCTTTTCCATTCACACAGTCGGCTTCTACCTGCGACCAAGGCGTGAATTTTACGGGAAGCCCCTGCATGAATGATTTTTTTCTCGACGGTCCGACGTATGTTTATAAATATGTGTCGCCCGGAAATATTTGTGGCTCTATCAAAATAAACGGCGCAGCCGACGGGACGGGCGTTTTGGTCCTGAACGGGCTGCCGAGCGATACGGCGACGACTTGCGTAGCGTCCAGCCCAAGTGGAAATCTACCTGCCGTGAGCTTCAAAACTCCCGGTACTTACTACATCATCGTAGGCAATGCACAGGGTTGCACGCCGTTTTCGATTAGTTTAGATGCGTCTGATTGTCAGTTGCAGCCCGACTTGATGAGTGCGCTGGGCAATCCCCTCAACGGCTGCTCGACGGCAGAAAATGCGACCAACACGTTTTACTTTCAGCCGGGATTTCAAGATATGGATATTGACACCCTCAATCGTGGCTGCTGGCTCAACGTAGGACTCAGCCAACCGAATTTTTACTGGTTCACTATTCAGGCGCAAGCCGACGGACCATTCGGGTTTGTGCTTCAAAGTGCTGGCACACCGTCTGATATTGACTTCAATGTGTGGGGACCTTTCACACAGCAGCAAGTATTGGACAGTGCATTGATGGTCAAAAATTTTATCCGCAATCACCAGCCTATTCGCAGTTCTTACGCAGGCGGTGCAGACCCAACGGGTTTGGTAAGTATCAATCCAGTCAATCAAAGTATCGTTACCGACGAGTTCGACTGCAATCTTTCACCCGATGGAAATACGGACGATTTTGCGGTCGTCATCAATGCTAAAAAGAATAAAGTATATGTAGTGTTGGTCAATGACTGGGGCAACCAAATCCAAAACGACGGTATTTCGGTAGATTGGTCGCCGTCTTCGCAGTCGGTTCTCACGCCTATCCCTCTGACGGTACTCAATGGCGACACGACGCTTTGCTTCGGCGATACGGCTCGGCTGAACATTGGGACTGGCATCAGCAACATCACATGGTCGCCTGCGGCGGGCTTGAGCTGTACGAATTGCCTCAATCCGTTGGCTTTTCCGACCCAAACCACGACTTACAAAGTGGTAGTTGATGGCGTTTGCCAAAAAGATTCTGTCACCGTAAAAGTAGGAATTTACAACGTAGAAGCTGGTCCCGACGTGACCGTTTGCAAAGGCGAACAGTTCATAATCCATGCCGGAACGGACTATCCGACCAATAATTATACTTATCAATGGACTCCCGCGACGGGCTTGAGCTGCACGAATTGTCCTGCACCGATTTTCACCGCCAGCACCGCCGGCGTAGTAAAATACAAAGTCACTCTGACGACTCCGCTCTGTACTTATCGAGATTCATTGACCATTACGACGCTCAACGCGACAGCTCCGACCTACAACATTGGGCGCGACACGCAGCTTTGTATCGGGCAAGCCGTTTCTATCGGCGGCGCGGCAGTAGCGGGCGTGTCCTACTCGTGGTCGTCTATCCCAGCAGGATTTTCGTCCAATTTGCCCAATCCGACGGTCGTGCCGACGGCAACTACTCGCTACTATTTGAGCGTTACCAATTCGAGCTGCCCTGTGGCAAGCACGGACAGCGTGAGGGTTGAAATTTTTACAAAACCCGTTCTGCAAGTTGCGCACGACACAATGGTCTGTCAGGGAATTTCGGTGCCTTTGGGGACTACCGCCACCCAACCCACCGTGACTTACCTCTGGACTGCGACCGACAGTATTTCTAAAAAAAATATCGCTAATCCAATCGCCACGCCTTCGGCAACTGCTTCGTATTATTTGACCGCAAAAAACGGTGTTTGTACGGTCAAAGATACTGTGAATATTACCGTCATTCCGTCCAACATCAAACTCAACGTACCCGATACGCTGTTGCTTTGCAAAGGAAAATCTACGAAATTATTTGCCAGCACCTTGCAGCCCATCAATGCGACTATCGTTTGGTCGCCGTTGAGCCAAATAGATTCTATCGTGGCTGGAGTGGTCAATACTTCGCCTGAGGCGGACGTAGTCGTCAAGGCGACTATCAACAATCAAGGCTGTATCAAGATGGATTCGGTGCGCATCATCGTGGATTCGTTGCCCGACCACCTAAAATTCGCCATTGCGCCAGCCGACACTTTCGTTTGTCGTGGCGAAAAAGTAATCCTCAAATCAAAGCCTTACGAGCCAGCTGATTTTCCAAAAATTACTTTCAACTGGACTCCTATAAGCGGACAACTGACTTCGGACACCTTATACAACTTGGTAATCCAAGCAAACGCATTGACTACCTACACCCGAATCACTCGCAACGGAGCTTGCACCGATACCTCGTCGGCAATCGTAAGAGTCAATGAGGTAACAAGCATCACCGTAACACCCCAAAATCCAGAAGTTTGCCCCGGCACGACCGTACAACTTACCGCTTTTGCACCCGACGTGACAGAGTATAAATGGACTCCCGAGATGGCAGTAAGCTGTACGCCCTGCCCCAACCCAACCGTAACACCAAGCAGCACCACGACCTATACTGTGAAAGGAAAATACAAATCTTGTCCAATATCAGGCTCGACGACCGTAAAAGTAATTCCTTACGGGTTCTATCAATTTCCTGCGAATAAAATCATCTGCAAAGGCGAACAAATAAAACTCAACACGCAACCAAGCAATAATTTCACCTACTCGTGGGCGACAGGCGGCACGGTATTTTCGACCGACCCAGCTCCGTTGGTGCAGCCACTGACTGCTACTACCTACGTCCTGACTATCAAAAACGGACAATGCGAAAAAAGCGATACCGTCACGATTACCGTAGTAGATGCTACTTTGAGTGTGAACTCCGACACGACGATTTGCTCCGGAAATAGTATCGTTTTGACTGCCAGTGTAGTCGGCACAGGAGGCACTTACAAGTGGAATACCAACCAAACTACGCCGACCATCACCGTCAATCCGAATGTAACGCAAACGTACACGGTCGTATTTACCTACGGAAACGGCTGCACTAAAACTGCGGTAGTAAAAGTAACCGTCACCCCAACTCCGACTTTCGCCTCCAAAGATACCGCCATCTGTGTCGGCAGTCCAATATTACTGAACTTTCAGCCCAACGCAGCATATTCTCACACGTGGACTTCTGTGCCGGCTGGCTTCAGCTCGACCTCGCCCAACCCCGTCGTAACACCGACCGCTACGACGATTTATTTTGTGAAAATAAAAAATGGCGTTTGTGAAAAAACTGGCTCCGTGAACGTCAAAGTAGAAAAAGATACCTTGGATATTCTCGGAAAACTAATCGTCTGCGAAGGCGAGCAAATAGTCCTGACCCCCAAAAGCAGCGCGGGTGGCGGCACTTATCTGTGGATTTACAACGGAATATCAGTCAATTCGCCTACTTTGAGCATCTCGCCGAGCGTAGGGACTACCAAGATTCGCCTCATTCACTCGTCCTCTATCGGTTGCACCACGACGGACAGTGCGACCGTGACCGTCAATCCGAGCATCAAATTTTTGTCGCTCGCCTCTGACCCGTCCAACGACACGGTTTCCTTTGGCGCAGCCATCAAATTGTCTATTGACAGCATCGCGCCCGCTTCTCTGACGGGTCTGACCTACGCATGGATGGAGAATAGCGACAACCTCGCTGGCACTGGCGCAGTCATCACCGTTTTCCCGCAGCAAACTACGAATGTCTATAAACTGACGGTCACGACGGCGGCGGGCTGCAGCAAGTCGGCTACGATTACGCTTTTGACCGTCCCGATAAAAATTCCCAACGCTTTCACACCCGATGGCGACAACTCGAATGACAAATTCAACGTTCTGTTTTTGGGCGGCGAAGTCATCAAGACTTTCAAAATTTTCGACCGTTGGGGCAAGGTAGTTTACAACAACGAAAAGCCCAACGAAGGCTGGGACGGCACTTTCAACGGAGAGCCGATGCCGCCCGATGTGTATGCCTATCTCATTGAGTATCAAGCTGGTACGGGAGCAACGAAAGTTCTTTCGGGACAGGTGAGTTTGATTCGATAAGAATAATTTGTTTTATAAGTTACCGACACCTTTGAGGTGTCGGTGACTTTGTCTACTAATAACTCATATTGCGCAAGGATTTTAAATTGACTCTTTTGAATTTAGCGTTGTAGCTATTTACTTGGTCTTTGTCACTTTTTTTCTTGATAAAAAAAGTAACCAAAAAAATCAAGTGCTCTGTAGAAATTCTAAAGTTTTTGCCTAAAAATCCCGTCGGCGCGCGAA
>JAYUHK010000237.1:0-15008 GCA_043767025.1 Saprospiraceae bacterium | reverse complement strand
TACTCGTCGGAACTCCGCCAGACTCAAACAGTTTTCGCTTCGCCAGACGATATTTTTGCAAAAACTTGAATTTCTACAAGGCACGTCTGAAAATACAGTCACATCGAATAAAATGCTGCCTGAAATTCTATAAAAAAAATACTTTGCGTAGCATAAGAAAACAAAAAAAGAGTTTTTACAAAATACATTTGTAAAAACTCTTTTTTTATGTGAAATAATGAAAAACAAAAAACCTACATTTTGACGACTCTTTCGGAGCAAATAATGCGGTCTTTGGTTGAAATCTTCAGTACATAAATATTTTTTGGAAAACTGCTGATGTCTATTTTTATGATTTGGGATTCGCTTGGCGCACCGATTTGGCTGCTCAATAACTTTCCTGTCAAGTCAAATATTTCTACCGTAAAGTCCTCCGTCGTCGCCGATAGCTCTACGTTGAGAACGTCGTTGGTAGGGTTCGGAAAAATAGAAGTGATTTCTTTGTTTTCTCTAAACAATGTCACAGGAACAATCTGCGTGTATGTAAATTGTCCATCAAAATCTATTTGTTTCAGGCGGTAATACGCCACATTTGCCTGCGGATATTTGCTGACTTCTACATCGCTGAAGTTATAAGTTTGCGAGATTGGCGTGCTTCCGTGACCGGTGCGATAGCCAATTTTTTCAAAACTCTTTCCGTCCCACGAGCGTTCTACCTCGAATCGGTCGTTGTTTTGCTCCGACGCCGTCACCCAGTTGAGAAGCGTCCGCCCTTTCGAGTATTTGCCCGTAAAAGAAAGGAGAGAGATGGGAAGCGGCGAGCTGATAGTCACCGAATAATCCTCTACCTGACCGTATTGCGGCACATAACAAGGTCCCGAAATAGTGTTATTTACAAAGTCCCCAATTATGCGCAATCTCAAAGGCGTTCCCCACGTCACGCCCGTGTTTGGCGTTGTGAAAGCAATCGTCAGTGCTCCCGTCCCTGATGCACTGGTCGCTAATATTTCAGCACCCGTAAAATTGCCATCGTTGTTGTAGTCAATAAAAGCTTTCACTCGTTGCGAGTTAGTCCCAGAAACTGTCGCCGTCAGGGTATATGCAGTATTCGGCAGCAGCGGCGTATTGACGCACCAACGGTCTAAAAATCCTGTGTTGGCGATAGAAGTAGAACTATTGTAATCATTTTCAGCGTTACCAGTATTATAATCAATAGCACCTAACTGTACCCTCATAACGCCCATATTGAACCCATCTACTCCGGTGCTAACGATTGGAGTACAAGAGGCGGCAGTAGGTTGCGTGATAGCTGGGGTAGGTAAGGCACCGACTGAAGTTTTAAGTCCTGCCCGAAGACCATTGAGAGCTGCCAACATTCTCGTAGATTGTCCTGCGGTGAAGGTAGTGCGGCAGGAAGCCGAACTATAATCCATGTGATTGGTGGGCAATGTTCCGTAAGTTGTTCCGGTGCAGCAGTTGGTTGCGCCACTTGAAGGGCAACTCGCAGTCCCTGTGCCGGTGCAAGCCGAAGGTAATGTGTTAGGAGTGTCGTAGCTCCAGCCGCCACTGCGAATAAGCGGGTCAGTATCTGCTACCAAATCACCATTACCTGACGGGCATTGGTCAGGAAGCCCGTCCCCATCTGCGTCATCGCCTTGGAACGTATGGTATAAATTGAGATAATGTCCTGTTTCGTGGACGAGCGTTTTGCTGCCACCTGTTCCGAATCCGGCGGCGCGCATCAAAGCTCCGTCGTAGTCGCGGTTGCTGGTATTTGGAAAATACGCGAAGCCGAGTATGGTTCCTGCTCCGCCCGGATTTTCGATGCTATACACAGTCCAAATATTATAGTATTCTGCGGGTGGAAAGCGGCTTAAATTTTTTATTTGAAATTCGTTGTCGGCTGTTGTACCATCAAAAATTGCGCCGCGAGTCGTAAAAAGCGGCACTGCGCTTCCATCTTTACGCACGATGCCCGTAGTGGCTGCTCCGCAAGCATCGCGAGTAGCTAACACGAAACCTACGCCGATTGGGTTGAATGATGTGTTGAGGTCAGCGATGGCTTGATTAATGACAGCTGTGCTGATGTTGCTGCCGCTACCGACTGCTTCGCCAAGATGCACTACATTGACTACGACAGGAATCGTCATGGCAGTTCGCTCGCCAGCGATTTTGTCGTGCGCGATGGCTTCTTGGATAATTTGCTCGTTGCGCTGAATAGAAGCGGCGTAGGCAGGGTTGGTCGCCATCAACTTACGGTGTTTGTAGTCAAAACCGCAGGGCGGCGCAGGTTTTGCATTTTTCAGAGTTGGGTAGCTTTCTGGTTGTGCGGTC
Organism: Saprospiraceae bacterium; assembly: GCA_043767025.1. GTDB lineage: Bacteria > Bacteroidota > Bacteroidia > Chitinophagales > Saprospiraceae > JAYUHK01. The sequence goes on along the minus strand of JAYUHK010000237.1, from coordinate 12,695 downwards.
AATACACTGAACACAACAAAGAAAGACAAGACGGAAAAGATAAAACGTTTCATATTTATTTATTTAATACATTTTTGTGACAGGCTATTTGTTTTGTGAGATTAAATAAATATAACCTTCTGCAAAATTATTAATTATGTACGAGATAAACTAACATTCAGTTCTTTTTTTAGTTACAAAAATAAAAAATATTATTTCTGGTAGGTTTGTGACAAAAAAAGAGCCTTTCCGCATTGCGGAAAAGCTCTTTTTTTGATATTTTTCTCCAAAATACGCTATCTGTGTATCTGCAAATAGCCGACATATCGCTTGTCGTTGGCTTTTGGTCCTAACCCAATACAGTAAAAATAAGTGCCGTCGGGGACGTTGCCGCCCTGCCAAGTGCCGCCCCAACCGTCAGCGTTGGAGTAGTTCTTTTTACTGTATATTTCATGCCCCCAACGGTTGTAAATCACGACCATATTGTCGGGATAATTTTCGATACCGATGATGGTAAATACGTCATTGATGCCGTCGCCGTTGGGCGATAGTCCGTTAAAAATAATAAACGTATCGCATTTGATATTGATAAATACCGTCGCCGTGTCGAATCCTACTTGGTTCTGAATAACGTAGCGGAAGCTATCTCTGCCACAGAAATTTTCATTCGGAGTATATTTGAAGCCAGTGGCGGTTTTCATAATTCCGCCGTGCATCGGCATCGTGATGTTGTCAAAACTCACCAAAGTCCCGTTGATAGTGTCGTTGAGCAATATATCTATCATGCCCGACTGCCCAAAAGAAAGACTCAAAGAGTCATTGACAGCTACGGGCGGCATAGAAAGTTGGGACGTATCTTTGATGACTCTAACAATCAAAATAGTCGTGTCGCAAGTCAATCCGTTGCAAATAACCAAGCAAGCGGTGTCGTTGCCCAACGCCGTACCCGTGTAAGTAACGCACCAAGGACTTTGGGTAGAAAGTACAAAATTGACGAGGCTGTCGCCCGCATTGGGACAAATATTGGTAAATGTCAGTATCGGCGGAGAGATTTGGGTCGTGTCCACACAGAACGTCCCCGACTGTGTGATGATGACTGATTTTAGTACCGTATCGCGGACGGGCGGAATGACTTTTACGATAATAATGGTCGTGTCGCAAATGCCTTGCGCATTGCAGATGACGATGCAAGCCGTGTCTGCTCCGACGCTTTCACCCGTATAAATGAAACAGTTGGACGTTCCGATTTGGTCAAAAATTACGTTTGTTCCCGACAAACTCGGGCAAATATTAGTAATACTTACGATATTCCCGCCGACGCTCGAAGTGTCCACACAGATAGTGTCCGCAAAACTCAATCGCACGTTCAGACGCAGCGTATCGGTTTGTTGGGCTTTCGGCAGTACATGGACGTAAATCGTCGTCGTGTCGCAAACGCCGTCCGTCCCACAAGCGACGAGGCAGAGCGTGTCCGTTCCCAATCCAGTCCCCACGATGCTGATACAGTTTCCGTTGATGGTATAAAGTACGTTGTTGGCACTTGTCGGACAGATATTCGTAATCGTAGCCAACGGCGCAGTAAGTTCGGTAGTATCTAAACAAATGATAATCGTGCTTCCCTGCAAAATAGTGGTATCAATGATGCTCGAAATTGGTTTTACTCCGCACGTCACCGTGAATCGGAACGTATCTCGGCAGCCTGTGACAGAGTTGGCGACGACAAAAACGTGATAACCTGTGTCAAGATGCACCACCGTTTTCATAGAGTCCAATGGGCAGCGACCGAAGCCGCCCGTGTATGCCAGTCCGTTATCGTCCAAATAATAATAGCCAATATTGTCACCAAAAAATGGAAAATTGAGGCAAATATCCGCCGTAGTGTCGCATCTTGGCGCAAAAAGTGTCGTCGGTCCGCTATAGACAATCGGACAAGCGGTGCAGGTGACGATGGCGCAAAGCGTGTCCTTGCAGCCAGTGGCTATTTGTGTCACGATGACTTTGTGCGTCCCTGTGTCCAACATCATCGCAATTCCCATCGGGATAAGGTTGAGGTTGGGTTGTTGGGTGGACTCTCCGTTGGTGCCGATTTGTTTTACTAACAAGTCGCCATAGACTTCGCTGGAGTTGCCGCCTCTAAAGGTCATTGTGATGGTATCAATCGTCCAGTTCCCAGTAGGGTCCCAGACTCGCATAGAATCCAACAAGCCGAACACGTCTTCGAACTGTCCGTTGAATGTTTGTCCGCTCACCGTCCAAGCTTGGAGGTTGTAAGGTCCTTGTTTTCCGCCGCCCGGCATCGTGAAGTAGAGATACGAAAATGTAGTATCAAAATTGCACCCAGCGAACCCGCCAGTGTAGGGCAGTCCGTTGTCGGTAATTTGATATTTTACAAAATCTTCCAACATAATCGGCAAGCAATACCGCGCCGACGAATCGCAGCTTGGTGCCAATAGCGTAATCGTATCTTGACCAAAAATAGTCGGACATACGATAGCAGGTGTTATTTTTACGATAATAATGGTCGTGTCGCACACATTATTAGCTCCGCAAATGACGACGCACATCGTGTCGGAAGTGGTCGTAATGCCTGCGTTGAGTGTATAGGTTACGCAAGTGTCCAAACCGTTGGTCGTCAAAATGCCGTCATTCGGTAAGCCGCACAAGCTGACGACGGCAAGGCTGCTGTCGCAAATCTGACGCACGGGGATACAAATGGTAAGCGGTGTAGTTTGGTTGCTCGTGATTCGGATAGTGTCAATTTTTGGCGTACAAGTATTCGGAGTAGGGCAGTCATTTCCGACTACGATTCCGTTGGCAACGGCGGTACAGCCTTTCGCGTCGCTTACGGTCAGCGCGTAGATTCCTTTTTCTAATTGAGTGCGGTCTTGCGGATTGTTGGTTCCTGCGAGGTCTGCCCAGTCGTATTGATAGCCAGCTGCGCCGCCCGACACGGTGACTGAAATAGCCCCAAGAGCGGTGCAAGTTTGGGCTGCGATAGCGATATTGACCGCCAACGGTTGCGCTGCGATAATCTCGAAGCACGCCGTTCCTGCCACACAACCGTCGCCGTTTTTGACGATGATGCAGTAAGTTCCGGGAGCCAGATTACCATTGCTCACGACTTGATTTTGAGCATTGACCAATATTATTTCGTCGGGTTCTACGAAACCTGTCGTTTTTTCGAGTGTAAAAAATACTCTGCCATTGGAAAGTCCCGCGCACGACGGCGTACGGATAGAGTCAATCCTTACGACTGCTCCTGCTGCCACAGAGTCCGCGAGTGCGAAAGTTGTCGTCGTTTTGCAACCCGTCGCCGTTTCGGTGACAGTCACCGAGTAAGTTCCTGCGGAAAGATTACTTTTGGTGTCCGAATTGCCCCAACTGAATGTATAATTGTTGCCAGATGCACCTGCGATTTGTAGGCGCACTCGTCCATTTGACTGTTTGCAGTCGGGCTTTCTTTCTACTATCGGCGTGACGACCAAATTTCCATTTTCCGACGGAATTTCTATCGTCAAATAATTTTTACAAGTATCATTCGGCGCGCTGACGGTTACTTGATAGATACCTGCTCGGAGGTTGTTGCGCGTGCTTCCTGTCTGGTTGTCGCTCCACTTATAAGTAAAGTTAGGAGGGAAAAGCACTGCTTTTCCGTTTGCTGCCGTACAGGTCGCTGCTTTGATGCTGTCAATTCGCAGGTCGAGTCCGTCTGCATTTCCGACGGTATATATTCTTTCTGAAATACAATTTGGATTAGACGCTTGCGCAATAGTCACTTTGTAAACTCCTGCCGCCAAGCCTGTGGCATTAGAGCCAGAACTCACATTGGGCGACCAGTTGAAAATATAGTTAGCGGTCGGACTGTTGAGGTTCAAAGAAATAGAGCCGTCTGATTTTCCGCAATGCGAAGCCACTATAACAGAATTGACTTGCGGTGGAGTACAAATTACTACGGCTTGGGTGGTCGTGATGAGGAGTATCGTTGTGTCGCAAACACCGTTTGCGGAGCAAATCACGACACACATTTCGTCTGTCCCCACAAAGTTCGAGTTCGGCTGATAGCTCGCACAGCTATCGGGCGACTGCACGGACAAAACGCCATTAGCAGCTTGTCCGCAAATACCGACGCTCGCGACTGCACTGCCGCACAAATCGGTAGTCGGAACGCAAATCGTGATAGGCGTATTGAACGCCGTCGTCTTGCGAATGGTGTCAATTTTTGGCGTACAATTATTTGGCGTACAATTATCTAAAATGATTATATTCTGCGCCACTCCTGTGCAGCCTTTCGCATCGGTAACAGTAAGCGAGTAGGTTCCTGCTTGAAGATTGAGGCGATAGTCAGGTTCTGGATTGGCGTTGAGGTCTGCCCAATCGTAGGAATACGCGCCCGAGCCGCCCGTAGTGCTGACGATAATTGCGCCCAATGCGGCACAAGTTTTGTTCAGCGTATTGACGTTGATGACCAATGGCTTCGGAGCAGGCATCGTAAAACATTCGATGGCGGCGATGCAGCCGACCGCATTTTTGACCACCACGCAATAGTCGCCCGCAGGGAGCGAACCATTTTGAAAAATAGTTCCTGCTGCATTTTGAATCGTCACCATCGGCGGACCCAAAAAGTTGAGTTCGGTAGTCAGACCAATCAGTACATTGCCGTCGTTTCCGCCCAAACAGTTCGGTGGGGTGACCAACGCTACCGTGAGGGTTGCACCTTTTTCTACCACTTCGGGCAAGCCGAACAATGCCACTGTTTTGCAGCCACTCGTGACATCAGAAACGGTGACAGAATAAACGCCGCCTGCGAGGCTGTCGCGCGTGGCGTTGGGTCCCCAACTGAACGCATAGTTGCCGCTTCCGCCCGCTACTTGGAGCGTGACAGAGCCGTTGAAGAAGCTACAAAACGGCTTTTTATTAATGACTGGCGTGACGACCAGCGTATTTTTTTGTTCGATAACCACAGTCAAAATATTGCTACAATCCAAAGGAATAGAAGGGTTAGAAACCGTCACTTGATAAGTTCCAGCTTTCAAGTTGCTGCGAATATTGCCCGAGCCGCTGTCGCTCCAAGCGTAGTTATAGTTGGCAGGCGATAAGACTGCGGAGCCGTCGGCGGCAGCACAGTTGGCGGCGACACTGCTTTGTACGGCAGCCTGCGGACCATTTGTATTTTCGACCACATACGTCGCTTCGGACTTACAGTTTGCTTGTCCGACCACGCTAATCGTCACTCGATAAACGCCCGAGGCAAGGTTGCTCGCTGTTTGCGTGCTGCTTACATTGGGCGACCATTGGTACAGAAGTGCTTGTGTGCTGTTTATTTGTAGTGAAATATTGCCGTCTGATTTTCCGCAGTGTGCGTTCAGAATGGTAGCTTGCGACACTATCGGCGGCACGCAAACATTAGGGTCACAAGTATTTTTTACCAAAATATTATTCAACGTAGCGGTACAACCCGCTCCGTCTGTGATGCTGACTTGATACGTTCCTATCGGAATATCTGCGCGGTTTTGTGGGTTGTCGTTGCCTGCCAAATCCGCCCAATCGAATCTGTATTGACCATTTCCACTGGCTATCAACACCTGAATCGCGCCGTCCGTAAAGCAGTCTTTATTTTTTACCAAAGAAGAAACCAACAACGGCGCAGGCGCAGTCACCGTAAAACAAGTAGAGGAAACCAAGCAGCCGTTGGCATCTTTTAGATTGATACAATAGTTGCCGGGCGTAAGTTGTCCGTTGGTTGCTCCCACTGAGTCAAACACCGATGTAACGATTTGGGGCAAAAGAGGAAGAGCGACAGTGCCGATTGGAATAATTGTAAATTCTACTTTGCCATCGTTGCCGGCGCAAGTCGTCTTGACGGGAGCTAAAATATTGATGATAGCACCGCCCGCCACATCGTCGGTAAGTCCGAAAGTATATACTTTTTTGCAGCCAGAAGTAATATCCGTGACGGTCACGGTATAACTTCCTGCGGCGAGATTGCTGCGTGTTGGGCTGCTGCCCCAGCTGTACGAATAGTTGCCGCTGCCGCCTATGGGGTTGAGCGTGACAGAGCCGTTGTCTTGTCCGCAAGTGGGTTTTTTGGTGACTGTGTGGGCGACCAATAAATTGCTGCCGCCGCCGATTACTACCCCAACTACGCCGATACAGGTTGGGCGCGTAGCATCAATCACAGTGACTGCATAAGTGCCTGCTTTGAGGTCGTTTCGGCTGCTGCCTGTGCCGCCGTCGCTCCATTGGTAAGTAAAAACATTGGGTGAAATATTTGCCGAGCCGTCTGCGTTGTCGCAGGTGGCGGGCGTGGTAGCACCTACGATTGCTACGGGTCCGTTTTGATTTTTGACGATGTAAGTGGCTGTAGTTTTGCAGTCTGGACTGCCGATGCGGCTTACGGTGACAGTATATCCGCCTGCGGGCAAGCCAGTAGCCAAAAATGAATTGCTCACATTGGGTGACCAAGTGAAGTTATATTGTGACAAATTTCCGCCTAAAATATTGATTTGTATTGCGCCCACTCCGCCGCAAGTGGCGTGCAAAATGGCTACTTCGGAAATAACAGGCGGCGTACATCCAATCGGGCTACAGCCCTGAAAGACCTTTATTTTTTGGACTTTGCTGCTCGAATTTCCGCAGCCGTCGGTCGCCGTCCAAGTCCGTGAGATGGTGTAGCCGCAGCTATCGGGTTGCTGTGTTTCGTTGAGTGTGACGACAGGTTCTGTGAGCGTGTTGCAGTCGTCGGTGGCGTTCAGAAGGATAGCGTCGGGTATCGTTTCGCCATTGTCGGCGTTGATAGTCAGGTTGTTAGGTACGTTTTCTAAAATCGGGGCTTGCGTGTCTGTGACTGTGATTCTTTGAGTTTTGGTAGAAAAATTTCCGCAGTCGTCGGTGGCTTTCCAAGTGCGGACGATGTTGTACACAATCGGACACACGCCGCCAGTGCGAGTTTCAGAAAACGTAATATCGGGGCTTGCGTCGCAGCCGTCAACGGCGGTCAGATTGGCAGTAGTAGGAACGCTGGCACAAGAAACAGTAATGTTATCAGGCATATTGCTCAACACGGGCGCGGTGCGGTCTATGACCAAAACCACGATGTCGAAACGGCTCACATTGCCGCAGGCATCTTTGGCAAACCAACTGCAATCGAGTTTTAGAATATAACCGTCCACTGCGCAGTTACCGACGGTTTTGATTCTATCTTCAAAAGTCACTATTGGGTTGCTGTCGCAGTTGTCGGTTGCCTTCATATCGCTTGCTTTGAGAGAAATCGGGTTGTTGCAATCTACGATGAGCGTATCGCCGCTCGAAAAGCCAACGATAGCGGGCAAAACAGGGGTTAGAACGGGAGCTTTTGAGTCGCGGATAGTAATGATTTGCGTCTGCGAAACGGTTTGCAAACAAAGGTCTGTTGCCGACCAAGTCCGTGTGATCACGTAGCTTCCGGGACAAGTGGCAGGCAAAATGACCTGCGAATAAGACACTGCGGGGGCGTTGGCGGGGCAGGTCGGGCTGTTGGCAGTCACGACGGGCGGCGCAGGAATCGCCGAGCTACACTCAAGGGTAATGTCTGCTGGAACTCCTTGCAGGATAGGCGGCGGAAGTTGCGCAGCCCAAGCGCGAAACGGTGTGGGAGTAGCGCAGAAAACAGTTGGCGCAGAAAAAAAAGATGCAAAGAGCAACATTGCTACTAAAATTGCGTTTTTTGTTTTCGGTTGTGTAGGAGTAATTAACATAATTCTATGGTTGTTTTTCAAAAAAAGACTAATTTTGTGTCGCAAAGACGAAAATATTTTTTGAAAAAAACTTGTGTTTGTCCCAAAAAATACTTCTAAAATGCAATGTTTTTATACAATTTGTCGAATATAAATACAAATATACGGTCTTTTGTCGTCATAATCAATGACTTACGCAAAATATTTGCGTCTTATTAAGACTTGAATGTGACATTTTTGTAACACTTTTATTTTTGGATATGTAAGTATGTGATAAAAAGAATTTTATACATTACGATATTTTGTTTATTCTTTGCGCACATTGATTCTTTTGAGAACAAAAACCTTTTGTTTAAAAAATATATTTAACTTTGCGCGGCACTGCGAGAAAAGGAAAGTAAGTTTTTTGAGTGCCACATAACAATCAACCATTTATTTTTAATAATTAAAATCAATTTAACAAGATTATGACAGTAAAAGACAAATACCAATCGGTACTCGATTTAGGTGAAAAACTCAACATCTCCAACGGAGAAGTAACAGAAGACGGCGGCATACTTCGTATGCGTGGCACAGCATCTACGCCCTACGAAAAAGACCAACTTTGGGACAAAATCAAAGCCATAGGAGGCAGCCAACCTTCGGACATCGTAGCGGACATCCAAGTAGCGGACTCGTCTTGCTACACGCATCACACGGTTCACTCTGGCGAGTCGTTGAGCAAAATTGCGAAGCATTACTACGACGACGCTATGCAGTACAAGAAGATTTTTGAAGCCAACCGCGATATTTTGAGCAACGCCGACGAAATCGAAGTAGGTCAAGTTTTGACCATTCCGAACCCGTAATTAGGATACTTTAGGAATGTAAGTAGTTATAAGTTTTTAGTTTTTAGTTTTTAATTTTGAGTCGTCATAAACTATTGAAAATCAATGAATTATGTCGAATATCAAATGTCATCTATTTAAGTGTAAGAACTTATTTAAAATAAACTAAGTAGTTGCAAGTTTTTAGTTTTTAATTTTGATTCGTCATAAACTATTGAAAATTAACGAATTATGTCGAATATCAAATGTCGTCTATTTAAGTGTAAGAACTTATTTAAAATAAACTAAGTAGTTATAAGTTTTTAGTTTTTAATTTTGAGTCGCCATAAACTATTGAAAATCAATGAATTATGTCGAATATCAAATGTCATCTATTTAAGTGTAAGAACTTATTTAAAACAAACTACTTGTTTTTGCTTCATTCCGTAACGAGTATTTTATCATCTGAAAGTTAGATGTTTTTGCAAAAAAACATCTAACTTTCTGTTTGTTCTAAAAACTAACATTTACAGACCATGCTGCTACTCGACACGATGCGGCACGAAGTACCAGTTTTTGTAGCTACGCTCGCAGCTACGGCTATCGTAGCGTACATCTACAATCGGTTCGTCGTCCGATTCATCAGAAATTCCAGTTTGGTCATGCGCAACGACCCGACCAATTATAAATTTTTGCGCCACGCTACTACGGGCATCATTTACATAGTTGGTTTCAGTATCGCTGTGCAAGAGTTTGACCCGCTCCGCACGGTCGCTAAATCGTTGTTGGCAGGTGCAGGAATACTCGCCGTAGCAGTTGGTTTTGCTTCGCAACACGCTTTGAGCAACGTCATTAGTGGCATCTTTCTCGTTGTATTCAAACCGTTTCGAGTCAATGACCGCCTTCGCATCAAAGAAAATTTGAGCGGTACGGTGGAGGATATTACGCTGCGACACACCGTAATTCGAGATTTTGAAAACCGTAGAATTGTTATCCCCAATGATGTGATGAACAAAGAAATAATCGTCAATGCGGACTTACAAGACGATAAAATTTGTAAATGGGTAGAAATTCCAGTTGGGTTCGACTCTAATTTATTTTTAGCAAAAAACCTTATCGCCGACGAAGTGCGGCGGCACCCTTTCTATACCGATGTGCGGACTCCCGAGGAAATTGCCGAAGGAAAACCTGCGGTGCAAGTTCGTGTTATTCGACTGACCGACCACGCGCTTATCGTGCGCGCTTGGGCTTGGGCAGGAGATGCCGACAACGCTTTCGTGATGGGCTGCGACTTGCTTGAAAGCATTAAAATCCGCTTTGACCGCGAGGGAATTCCGTTTCCTTATCCAGCTCGAAATGTCACCGTCAAAAATGACGCAAGTTTGGTAGGGTAAAAATATGGCTTTTGGTTACAAAAAAAATCCACTCAAAAAATATGACAATAGGTTTAGTGACGTGCTTCGACAATGCGGAGCTGATTGAAGGCGACCAAGATTTGATTCCACTGCTGGCAGCTCGCGGACATCAAGCCGAAGCGGTGATTTGGAACGATGTGGAGGTGGTGTGGACAAAGTTTGACGCGCTCATTATTCGCTCCACTTGGGACTATTATTATCACATCGAAGCCTTCAAACGCTGGCTTTCGATGGTGTTGGAACTAAAAATTCGCCTCTGCAACAGTCCCGACGTTATCTACCACAATCTCAATAAGTTTTATTTGCGGGACTTTCAGGCGCAGGGCTTTCCGATTATTCCGACCGTTTTTTTGCCGCAAACCGAAAGTTTGGACTTGTCTTTTTTAGCCGACAGCCCTTGGGAAAAAGTCATTATTAAGCCTGCGATTTCGGCGGGTGCTTACCTGACCGAAATGTTTGCTGCGCAAGACTGGCAAAAAGTAGAAAGCGGTTACAGAGAAATTGCCCAAAAACGCGACTTGTTGGTGCAGCGATTCATACCCGAAATCTTGACTCGGGGCGAGGTTTCTATGTTATTTTTTGGAGGTGTTTTCTCTCACGCCATCGTGAAAGTGCCAAAAGTAGGCGATTTTCGAGTACAGTCCGAGTTTGGCGGACATTACAGCCGTCACGAACCCACCGCCGCCGCAGTAGATTTGGGGTATCGAATGTTGGCATCGCTGGAGCATTTGCCGACTTACGCCCGATTGGACGGCATCGAAACGCCCGACGGATTTTTGGTCATGGAACTCGAAATGATAGAACCCGACTTGTATCTTGAATTTTCGCCAACCGCTCGGGAGCGATTTTTGAATGTTTGTTTGGCTAATTTAGAGTAGCATTTACCACCTGCTGCAAAATCGAGTCGCCGAGCACTGTGGTTTCAAACCACTTTACGGGTGCGTGGATTTTGTCGCCAGTGAAAGTATCACATTTGAAGAAAATATAATACAAATCCATTTTGTCATTTATTTTTGGCAGCAGGCGGCGCAGGCGAATTTGCGCGCCTTCGGGGTCGTCGTACAAAAACTTTGTTCGCCAGCAAAAATACGCCTCGTCGTGCCATTCGATGAGGTCGAGGACGACCGCATCGGACGTATGATTTTCCATAAATTTGCGGGCAAGATAGCCGTGGTGCGACAGCCACCAGTCGTTTTTTGCACCATTGCGCCTCATCTCGGCTTCCTGATACTTGAACGTGTCGTGGGCAAAGGCTACCAAGCGCAGCCGCTGGCGGTCGTCGTCGGAAAGGTAGGCTTTCATTCGGTCAATATTGTCCAACACATCGCGGACGTGGTAGGCGACTTTACCTTCAGGGTGTCCAAAACGCGGCTCGCCCCACTCCAATCCCTCTCGGAATTGTGGCAGCGTGAGCAAGTGACTTTCTGCGGTCGTCTCGGGCGACAGCAGCGATTCGATATGTAAGATTTCAGGCAGCAGGGTGCGTGTTGTTGTTCGTAGAGAATTTTGATACAAAAAATAAAACGTTTTATTTTCTGTTTTTGCGACCCCAAAGGTACGGATTTTTGCGATTATTTGTGCAGTTATTTTCGCACTGCGCAATAAATAAAAAAAAAATCCCTCCGCACCGACCGCCAGTGCGGAGGAATCAATGAAACCAGTAATTTAGAAAAGGGTGGCGTGGCTGCTAGGACTCTAAACTTTTTAGGTAATCGTCTTTGACGTGTTGCTTACCCACTAAAACAAGACTTTCGGCGTGTATTAAAAAGCTGCGCCACTCTTTGATGAGAGCCACTATCATTTCCGTATCTACCCATTCCTTGTCGGGGTTTCGTTCATTCCAATTAGCGGTATATATTCCAAGCTTCAAATGAAGGTAGATTTCACCAGGACCAGAATCTACTATTTTGCACTTATCAAAATAGCACTCCATAATAGTACCTTCGTTTGCGTCTAAAACTAATTTTCCAATTTTATTTTCTATAATTTCATTCAGTTTATTCAAGACATCGTTAGTCTTGGATAAATTACTCAATGAAGATTTATAATTCCTAAACAAGTCATTTAAAATCATAAAAGACCCTCGAAAATTGAAAAAGATGGTAAATTTTCTATTGTAGTTGCCTTGAAGTGAAGTAGATATTGTTCTAAAATAATTAAAGTGCATTTTAGTTAAATATTGAAAAAGCGTTTTAAATATTGTTGAATTGATTGTTTTTTGATTCCTCCGCACCAATAGCCAGTGCGGAGAAATCAAAAAAAGTGGTGATTTAAAAAGGACAACTTTGTTGCTATGCGTCCAAACTTTTCAGGTAATCGTCTTTGACGTGTTGCTTATCCACCAAAATAAGATTTTCAGTGTACACCAAAAAGCTGCGCCACTCTTTGATGAGAGCCACTATCATTTCTGTATCTATCCATTCCATGTTCATACCCATTAAGTTAAGAAAATTGCGTAGCTGGTGGGTTATCTATTACACTCAAAATTAAGAAAAAAATGACAAAAGCAAGAGTAATTTTCAAAGATTTGAGAAAATTTTTGATGCAAACCGCACAAAAACCTACGAAGTACTGACCGAGCTCAGCCAGATTTTTAAGGCAGCCGACGGCTGCACCAGATCTGCGTTTTGCAAAGCTCACAAAAAGCTAAAAGTAGCGTTTTTTGAAGACTTTTTTCGCCAAACTATCCAGTCTTTTTACGCCCATTCCAAAGCCAAAACCTTCAAAAAATACCGCCTTTGGGCTTGCGATTCCACCGTCCAAATCTTGCCCGACAATCCCGA
>JAYUHK010000236.1:0-20015 GCA_043767025.1 Saprospiraceae bacterium | reverse complement strand
TTGGTTACTTTTTTCATCAAGGAAAAAAGTGACAAAAACCAAGTCAATAGCTACAAAAATTAAGCTCAAATGAACCAATCAAAATGTTTCTGCGTAACACCAGTTAGTAACGCGTCTAAAATCGACTACTTATTTTTTCTTCATTCCTTAAAGATAGACGATTAAATTAGCGACTATTTTACTCAAAGATAATTTTTCGGCTGGTCGAAGTCGTTTTATTTTGAGCAATAAAATGAGCAATGAAGGTGCCAGAGCCGATTTCACTTTTCTCCAACGTCAGAGTGCCGCTCACTTGCTGCATATTTTTTACGCAGCGTCCCATCATGTCGTACAAAAAAACATCGCAAGGGTGTTCGGTTTTCAAATCAAAAACCATCGCCGCACCGGACGGATTGGGATAAATAGCTATCTGGCTGTCGAAAGGTTGCGTTTCGTCAGTGGCGGTAGGGTTGCACATCAAGTTTTTAAGAAAAAGAAGTCCGTTGAGATAAAAACTCGTCAGAGAGGTAGAAAATTGTGGCAAGTCATAAATATCGGTGTGTCCGCCGCCCGGCACTGCCGTAAAGTGGTGGCTGACTCCGACGGCGGTAGCGCGTTGGTCCATCAGGTTGCTGCCTTCCATCGTGATAATTCCAGCCGCCAGACCTCTGTTGAACGGAACGATTGCGTCCGCCGTGCCTTGGATAGCGATGAATGGCGGGTCGTTGCTGTCCATGATTTCTTTGCGGTACAAAGCTCCCGATAGACTGACCACACCTCGTACTTTGGAGGAGTGCGTGGCGTTGGCGGCGTTGCCGGTCGAGCCTTCCCAGCCGCCATTGGCGACGATTTTTGACTTCAAATAAGGAGCTATCGAATCGTTGGGACCCATCATGGCGACGTGCAGAGCGGCGATTGCGCCAGCAGAAAGACCGCCGACAAAGATGTTGTTGGTATCGATTCGGAACGTGTTGGTGCTGTAAGCGTCCAAGCGGAGCTGCCGCACGGAGGCTTTCATATCGCCGATTGCTTTGGCGACTACGTCCAGCATCTGGAAGGAATCGGGCGTGCCGGCGAGGATATTCCAGAGGCGATAATCAATGGTGGCGGTGACGTAGCCTTTTTTGGCAAAGTCGAGGCAAGTAGCTGCCATGTCATCGCGAGTGCCGAAGATAAAACTTCCGCCGTGTGCAAAAACAATCGTCGGACGTTTTTGTGCGGTATCGCCGTCGGGTTGATAAATATCCATATAAAAGGTTTGTTGGAAACCCGATGTGTTGATATTTTGACCGAATTGTACGGTTGTTTTAGTCGCCGACGGGAAAACATTGGTCAGGTAACGGCTGGTATTGCAGCCCGTCACTTGGGCGAGCGTAATTTGTTGGGCGCAAGCTGTGAGCAGCAGTGCGAGCATGAATTTGGTAAATAATGATTTCATTTTTGATGAATATTTTTATAAAATTATGAATAAGGAATACGAATTATTTTTTAGAAATGTTGTCCAATCGGATTGTAATTTTTTTGAGGAGGTCGAGTTGTTTTTGTTGCGTTTCAAACAATGTTTTCATTTGCTCTTCAATCAATAAGTCTATTTTTTCTTGCAAACTACGGATTTGTACTTCTGCTTTTAGGTTGATAATATAGTCATTTTCACTTTGTTTGCGGTCTTTTTCTTCTTTTCTATTTTGGCTCATCATAATAATGGGAGCTTGAATGGCGGCGATGCAAGACAAGATGAGGTTCATGAGGATAAACGGATAAGGGTCGAAGGAATAGACTGCTGTGGCTGCACAGTTGAAGACAATCCAGAATCCCAAAATGATAAAAAAGACGATGATAAAAGTCCAGCTGCCTCCGAATCGAGCTACTTTGTCCGAAATTTTTTGCCCTCTCGTCAAGTAATCGAGTGGCGGGTGGAGTAGTTTTTGGATAACCAATTCTTCTTCTTTGATGGCTTGGGCAGCTATTTGGTGCAGCTTCTCGAGCTGTCCTTCTCTTATTTTCTGTATTGGTGGAGTGATAACACTGTCTTTCATCGTATAAATTTTTTTTAATTTGCTGTGGCGAATGTTTGCGAAGAACTATTTGGGAGTATAAAATATGATAACTAATTGACTATCAACAAGCTATGCAGCCAAAAATTAAGCACTCAGCACTTCTGAATATCCGCTCCTCACAACATATAAACAGCTTGGAGGCTCACAAAGTAGCCACGCAAATAAGGCTGAAAAGGCGTAGCGATGCTGCTATTTTTATCACTCAAAATATTGTTGATACTTTGTGTGAACCGCAGCTCAAACGCCCAATGCCGAGTGACGAAGCCCGAAAGCCCGACTACCCAACTGAAATCATCGGTATTGAACTTGTCAATATTTTGAGCATACGGAATAATGTATTTGTTGCCTCTGTCCAAGATTTGGGTTCTAAAAAGTCGGCTGTACGCCAATCCGCCTTCAAAACGGACGTGATAAAATCGGTCGCTTTCCACTTTGTTTGCCTTCCAATCCAAAATATGTATCATCAGGGGGATACTCACATAATCCATCGAAATATCAAACTCCAAAGAGTCGCCCTTTGCCCACAGTCGCGGGCGGCTGCCGCGCTGACTGTAAAGCAGCTCAAGGCACAAATCTACGTTCTGGCTCAGCCGCACCGTCCCGCGCACGCCCGCCGTCAGTCCCGGCTTATTGAACCCAACATTCAGGTCGCCCGTCAGCTGCGACATATTCAAGCCAGTGATTATTCCTGCACCAAAACGTTGAGCTTCAACAGATTGTGCAAAAAAACAGAAAAAAAATAGAAAAAATAAAGTAAAGTGCTTCATATTTATTGTATCATTACGGAGATTTTTGGGAGAATAAAGTTTCAAAGCTACTAAAAAATATTAAATCGTGTTTAAATATTCCAAACAACAGCTCAAAAAAGTGGAAGACCTGTTCGCAGCCGTTGGATATGTATTGCGCTACGAAAAAGGCAACTTTCAGTCTGGCTACTGTTTGGTGGAAGCCCGCAAAGTCGTCGTCGTCAATAAATTTTACGACACCGAAGCTCGCATCAACTGCCTGCTTGATATTTTGAGCAATATAGAAGTAAATATCGAACAATTATCTGACGAAACACTGAATTTTTACCAAAAAATATTAAAACACAACCAAAGCGCGGTCAAAATAGCCGAACCGACGCTTTTTGAAAACGAATAATTAGAGGAAATAAATACGTCCGCATCAACTTTTTAGAACAATTTTATAATTGAAATTAACTTTTCTTGGCACCGGAACTTCGCAAGGTGTCCCCGTCATTGGTTGCCAATGTGCGGTTTGCACTTCGCCCGACGAGCGCGATCGCCGCTTGCGCACGGCTGCGCTCGTTAGCGACGGCGTTTCGAATGTGGTCGTAGATGTCGGTCCAGACTTTCGGCAGCAAATGCTCCGCGCGAGGGTGAGCCGACTTGATGCCGTCCTGCTTACGCACGAACACAACGACCACCTGATAGGAATGGACGAAGTGCGCCCGTTCAATTTTCGGCAGCGAATGGATATGCCGATTTTCGCCCTCGACAGGGTGCAAAGAGAGCTGCGCGAGCGGTTTGCGTACGCTTTTCTTCCCAGCAAATATCCGGGCTTACCGAAGTTTGAGCAGCACAATATTGACAAAGACACGCCGTTTTCGGTGGGCGGCATTTCGATAATTCCGATAGAAGTGATGCACGGCAGTTTACCGATTTTGGGCTTCCGATTTGGCGATTTGGCGTATCTGACCGATGTAAAAACAATTTCATTCGAAGAAAGAAAAAAACTAACAGGAGTTAAAATATTGATAGTCAGTGCATTGCACCATTCCGAACACCATTCGCACCAAAACCTTACGGAGGCGTTGGAGTTGGTCAAAGAGCTTTCGCCCGAAGTCGCTTATTTTACGCATTTCAGCCATTCGATGGGGCTGCACGCCCAAATGTCTGCCCAAATGCCGCCCAACGTTTTTTTTGCTTACGACGGCTTGCAGATTGATTTTTGAAAAATAGTCTAAAAAATCCAATACCTCTCACATGAACCATCTTATCCATGAGTCCAGTCCGTATCTGCTCCAGCACGCCCACAATCCAGTAGAATGGTATGCGTGGTCGCCCGAAGCACTCGAAAAATCTCGTGCGGAAAACAAACCGATTTTGCTCAGCATCGGATATTCTACCTGCCACTGGTGTCACGTTATGGAGCGCGAATCCTTTGAGAATCAGGAAGTTGCGGCATTTATGAACCGCCATTTCGTCAATATAAAAGTGGATAGAGAAGAACGTCCCGACCTCGACCGCATTTATATGGAAGCCTGTCAGTTGATAAGCGGCTCGGGCGGCTGGCCCCTCAACTGTTTTTTGATGCCCGATGGAAGACCTTTTTTTGCAGGAACTTATTTTCCGCCGGTGCCAGCGCATGGTCGCCCGTCGTGGCAGCAAGTCTTACAAAATATTTATGCCGCATTTTCGCAACGTCCGGACGTAGTCGAAGACCAAGCCGCCCGCCTCACAAATTATATTCGCAATTCGGATAATAATTTGATAAACAAGGAGTTATTAGAAAAGTCGGAGTGTATTTTTTCGGAGCAAGAGGTCGAAAAAATTTACCGACGGCTCGAAGAACGCTTCGACTTGGAAGATGGGGGTTTTGGGGACGCGCCAAAATTTCCAGCCACGATGAGTTTGCACTTTTTGTTGGCTTACTACGAGCAGAGTGGGGTGGCAGCAGCCCGCGACCACGCACTGTTTTCGATAGATAAGATGATTTTTGGTGGCATTTACGACCATCTTGGCGGCGGATTTGCTCGCTACACGACCGACAAAGCGTGGAAAATCCCACATTTTGAAAAAATGCTCTACGACAATGCTTTGTTGCTTTCTTTGCTCGCTTCGGCATATAAATTGTCGCCCAAACTGCGCTACAAAGAAACTATCGAGCAAACTATTTCATTTCTCGAAAATGAACTAAAACACGCTGACGGCGGCTACTTTTCTGCGATTGATGCGGACTCGGAGGGCGAAGAGGGACGGTTTTATGTGTGGCAAAAAGAAGAAATTGATGCACTGTTAGGCGACGATTCTGGACTGTTTTGTGATTTTTACAATGTCACAAAGTATGGAAATTGGGAACAAAAAAATATTATTTTTTCAAACAGTGATTTTGAAAAATATTTGCAAAAAAATACCCCTATTGATTCCCGTGTAGCCAAACAAAAGTTGTTAGAAGCCAAAAAATTGTTGTTAGCGCACCGCAATTTGCGCAAGCGACCTTCATTGGATGACAAAATACTTTTGGGTTGGAACGCGTTGCTTTGTAGTTCGCTTTGCAATGCTGCTGCCGCACTTTCGGACAAAATCTATGCAGAAAAGGCTACTCAACTACTTTTATTTTTGACCCAAAAATTTAAGAACGGAGAAAATGGGTATTTTCATGGGTATAAAAATGGTGTCGCCAAACAAGATGCCTTTTTGGACGATTATGCCTTTCTGATAGCTGCGATGTTGGACGTGTATGAACTAAATTTTGACGCTCAATGGATAGACGAAGCTGTATCTTTGACCCGTTTTGTGCAGCAAAATTTTTTAGATGAAAAAAAATCTCTATTTTTCTTTACCAATAGCGCACAAAGTGATATATTGCTCAAGCAAAAAGATTTATACGACTCCGCAACGCCTTCGGGCAACTCTACGATGGCGAAAAATCTGCAAAAATTGGCAGTCTTGACAGGCGAAAAATCCTACGCCGACCAAGCTGCGCAAATGCTCGCGGCAGTAAAAGATTCGATATTGAAATACGCGCCGTCTTTCGCTCGTTGGGCAGAAGCCGCGCTTTGGGAGGTTTTTCCACCGACAGAAATCGCCGTTACAGGCGCGGCTGCGAAGGAAATAGCTGCCGAAATAAATACTTTTTTTGCACTTAATAAGGTTATTATGGCGGCATCGCAGCCCAGCGACGCACGATTTCCGTTGTTGGAATCCAAAGATTTCGGGACGACCGCCATTTACGTTTGCCGCAATTTTGCTTGCGAAGCACCTGTTTTTTCGGTAGCGGAGTATGTGAAAAAAGTGCAAAATCCGTAAAAACTTAAAACAACAATCACTTTTTGAAAAAAGAACATGAAAAAAAAACTAATACTTATTATCTTGTTTTTCAACTCATTGTGTATATTTGCGCAGCAATTTCCACAGTACAGTTTGTATATGTTCAATCCGCACGCGCTCAATCCAGCTTATGCGGGCTTGGACGGTTCGTTGAGTGCTACCGCAATGGCGCGCAAACAGTGGACAGGCTTGGAGGGAAGCCCTACGGGTGCTTTGTTGGACGTGCATTTGCCGATTGATTACATAAACTGCGGCTTTGGACTTCGGTTAGAAAATGACGCACTCGGGGCGCAGCAACACAACAGCGTGCAGCTATCTTACGCTTATCACATACAGGCGGGCGAAGGCTCTCGGCTCTCTTTGGGCTTGCGCGGCATCGTGCGCCAGCATACTTTGGACGGCTCAAAACTTCGTACGCCCGACGGTAATTATGAGGGCATAACGATAGACCACCAAGATGCTATTTTGCCCAACACGAGCGTGACGACCATCAATTCAGACGTGGGAGTAGGAGTTTATTTTCAAAATAGTAGATTAGAATTAGGTGCAGCAGCAGATAATATTTTGAAGTCCCCCATAAAATTTTCGACAAATGGACTAAAAATTAAATCAATTAGCAACTATTTTTTTACATTTGCGTATCAGATACCGTTGAGCGAGTCGCTAACACTCCAGCCGACGGCGTTGGTAAAGTCCGATTTGGTTCAGACACAATCGGATATCTCGTTGATAGTCAATTATCAAAGCAATATTTTTGCAGGTGCATCGTTGAGGGGATACAACAAAAATAGTTTAGATGCGGTGGTAGCCTTGGTTGGGTTTCAGTTCAGCGAGCATTGGCGGGTGGCGTACAGTTACGATGTGGGTATTTCTGCATTAAAAACTGTCCAAAATGGCTCTCACGAAATATTGTTAGGATATAATTTGCGGACTTCGATGGGAAAAGCCTTGCTTCCGCCTATCATTTTCAACCCAAGATTTTGAATAGCGCACATTTTTTGAAAGTTTAAGGAATATTTAACTTATCAACGTGCAAATTCTATCCGTAGTTTTGTTTACATTTGCCGCACGCTAAATGGTACTGTGCTCAGTAGCGATAAAAATTGTCACATTTTTCATAAAAAATTTGTAAATTATATTTTTTCAAATTATCTTTACATCTGTTTTATAAATATATATGTCTTCGTTGGAAGGTCTAATTATCATCTATCTCCTTATTTTACTTTTAAAATGAAAAAAATACTTAAAACACTACTTTCCCTAATCGTATTGATGACGATAGTAACATCTTGTGGAAAGAAGCAAAATGGTCAGTTGATTGGCGTACTCGACCGCCCGAAATGGAAAGGTATCAATCCCTACGGCATGGCTTATATCAAGTCTGGTACTTTGCACATCGGCGGAAGTGACCAAGACATAAACAATACTTTCGTGCAGCAGCCCAAGTCTATTTCCATTAGTGGCTTCTACATGGACGATACCGAAATCACTAACAACGAGTACCGTCAGTTCGTGGATTGGGTCAAAGACTCTTTGGCGCACGCCCGACTCGACCACTTCATAGAGTCTGATGACGCAACTGGTCAGCAGCGTATAGACTGGAAACAAAAAATCGACTGGACCGACGAAACGTTAGATGACTTGTACTATAAAGGCAATGAGCGTTTTGCGGGCAAAAAAGAGTTTGACATTCGCAAGCTAACATTTGAGTACAACTGGCGTGACTGGAAAGCTATGTCTGGTGATAAATACGGCGGTCGCAACAATGCGAATATGAAAAAAGATAAGGTAATGATTTATCCAGACACGATGGTTTGGATTCGTGACTTTACCTACGCATACAATGAGCCGATGACGCGTAATTATTTTTGGCACCCCGCTTTTGATGATTATCCAGTCGTGGGAGTGAATTGGAAGATGGCGCGCGCTTTCTGCTCGTGGAGAACTCAGCTTTGGAATATGTACCGTGCGTCTGGCAAAAACGGCGAAGTCAATTCGGAAGAGTTCCGTTTGCCCTTCGAAACCGAGTGGGAATACGCTGCTCGTGGCGGTCACGATATGGCTCCTTACCCTTGGGGCGGATATTACACCCGCAATGCAAAGGGTTGTTTGTTGGCAAACTTCAAGCCCGGTCGCGGAAACTATGTAGAAGATGGCGGACAATATACAGTCAAAGCGGACGCTTATTTCCCGAATGATTTTGGTCTATATAATATGGCGGGCAATGTGTCGGAATGGACTGAAACATCTTATCAAGAAGATGCGTACAACTTCGTCCATGACATGAATCCGAATATCACTTACGATGCGAAAGAAGAAGACCCCGAAGCGTTCAAGCGCAAAGTGGTGCGTGGTGGCTCTTGGAAAGATATTGCTTATTTTCTCCAAACGGGTACTCGCCACTATGAGTATCAAGATACTACCAAGTCTTATTTGGGTTTCCGTTGCGCGTTGAGCTTCTTGGGACGATCTATCAATGACTTCTAAAATTAAAATTTAATTATAGTTCAATCAAATTTTTTGAGGTATTAAATTCCTACTTATTTCCTGAATAATACCGTTTAAAATTTTTTAAAAAATAACTTTTATTACTAACTATTTAAAAAGAAAAAGATGAGTTTTGTAAAATCAGCAGGTTTTAAGTATCTGAAAAATCTAATCATCGGCGTTGGAGCCGCAGTCGTACTATTGGGCGCACTCTTCAAAATCGAGAGTTTGCCGGGCGCAAGTTTTATGTTGTCTATCGGTCTTTGTGTAGAGGCGGGACTTTTCTTGATGTTGGGAATCCTCGGACCCGAGAAAGACTACTATTGGGAAAAATTGTATCCGGGATTGGATAACTACGGCTCTAAAATAACGCCTTTGGCAGCAGGACCGCAGCAAGAAACACTTCCGGGCTTGAACGGTCAAGTGGTGGAGCAGAAACTCGGCGGAATGTTGAACGAGTTGCAGTCTATGTCCAAAAGTATGTCTTCTTTGAAAGCACTTCAAGAAGTAGATTTCTCTGGCACAAAAGACCAAATCAAATCTATGGGCAACTTCTATACAAAAATGAACGAGGCTATGGCAAATTTGGGAGATTCTTTGGAGGACTCTAAAAAATATAAAGACCAACTGACTGCGCTGAACAAAAATTTGGGTTCTTTGAATTCCGTTTACGGCAATATGCTGGGCGCAATGGCTAACATAGGAAAATAATCAAATTTTTTCTGACCAAAAGCCATTCCTAAAGAATGAGGAAAAAATAAGGTACTCCAATTTTTTAAATAAATTCTATCAATAACGCAGTGATTGATTGTAATTGAGCAGAAAAAATGAGTAGTTTATTATAGATACATTCTTAAAATGAACCTGACTTTTTTTCATTAACATAATAAAAACCAATAAGATATGTCAATTCCTAAGGAACCGCGGCAGTTGATGATTAACCTAATGTACTTGGTACTCACAGCTTTGCTCGCACTCAATGTTTCCGCAGAAATTATCAACGCCTTTTTCGCTTTGAAAAAAGGTATCACTGCCAGTAATACTATCGTAGATGGCTCCAATGCGCAGGTAATGAAGCAAATAGATAAGCAGGCTGATGCCTATAAAAATCCTATCAATGAAGGATTCCGTGGGTCTTCTACACAAACGCAAGCTATCTCAAAAGAATTTTCGGCGTACATCGAAGATGTGAACACCAAGCTCATCGAAGCCGCCGGCGGACGCGACGAACACTATACAGATGGTCGTCCGAAACGCTACAAAGATAAAGATGTGACGACTCACCTTTTCATCACGGAGAAAAAGGGAGAAGAGGTGGAAGCAAAGATAAATGAGGCGCGTGAGAAATTACTTTCCCTCATCAAAGACCCGAAAGACAGAGATGAAATCGCAGGTAAAATCGCCCTAAAAGTAGATTCTATCGCGCAAGATTCAAAGGCAAAAACGTGGTCTGAATACAAGTTCAAACAAATGCCAGTGGCGGCTGTGATGCCGTTTTTCTCCAAGCTGCAAGCGGATATGAAAACTTCCGAAACCGCAGTATTGAATTATTTTTTCAACAAAATAGGCGGTACAGACATCAAATTCGACAACTTCAAGGTGGCGATTGCTCCTAAAAAAGGCTACGTTATCAAAGGCGAAAAATTTGAGGCAGACGTTTATTTGGCAGCTTACAGTTCTAATCCGGGTTCGGGCGTGTCTATCAGTGTCAATGGCTCTGGTTTGGGCGTAAAAGACGGAGTAGCGCACTATGAATCTACGAGCAGCGAGTTGGGTAAAAAGACCGTAAAGGCTTCGGCTTCTATCAAAAATCCATTGACTGGTGAAGTAAAAACAGTCACGGGCGACTTTGAGTATGAAGTAGGAGAACGTTCAGTAGCAGTTTCGGCTGACAAAATGAATGTATTTTACATGGGCGTAGAAAATCCCGTGACCGTTTCGGCGGCTGGTATTTCGAGCAACGAACTCAAAGTAAGTGCTACGGGTTGTGATATCCGTCGCGTGAATGGACCGAATTATGTTGTGACAGGGCAGCGTCCGGGCGAAGCGGTCATCAGTGTTTCTGGTGGTGGCTTGAGCGATACCAAAAAATTCCGTGTCCTTCGTATCCCTACGCCAGTTGCAAAACTCGGTGGTCGTTTGTTGGCAGGAAGTATCAATGCGGGAGAGTTCAAAGCCCAAGAAGGTATGATTGCTGTGTTAGATGAAACTTTCGTATTCGATGCGAAATGCCAAATACAAGGGTTCAAAATGACGAAAAAAGCGAAGGGAAGTATAGATATTGGTGCCGAATTAGTCAATGCAGGCGGTCGTTACAATGCTCAAATCGGGGGCATTACCGCAGGTGCAAAAGCAGGCGATGTCTATTATTTCGACGACGTAAAAGCACTCTGTCCGGGCGACGCAACAGGTCGTAACTTGGGAGGTTTGTTTTTCAATATTAAATAAACTTATTTTTTTATCATCTATATTTTATTATCCATGAGATTTGCCCTCAAATTTTTAAATACATTGGTACTGACGTTTTGTATGACGACAGCTATCATGGCGCAAGTGCCAGAAAATACTACTGGCAATGGAACGCCGGCAACGCCCACAACTCCCAAAACGGAGTCCAGCGCGCCTGATAAGCCAGCACCTTTGGACGGGGTAGTTGAGAAAAGAACTATTGTAGAACGAAAGATTTTGGCTTACGACCCAGTGCGTGAGGCAGATATTTTTTGGGAAAAAAGGATATGGCGCGTTTTAGATGTCCGCGAGAAAATGAATTTGCCGTTCTCTTACCCCGAGTTGCCTTTCTCAAAATTATTGTTTGACGCAGCTTTGAAGGGAGAAATCACGGTGTATAGTGCCAACGACAACGCAAACGGTAAGTTTGATAAGCCTTATTCGTTGCAGGACGTAGCTGACGCTTTGGGCGGCACGACGGATACGGTGGAAACCACAGACCCTGAAACGTACCAAATAAAAATCAAAGTAACTCACAACGAGTTGAAGCCGGAGGACGTGAAGACTTTCCGTATGAAAGAGTTGTGGTATTTTGACTCGGAGGCTTCGGTTATGAAAGTCCGAATACTTGGTATCGCGCCCGTGATAGACGTGTTGGGAAAAGACGGAAACTTTCGCGGTACGCGACCACTCTTTTGGATTTACTATCCAGAGTGTCGCGAGATGTTGAGCAAACACCGTGTTTATAACATTGCGGGCAACGACGCAAGCCCAATGTCTTGGGAAAACTTGCTCGAAGCACGGTTTTTTTCAAGCTATATTATGAAAGAATCCAACGTGTACGACCGTTTTTTGGTGGATTATGTGCAGGGAGTGGATCAATTATTAGAGGGTGATAAGATTAAAAATGAAATTCTTAATTTCGAGCAAGACCTTTGGCAGTACTAATTGAAAGTACGTCTAAAATAAACTACTAATTTTTTCTGTTAAATTCACTCAATCACTGCGTTATTTTTTTGTTACAACGCTCTCGTTGCGCCTCAAAAAAGCTTTGTTATTGATTGAATTTATTTGAAAGATTTGAGTATCTTATTTTTTCTTCATTGCTAACTTGTTCATTTGATGGATTTTTATAGTCAAAAAATACAAAAGGCTCAACAGGTGGAAACATCTGTTGAGCCTTTTTTTGTGCCAAAACCTCCCACAACTTCGAGATTTATTGACATTCACACACACGAGCAACGCCTGAACAAAGATGTTCTTGAAGTCCAAAATATTATTGTAGGGAAAGACAAGCTGATAAATAAACAACTTTTTTATTCTGCTGGAATACACCCTTGGTATGTGACAGATGCAACGCTCGAGCAGCAGTTGGGCGAAGTCCGAAGTTTGGCATTGCTGGACAATGTACATTTTGTAGGAGAAATTGGTTTGGATAAAGCAACCCAAACTCGGTGGGAACTTCAAAAAAAGGCTTTTGTAGAGCAACTGAAAATAGCGAAAGCAGTACAAAAGCCCGTGATTATTCATTCCGTGCGGACGATATATGAGATTTTGGCGGAGAAAAAAAATCAAAAATTTGACTTACCTTTTGTTTTACATGGATTCCAGCACAAGGAAGAAGTGCTAAAAGATGTCCTAAAAAGTGCTTGTTTTTGTTCGTTTGGCGCACGGATTTTACAGGAGAAAAGTACTGCGCGGCTTGCATTGGCAAGTATCCCGATGGATAGATTTTTGTTAGAAACAGACGGCGCAGATATTTCAATTCAGTACATTTACTTTGCGGCGGCGGCGGTTCGCAGGGTTTCGGTAGAAGAATTAAAAGAACAGATGGAACAAAATTTTCAAAAAATAATCAATACAAAATGACAAATTGGTTGGAGCGGACAGAACTTTTAGTAGGAAAAGAAAATTTGGAAAAATTAAAAAAATCTAATATTTTATTGGTCGGATTGGGCGGTGTAGGCAGTTATGCGGGCGAATTTTTGTCCCGCACAGGTATCGGAAAAATGACGATTGTGGACGGCGACATAGTGGATATTACCAACACCAATCGCCAACTTCCCGCTACGCACCGCACTGTAGGAGAAGGAAAAGCGATGCTGATGGGAGAGCGCATGAAAGATATTAATCCCGAGTTAGAACTTACGGTGCTGTCCGAATTTTTGCAGCCCGAGCGCATGGCGGAGTTGATACAGTCCGAAAAGTTTGATTTTGTGTTGGATTGTATTGACAGTTTGCAGCCCAAACTGAACCTGATTATTGCTTGCCGAGAGAATAATACCAAAATTATTAGTTCGATGGGTGCGGGCGGACGGTTGGACGCAACGCGAGTGAAACTGGCAGATATTTCAAAATCACACACTTGCCCTCTGGCATTGCACGTCCGCAAGGGACTCAAACGATTGGGTCATCGGAATTTTAAAGGAATGGCGGTTGTTTTTTCGGACGAACCTGTACCAGAGTCTGCGCTTCGCATGACCGATGGAAGCAACTTTAAAAAGTCTTTTTATGGCACGATTTCCTATATTCCTGCGCTTTTTGGCTTGCAAATGGCGAGTCATGTGATAGGAGAATTGATGAAAATTGAGGATTAAATTTTTTATTTCGTAAGTAAAACGGAATTATAGTTAAAAATCGCAAATGGAGAAAAGAAGCTATCAAAGATATATTTGGGCAAAAAATTGGTATTTTTTAGCGTTTTATATCTTTTTAAGGCTGCGATTTTTAAGCAATAATTCGTAAATAATATAACAAAAAACAGTCATATATTCTAAAATTACCACCCAAAGATTCTCCCGAAATGGCGAGTTTGCGTAGCTAATATAAGTCAAAAATATAACAAAAGCCCAAATAAAAGGAAAACGCCAGCGAGTAAAAATGGACAAAAAAAGTGGCATTGTGACATACCAAGGATGAACAATAGTAGCAAAAAACAAATGCAAACTGCTGACGATTAACATTGTTTCTAAAAGCCGAAGTTGAGATAGTTCTCTTTGCCAACTAATACCCAAAATAATAAAAACGACCAGAATAGACAAAATCGGTCCCATAAAAAGTACAGGGTCGTAATGTAAGAAATAATGTCCGACACTGCGAGAAAGGTAAAAAACACTGGCATTGAACTCAAATTTTTGGAAATAGAGATTCAGGCTGTCAAAAAAATTTTGTATTAAAATTGGGCTAAAAATCGGTATAAAAGTAATAAATAAACCCAAAAGTAAAATTGAAATAAAATAAAATTTGTTTTTTCCTTTCAGATAAAAAAATAAAACTGGTACAAACATCAATGGAAGCAGCTTGGACGCTACCGAAAGCGCGAGCGAAAAAGTGCTGAAAGTAAGTCGAGATAGAGAAAGATTAGCCGTTGAATAACCATAAATCGAAAGCAATAAAAAGAAAATCATCGCGCCCTCAAAATGTGCGTTGCCGCAAATCTCGAGAATAGGAAGTGGGTGAAGTGCGTAGAGCAAAACGTTACTTACTGGAAGTCGGTATTTCTTTAATAGCTTGATTATCAGGTAGATAGAACCAAATTCGCAGCACAACAAAAATATTTTGATACAAACGGTTGCCGCAAAAATATTTTTTGGAAATAAAAACATTGCGCTTCCAAAAACCGCTTGGCAGACAGGCGGATAGATGCTAAAGTAAGCTGGAGAGTTCATTTTGGCAAACAAATCACAACTTATTTCATCTGTAAGTATCTGATTTTCAATTAAATAAACAGGCGTTTGCTCGAATGGGTGAAGTCCGAGCTGCCAGAGATGTCCGTCCCAAAGGAAACGGTAAATATCCTCTGACCAAGCTGGAAACACAAAAATCAGGCAACACCGCGCGACTAAACTCACTCCGACAAAAAATAAAAGCAGTTTGGGTTGTTTTTTTACGAGAAAAAAAGCCAAAACATCTAAAATTGTGACCAATAAGACACCTAAAAAAAGTGCCACAAAATTGCTGCGTGGAACGTATTTTCCGAGCCAAAAAATGCACGAAATGAAGACTGCACCCAATAATATAGTGTTGAAGCTCAATACAACTTTATTTTTTATTTGCCAGTCGCTAATATTCATATTTTAAATACGTTCCTAATAAATTAAAAGCCGACATTGATACTGAACGCTCGCACAGGAATATAGTCGGCTACGATGCTGTGGCTTTTGTAAGTGTTTTTATCTGAAAAGACAGTGGCATCATATTGATAGCCAATATACGCACCTGTTTCGATACCCAAGCTCAAATAAGGCAGAAAATAGTAGCGCAGTCCGAAAAATGATACGCCGCCAACCCGAAGAAAATATGATTTACTGGGGTCGAATCCCGTATTATAAATAAAACTACTGCCAAAATCGCCGCCATAAAAAATAGTAATAGATTGTTTTAAGCCTTTTTGGATTTCATACCCGACGGCTACTCCATAATATTGCGTCGAATTTTTCTTTACATTCCCATACGTGCGAGAAACTGTTCCTCCGACGGGAAGAGCAACAGATGTAATAAATGTATTTTTATTGTCAGCAATATTAGCATTTACTTTAAAATCCAGACCAAACCGGAGTTGGCGTTTTTCGTTGGTGCGGACATATCGTTTTTCGTCGAGTCTTCGCTTGTAAGTCATACCATAAAAACCTCCGAGAAGACCAGTCGTATTGATGTTGATTTCATCTCGAAATTGTCGGATAGCCAAGGCTTTTTCGTCCGCTTTTTGGAGTAATTCTGCGTTTGTTTGAGCGAAGAGCCATGCAGAGGCGAGGTTGCAAAGTAGAAATAAGATTAATTTTTTCATAATTTTTTAGTTTTAAAATTTTTATTTAGAAGCCAATATTGACGCTTAAAGCGGTTGTATTCTGAAAATCTGCCACAAAAGAATGACTTTTATAAGTTGATTTATCCAATCCGAACAGCACAGAATCAAACTGATAGCCCAGTATCGCGCTTACCTGAACGCCCATACTCAAATATGGAAAAATGTAATATCGGACTCCGCAAAAAGGAATAATTCCCAATGAAATGCTGCTATATTCGAGGTCTTCATACAAATAATACTTGTTTCCAAATCGGTCAGTCGGACTGCCAAATGCGTCTTTGTAAGGTACTTGATGAGATATAATTCGGTTGCTAAAGCCTGTATAAAGGTCTGCGCCATAAAAAACGGTAAATTTTTGTTTCAAACCTTTCTGAAATTCATAGCCGATGCCGAAGTTATAATCTTGTCGAGAACGTTTTTTGGTAAAAAAATACCGCCCCGAATATTCAAAGTTGCTGCCAGCGAATTTTACTGTGTCAAAGGAATCTGATTTTTGTTCTCTGAATTTCCAGTCCGTAAAAAGAGTAAATCCTAATCGCAGTTGGCGTTTTTCGTTGGTGCGGACGTAGCGTTTTTCTTCCAATTTTCGTTTGTAAGTAAAGCCATAATAGCCCGCCAAAATACTTCTTGCGTCAAACTCTATTTCGTTTTCGTTCTTTCGTATCGCCATTGCTTTAGCGTCTGCCTCCGCTAAAAGCTCCGCCGAAGTTTGCGAAGCCACAGGCTGAATAGAGAAGGAAAATAGGAATAAAAAAAATAAAAATATTTTCATAAATCGTATTTTTATAAAATTAATGGTAAAGGTAAGTCTAAATATCTTACCTACAATAAAAATAAAGTTAAAGTTTAGTTAAATAAAAATAAAAATGTTAAAATTAAATAAAAAAGTTAATTTTTAATTATTTTACTTCGCACAGGCAGCGAAAGGAAAAACTATTGTATCTTGTAAAAGGAAATCATTAAGCTACGAAGATGGATGAAAAAAAATTGATTGCAGAATGTCTGGAGGGTAAAAGGACTGCGCAGCAAGAACTTTACGAGCATTTCAGTCGCGAGCTTTACGGAGTCAGTCTTCGATATGCGCGCGATGCGGGACAGGCGCAGGATATTTTGCAAGAAAGTTTTATCCGAATATTTCGGTACTTAAAAGATTATCAGGGAAAGGGAAGTTTGGGTGGGTGGATGCAGCGGATAGTAGTGAATGTGGCGCTGCGAATGATACAATCTTCGGCATTGAAAAACGAAGTTTATACCGACCAATTTCCGGATATTCCAGCAGACACGGATGTTATCGCCGATTTGACACACCAAGAATTGCTCAATGTATTGCAGCAGTTACCGACTGGATATCGAGCTGTTTTCAATCTTTTTGTGATAGAAGAATACAGTCACGCAGAGATTGGAACGGCTCTCGGCATCGAAGAAAGTACTTCGCGCTCGCAGCTTACGAAGGCTAAAAAAATGCTCCGCCAGTTGATATTGATACAGTTTCCGGAATACGAAAAAAATAAGATATGAAAAGGTACGACCGTATGGAAGACGTTTACAAAGAGAAATTTTCTGACTTCGGTTCGCCACCACCGCAAGCGGTTTGGGAGCAAATTGAGGCTCGGTTGGCTGCTCGGAAACGCCGCCGTTTGCTGGCGTGGTGGTTTTCATTGTCGGCATTGGGAGTCTGTATATGCTTTGGGCTGCTGCGGAATGCGCCCGACATGGAGCAAAGTGAAAGTATAACAAAACAAAACGTGACTTCTCAAATACAATTAGATAAAGTAAATAATATCAAAAAAATAAATTTATTGACTCAAAAAATATCAAAAAATATAATTTTAGGTGACAAATTGAATAAATTACAACCAAATAATATTTTACAAAACAATATTTTTTTGAATAAAAAAGATATTTACTCTAACGCCCAAATTTCGACGCAACTTATAAAATTTGAACAAAAAATCATTCCAACAGATTTTTTTGAAGACGATAATACTGCCGCTCGCAACCCCGAAAAGGTAGAAGATTTAGAAAAAATAACAAATGATTTCAACAACTTGCCTAAACTAGAATTTCAGCCAATACATTCATCGTTGGAAACAGCAAATAACTATACTTTCCCGATTGCCGACCGCAGTTGCTACGGATTCAAAAGAGCAAAAAATAGTTGGGATATTTTTGTAGAGGTGTTTGGCGGAGCAGAATACAGCGTCCAACAATGGCAAAGTAAAAACGAAGCCGCCACAAAATACATTAATATTAGAAAAAATTCTGAAACGTTTGTGACAGGATATACAGAGGGTATTCGAGTAGGAATGGTACACTCTTCAGGCTTTGCGCTGCGCGCTGGCGCGTCTGGAAGTCACTTATTAGAAAAAATGAAATACGTCAATGAAAGCGAAGAACGAACCACTACCGCCGTAAATATTGTCCGAGATTTGAACGGAAATATCGTCAGAATGGACACCACGACGGCGACAATAACCGGTCGGCGTGAAAAAGAAACCTACAATCGTTTTACGACATTTGACCTGCCATTGCAGTTTGGTTTCGATGTGCCGCAGTCGAGTAAGCGGGCTTGGGGACTGAACGCTTACGGGGGTATTTTGGTCAATCTAAAATTTAAAAAATCAGGAGAAATATTGACCCCAACAGGTATTCCAGCACGCTTCAACGATTCTTTTCGAGTGTATAGCGACCGAATAGGATTGGGGCTTACTGCCAACATGGGAGCGTCGTATCGCCTTGCAGATAATTGGAGGGTTGGCGTAGAAAGTGGTTTTTTGTACCCTCTCCAAAGCCTAACTTTGGACGATTATCCGTTGCAGCAGCGCACGGTAAAAGTAAATTTGGTGCTTGGGCTTCGCTACGAATTTTAAAAAAATTATCTTAATTTGAAGCAGCACTTTCGATATTTAGGGTATCTTAATCACGATGATGCGTTGCTATTTGAATACATTACCTTTGACTAAAAAAATCTAAAAAAAATGAAATATAGATTATTTGTGATATTTTTGGGTGTGGCAATTATTTTTTGTTTTTCAGCCTGCTTCAGAGATGTAGATGTGTTTGTTCCCAAAAGAGATGCGTCCGAATACACGCTCGGAGAGTTGCGCAGTTTTCTTGAAGCGGGAGCTGACACCGACACAACTTTTCAAGCTATTTATGGTGGCAATGGTTTGGCGGGAGCTTTTTATACGAAACACGGCTGTAGGATTAGATTTATGAGTATCGCTACCGCTACGCTAACGAATTTCGGCGGAGCAGCTTGTCCGACAGGCGCAGTTGTGAATATATTTGTAAGAGAAATCTGGAAAAAAGGCGATATGATTCGCTTCCAAAAACCTACTATTTCCCAGAGTGCGCCCATCGAGAGCGGCGGCGAGATTCTTATAGAAATTACAAATGCTGCGACGGGCGAAAAATATAAGTTGGCTTCGGGAGTAAAAATCGAAGTTATTTTTCCACAATTTGTAGCCGTACAGCAGCCCAATGGCATGAAAAAGTATCGTGGTGTTGGCGACACATCTGATTTTAATTGGTTGCCAGTCGTGTTTCCGGTGGGAACTTCCAACGCAGGGCAGCAAGTACCAGTCTGGCTCGACACATGGCAAGACAGTAGTACTAATACAATCATAGGCTGGAAAATGGAAATTGACAGCTTGGAATGGCACAACTGCGACCGACCGCTCCTCAATGACCCTCTCGTGTTGAGTCACAAGTTGGACGTGAAGTTGAACCTTCCGAAGTTTACGAGTACCAACACCGTATGTTGGGTAATTTACCGCAACCTGAATATCGGAGTGTATATGTATGGCAACTCGACGGCACAAAAATTTTATGCGGACAAAACACTTTCCAATCAAGATGTAACATTAGTTACCATCTCCAAAGTGAATGGCGAGTTTTATCTCGGCTCGCAAAGCGTTAATACAGGCGCGTCCGACATTCTTTACACTGTAACACCCGAATTAAAAACCGATACTGAAATCCGTACTTTTTTGAACGGGCTATGAAAAGTAAACGTGAGTTAGTAACTCATGTTACGCAAAATATTTTTTACTAAAATTTCAAGCAATTTTTTATCCGATGTTACTGTATTTTCAGACGTGCCTTGTAGAAATTCAAGTTTTTGCAAAAATATCGTCTGGCGAAGCGAAAACTGTTTGAGTCTGGCGGAGCCGACGAGTA
>JAYUHK010000235.1:0-4012 GCA_043767025.1 Saprospiraceae bacterium | reverse complement strand
TTTCGCTGTCCAATGCGTACAATCTATCGGCGAGCAACGTCGGTGCGGCGGCGGTAAAAATCGAGTTGTTGCCTGTCGGAACGCTGTCGGGCTACACGTCGGTCGGGACATCGGAGCAGTTGCTGGCGAAAGGAAAAATCGTGGTGCAAAACCCGACGGCAGCACCCAACATCAGCTACAACCTCGCCCAGATGCAATCCATGAGTAAATATTTTGAGGCAGGAGTCGCCCAAAATTTTGATACCGTCGTGGTGGACGGGGATTGGAAGGTGTTTAATTTCGACCCCGACATAAATTCAATCTCACCAAAGATAATTTCTGGGGGAACTAACGAAACCATTACAATCAAGGGTAGTAATTTTGGTACTTATGTGGAAGGAGTATCAAAGGTGTGGTTTTACGATGCCAGTGAAGGCGACGAACCCGTAATTTTAGTTGAGCCTTTATTTGGCGACTATAACTACTGGGACAACACAAAAATTATAGTGCAAGTACCGTCTTTTTCAAAGCGCGAAAGCGGTGACCTTTTTAGGAGTGATGTTTATGCCGGCAATGGTCTTGTTAAGGTATGTAATGCAAATGGGGCATGTTCAATTCCCAATTCACTTGATAATATTACGGTAAAGTTTTCGGTATATAACGATAGAACAATTTCGTCAGAGGTGCCTAAAAATGCGGGGCTGTCGTCTGTTTTACGAGACGCTAACGGCGAACATGGTATTTCAATAAAATTTTCTCCAGAGTTCTCTTTGGACGCAGATGCAAAAGCCAGCATTATGCGGGCAATTAATACGTGGAAATGTACTACCAAAGTAAATTGGAATACCGACGAAAATGCTCCAAATAATGACATTTTAGATATGGGAATGGTAGAGTATGGTGATTTACCTACTGGTACTGGAAGTACAACATGGGCTGCTACTCCTGTTTCAACCAATAAATGCAAGGATATTTCTTTAGATGCCTATGTGCAGGCTTATCAAATGGAATTTAAGATAAAGTTCAACAGAAACGTAAATTATTGGTATAAATTAGAAAGCTCAAGCGGTCTAAATGGTACAAAAATAGATATGCAATCTGCTGCGCTGCATGAATTTGGTCATGCCCACAACTTACATCATGTCAATGGTATTTCTAGCGTCATGTATTTTAGTATTTCTAAAGGTGAAAATAAGAGGACACTTCAACCGTATGACATAGAGGGAGGTAAGTGGGTAATAAACGAATCTTTTGCTATTATAAATGGAAGCGACTGCCCGCTGCCAATGTATCCAGCAGATATCTCTGGCATAGACTGTAGTTCGGTATCAACTGTCAATATCGAATCAAGTGAAACCATACGAACATACCCCAACCCTGTAAGTGATCAGTTACATATTATTGCAAAAAAGTTATCTGTAAATTTATCCATGATTGAGATTTATGACATAACAGGTCATAAAGTGCTTAGTACGTCTGCTCAAAATTCTGATATTATGAACGGAATTACATTGGATATTGGTAATTTCCCACAAGGACTTTATGTATTGAAGGTTCAAATTGGTACAATGTCTTTTTCAACCATAAAATTCGTAAAACAATGAAAAAGCAAACCTTAATACTTATCTTATTTGCGCTGTTTGTGGTTTGTTCTTGTAAAGTTTTAGTCAAAAATAAGGTTCAACCACAAAATGAGCTAACAAAGACAGAGGTATATAAATTTCAAAATCCGTGTGCAGAATTGGACAGTCTGATTGCTAAATCATGGCGTTTACCCAATGAAATACACGCAAAATTTTCCTTGCTTTACCAAAAAAATGATACTTTAACAGATTTAATTATAAATCCAAAGTACTCAAAATGCCTAATTGGTAAGCACAAACAGGTAATTTTGGATAAGTTTGGAGAGGCAACCTATAACGGCAATGGGCTAATTTATTATAAGTTTCTTCTTCAAAACAAAGGTGAACAATCAAAATGCTTAAAATTTTGGATATTATCGGACACCGTAAGTAGTATCCAATATCAACAATGCTATGAAGGAAGATGTGGAAATTAAAAGTTGAGCCTCCACCCCCTCCCGCCACTCGCTCTGCTCCACTTCGGAAGCGAGCGAGTGGCGGTGGGGGTGTAGTACTACATTGTGCAGCGATAATTCCGAAAAAAGTGGAACAGCCTCGAAATCAACCCATCTGTTTCTCCACCGAAGAATATTTTTTAATTATTTAGCGCGAATACTTTTTATACCGAAAAATAAAGCTACCTTTGCACCCTAAAAAATTTTTTAACAAAAAAGTATTTCAAAATTTATCTTCAACATGAAACAGTATGAAGTAACTTTCATCGTATCCCCAGTGCTGTCGGGCGATGAAATTAAAGCGACAGCAAAAGTATATGAGGATATGCTGACGGCGGCGGGCTGCAAAATCGTCCATGTGGACGAGATGGGCATCGTTCCATTGGCGTACCCTATCAATCGCCGCGCATCGGGTGCGTATTTTTGTGTCGAATTTCAAGCCGAAAACGTAGAGTTTTTGCCCAAATTCGAGTTGGCTCTCAAGCGTGATGAGCGAATCTTGCGTTTCTTGAATATTTCACTCGACAAGTTCGGCGTAAAATACAATCAAGACAAGCGCGACGGAAAAATCGGTAAAAAAATACCGAAAAAAACCACCAAAGCTGAAGACGAAGCTGCCGCAGAAGCCGCTCGCCGTCCAGCCCGCCCGCAGAGAGCAGAAAGACCAGAAAGACCAGAAAGGGTAGAAGCCGCTCCCAAAGAGGTAGTCGCTGCGCCAGAAGTGGTCGAGCCAGTAGCTGCACCAGTTGCAGTCGCTGTCGAGCCAGCAGTAGTCGCCGCGCCAGTCGCAGTGGCAGCAGCTATTGAGCCGCCTGTGGTAGAAACCGCTCCTGTCGCCGAAGCGCAAGAAGTGGTAGCCGCAGCGACCGAAGAAACGACCGAAGCATAAAAATATCGGTCACAAAATCATTCAAATAATTTTTAAAACAATTTTTTCAAAATAAATATCATGGCATCAAGGGACGATATTAAGTTTTTGAGCAATCCGAACATCGGAAACAATCGCAAAAAATATTGCCGTTTCAAAAAATTCGGCATCAAACACATTGATTATAAAGA
This sequence comes from Saprospiraceae bacterium, assembly GCA_043767025.1. Lineage (GTDB taxonomy): Bacteria > Bacteroidota > Bacteroidia > Chitinophagales > Saprospiraceae > JAYUHK01. Next base: position 897 of record JAYUHK010000235.1, on the reverse strand, counting down.
CACGGATTTTTTAATTCAATTCATCAATGAGCAGGGCAAATTGCTGCCGCGCCGTATCACAGGCAACTCTTTGAAGTACCAACGCAAAGTAGCTACCGCCGTCAAACGCGCGCGCCACTTGGCTTTGCTGCCGTATGTAGCGGATTTGATGAAATAAAATTAAACAATTTCATCAGCTTTTTTAATTTTTTTACCTAACAACAACATTTAGAAAAATAATAATATTATGGAAATCATATTGTTGAAAGATGTGGAAAAAGTAGGCGACAAACACGAAGTGGTAACTGTGAAAGACGGTTACGGTCGCAATTTTTTAATTCCACAAGGAATGGCTTTGGTGGCGAACACCGCCAACCGCAATAAGTTGGCAAACATGATGCGCCAAACAGAAGCAAGAGATAACAAAATGCTCGACCAATACCGTGTGTTGGCGCAAAAATTGCAGGGCATGACGCTCCGCATCGGCGCAAAAGCGGGTACGACCGGAAAAATATTCGGTAGCGTAACCAATGTGCAAATCGCGGCGGAACTCAAAAATCAACTCGGCATCGAGATAGAGCGCAAAAAAGTTGTTATCACGGACAAGGTGGAAGAAGTCGGCACTTACAGCGCGGACGTGAATTTTCACAAAGAAGTGCAAGGCAAAGTGAGCTTTGAGGTAGTAGCTGAATAAAAAAAGCTGCCATAAAATAAAAAAAAGGAATGAAAGCGCGACAGTTTTCGTTCCTTTTTTTTGTTTGACTCATGCTGCGCAAAATATTTTTCTACTAAAATATCAGGCAGCATTTTACTTAATGTGACTGTATTTTCAGACGTGCCTTGTAGAAATTCAAGTTTTTGCAAAAATATCATCTGGCGAAGCGAAAACTGTTTGAAGTCTGGCGGAGCCGACGAGTA
>JAYUHK010000234.1:0-3886 GCA_043767025.1 Saprospiraceae bacterium | reverse complement strand
CGGTCAATTTTTCAAATTGTTTGGTCATATTTTTGTCGTTTTGTTACCACAAAAATAGGCACGATTTTCTTTATTTTATATTCCCAAACATGTTCTAAGTGTAAGAACTTAATGTAATTTATGAATAAATAAATTTGTAATTATTTGACAATCAATTATTTAGAGTACCTGTGTAGTAACCTTTATTTCATACGCTTTCCCTAAAAATCCGTACCCAACGAAAGGTAAATCACTGGCTTTTGGACTTGTTTGGTTTCGATGCCCCATGCGTAATCGGCTCGCACCATGTAGCCAAACAGAGAGCCGTGTAAGCCTACGCCGTAGCCCGCCACCAGCGGGTCGCGGTAGTAATTGACTTTCACCGTCACTGCTGGATTGGAGATGATAGACGTGTTGAGCGGATTGTCCTTGCTGAACGGAGTAATCCCCTGCCACGCCGTGCCGACATCAAAAAAGCCAACGACTTGCAGATTTTTCCAAAAAGAAGACGTTGTATTTGGATTGATGTAGCGAATCACAGGAATCCTCAATTCGGTATTAATGAGTGCAAAAGAACTTCCGTTCCGAATGTTATTATAAAAACCGCGCATATTGCTCGCCAAAGTTTGGTAGGCAATATTAGCTCCCGACGGCACCTGAATATCCGTGTTGAACTTCGGAAGCAGCCAGCCATCTACGCCGCCGAGATAGTACAGGATTTGCTCCGAGCCAAACGAAGTCGCCGCCGCCGCGCGAGTCGCCCACGTCGTGTATTTATCCAACCGCTCGTAGTGGCGAGCATCTACTCCGACCACGCCCATATAGCCTTTGCCGAGTTGAAATTTCATTTTGTCTATCAGGTCAATCTCAAAACGTTTGGTGACTTCTGCATAAAATTTGTAGCGAGTGCCTACCCGAGAGTTTACGCCCAATTCGAGCGTATTGTCGAAGACATATTCGCCTTTCACGCCAAAACGCTGCTCGTTGAGCGTAGGCGTGTTGAGCGTCTGGTCGTAGGTAGAAAGCTGCGTGATGCGGTCGAGGCGCGCCGTAGCAGTACCCCGAATACTCGTGAACACATCGAGCGGATAGCTGACTTGCGCAATCCCAAGCAGTGCTGTCACTCGGCGTTTGTCTATCTGGTTTGGGTTGCGCGCAGACTCGGTGGTAATGCTCGTCGAGCGACGATAGACGGCAAAAGTTTTGTCCAACTGGCGTTTTTTATTCTTGAACAGTACATAATATTCGGAGCCGTTGAAAGAAGTCGGCACTCTAACGCCCGCTTCGAGTTCGTAGTCTTCGAGCAAATCTTTGAAGTTAGCTTTCATCAAAATCCCCGGCGGCGGATAGCTCAACCCATTCGGGAAGCCCGAATAACTGTCCAAACCGCCAAAAAGAAGGCTGTTGTCCATTTGAGTGGTCACAAAATCCATGCGAAATTTGAGGCGATAGGGTGAAATTCTTGCCGTCCGAAATTTGATAACTTCTGGATTTTGGTTGAGATTGAGCAAGGAATTGGTCAAAGAATTTTCGCTCACTGTAGCCATCTGCTGGGGCGTGACGGTGGTTGATTTTTGCAGTGCCATTTGTCCATTTTCTTCTTTCAGAATCACGGTCGGCGGCACTTCATCTTTATCAAATTCGCTCTGAAACGTGTAGTTGTCAATATCTACTTTTCCTGTGTCGCGCTTGCTTTCGGGGATTCTGCGGGTGTCAATGGTCGTATCTGCCGCGACAGAAAGATTGGCTTTGCTTTGCTCTTCGGTCGGCAAGTTGGATTCGGTCGGCGGTCGAGTCGGCGACGGCGTTTTTCTGCGCAGCTGTCCAGCAAAATTGGTAGGGTACAGCTGCAAAGCCGTCGAGTCGGGGGACGGCATCTGGGAGTAAGAATAAAAAGTTGTTACGCCGTTTTCGGTGGTCATTTCTGCCAGCAAACCGCTCGGGCGAGCCGCAAAATGCTGACTTCCGATGCTGCGCGAAAAATTAGTAGCCGCCGAAGAAACGCCTATTTTTATCCGCACAGGTCGCTGCCAACTGCTATCGATTTTTAGAGAGTCTGCTTTTGAGAGTAAAGAATCTTGCGGCAGCACGAGTTCGGACTTGTCTTTGAAACGGATTATTTTTTCGTAATAAGCGATGGTATCCTTCAAAAAAGCAGTGTAGCGGTTGTTGATACCGTTGCCGTCGCTCAAATAAGCGAAATAAGTGCTGTCTATCCCGATAGGTTGCCTTTCGTTTGCCAACGGCGTATTGGTTACTTTCGTGAGGGCGCGCGTGTCCAAGTCCATATAAAAAATATCAAACTTGCCGATGGGCAACACCGAATCCAACCGCGCCTCTACGAGCAAAGAGTCCCTGCGATTGGAGGAGAACAAAATCCCTTTTCGGTTGCCAAGAGTGACGAAGGAGGCATCGAGGTCGTCGTAAAAATCGTTGGTCAGGCGGGTGCTTTGTCGAGTTTTTGTTTTGTAAATAAAAAGGTCGGACAAGCCGCGCGTGGCAGCCGTGATGACCATATCCTTGTTGTCGATGTAGTCAATGCTGTAGATACGCTGGTATTCGGGCGCGAAAGGTTCTTTAAATTCTTTCTCCAACGTGAGGTCGAAGTTGGAATATTGTATCACATCTCGGCGTTCATAGACCACTGTGAGTTCGTTGGAGTTGGGTTTCCACGCAAGAAGCGGATAGTTGTAGTCGGTAGAAGAAAGGCGATTTTTCATGCCGCCTTTCGTGACGAGCTGCTGTTTGCCCGTTTTTATATTTTTCACAAAAACTTTCCAGCGTCCGATTTCATTGCTGACGTAGGCGATATTTTTTCCGTCGGGGCTGATTTTTAGCTGACTCAAAGGCAGTTTTCTTCTATTTTTTATTTCTATTTTCTGCGAAATATTTTGGTTTCCTTTGGTTTTTTGAGCTTCTTGCTCGTAGCGGTCTTTAAAAAATGCCTTCCAACTGTTGAGCAAACTCTCGTAAGGCGTGCCTGAAACATACAGAAAACCGCTTTCTACACTCCGATTGATGCGAGTGAGATAGAGCAAATTGGACACGGCGGGCTTGCCATAAAGTTGGCTGATGTAGTACCAGAAAGAATGTCCCGCAAGCTGCGGATTGGCGGCTGCAAAGCGTTCAAAGTCTTTGAATTTGCTGTTGGTCACGATGTCTTTCAGTTGGTCGTCCAAGCTGGAACTCCACTCTTCGCCTGCGTAGCCCACGAAGCCCTGCTTGAACCATTCGGGAAGGCTCAAAATAACAGCGTTCTGGACGACTTCCTGCAAATTCGTCCCAAAAAGCATCGCGTTGAGCAATGCCGCCGCTACTCCTTCGCGGATTTGTCGGCGCAAGTGGGCGTGGTCGCCGTCAAAATAAACAAAAATCTTGTTGTTAATGATTTTCAGATGCCCTGTGACGGGATTGGAGTCGTCGCCAATCGAGTTGGCGTTGTAAAAGGCTTCGTCGCTGCCGATGTTGCTTTGCAAAAAGTCCGAGAGGTCGGAATAAACGATGATTTCGAGCTTTTCGGACGGACGGTATTCGAGCAGGCTTTGGAGTGAAGTGTAGTCAAACTCCGCCATCTGGACGGCAAATTGACCCACAAAACGCCCTTCGCCGTACCAATAAGTCGTAAAATTTTCGCTTTCGTACTCCGACCATTCGTCGAAATGCCGATGGTATTGGACGCGATTTTTACCGAACTCGACCTGCGTGCCTTGCGCGAAAAGTGTCGAGGCGCACGACACGAAGCCGCAAAAAATGAATAAGGCGTAGTATTTTTTCATAGCGAATAATTCTGTGGTGTTCTGTGAATGTGCTTAGAACATGTTTGGGAATATAAAATAAAGAAAATCGTGCCTATTTTTGTGGTAACAAAACGACAAAAATATGACCAAACAATTTGAAAAATTGACCG
>JAYUHK010000233.1:0-29259 GCA_043767025.1 Saprospiraceae bacterium | reverse complement strand
ATTTATACAGAGCACTTGATTTTTTTGGTTACTTTCTTCTCCTTCCCCTCTGGGGAAGGTCGGGTTGGGGATAAAAAAAGTGACAAAAACCAAGTCAATAGCTACAAGAATTAAGTTCAAATGAACCAATCAAAATGTTTCTGCGTAACATCAGTTATTATTTCAATCAATATTTGTATATTTATCTTTGGGACACAAAAAATGAAAACCAATGAAGTCGCCAAGCACCAATCCGCACGATGAATTTTTTAAAGTCGCTTTCTCTCGACAAGACGTAGTGGAAGAGTATGTTCAGCAGTTTCTGGCGCAAGAATTGGTACAAAATATTGATTTTCAATCACTTGCGATTTCTAATAATTCTTATATTTCCGAGCAACTCGAAGAATATTTCGCCGATGTAGTTTGGGAATGTAGCTACGGCACAGTGCGCAAACCCATCAAAATTGCCTTTTTGTTCGAGCATAAAAGTTATGTGCCGAAGTTTCCGCACCTCCAACTGCTCCGATATATGTTGGAAATTTGGGACGATTGTGACCGAAATAAATTGCCGCTTACGCCCGTCGTACCGATTGTAGTTTATCACAATTCCGACCCCAAGCGGCACTGGCGGTACAGACCATTCGCAGATTATTTCAAAGAAATAGACGAATTTTTGCTGCCTTACATTCCCGCTTTCGACTATCAACTTACAGACCTCACGAGCTTTTCTAAAGAGGCGTGGCAAATGCTGAAAGCTGGGCTTTTACTACATTCTTTGCGGACTTTACGCTTCGGCAGCGACGGGGAGTATGTACTTCAAAACAGTAAATTAATGTTCGTAAGCGTCGGCGATTCCGAAAAAAAGGAAGAGTTAGAAACTTTTTTTATTGCACAACTTGTTTATGTCCTGAAAAATAACGAATTTAGCCCTGCCGATGTGTAAAAAATTATTCAAACTGTAAAAAAAACTGGTAACAATATGAGTTCTTACGAATATTTGATGCAAGAAGCCGAGAAAAAAGGCATTGAAAAAGGTATCAAGAAGGGTATTGAAAAAGGTATTGAAAAAGGTATCGAAAAAGGTATTGAGAGAGGAATAAGCCAAAAAGAGCGCGAGGTAGTTGGCAATATATTGGCGCAGTTCCCAAATTGGGACGACGAAAAAATTGCTAATCTCGCTACTTCAACGCTCGAAGTGGTGCGTGCTGTGCGCGCAGAGTTGGGCGTGTAATATTGGAAAGTTCAATAATTCAAATATTGTAGCTTTGGCAATCTGTGTTTGTAAAATATTGACCCATTGAATACTTTAGACCTAAATTTATGCAATTTGACTAAAAATAAAAATTAAAATAATATTTTTGTGACAATTTTTGCATTTGTCACAAAAAGCCCATAATTTTGCATTGTGTTTTGAACTTTCTCCACTTTTTAGGCTTATTATTTTATGAAATCCACACTTTCAGCTGCCATCAAGCAGACCAAACCGTTTGAAAGCGACTACCACAAGGCACTCGTGACGCTCAAATACGCTGCAAATAGAATTAATGCTTGGCAAAATAACTTTTTTGCACCCTTCGGAATCACTCCACACCAATTCAATATTTTGAGAATATTGCGCGGCGCAAAACACAACTCACTGACTATCAATGATATAAAATCCCGAATGATTGACGACAACAGTGATGTTTCGAGGATATTGGACAGAATGCAGAAGTTAGAACTCGTAGAACGCAAAACAAAAGCTACCGACAAACGCTCCGTACAAGTCATTATCAGCTCAATAGGATTAGAGCTTTTGGAACGGTTAGATACCAAAATGCACGTCACGTTTGATACGATTTTTGAAGAAATTACTCCCGACCAAGCTCGACAACTCTCCAAAATATTAGACCGTGTGATTGAAAATATTACCGACTAATAAAAATTATCCGAAATTTTTTACTTTCAGTCCAGCGTTTTTTTATCTTTGCCGTATGGAAATAAGCGCAAAACAACTCTGCCAAATGCTTGGCGGCTCACTCGAGGGAAACCCCGATGTGGTAGTCAATAGACCCGCCAAGATAGAAGAAGCGACCGCAGGGACGCTCACTTTCCTCACCAATCCCAAATACGAAGCCTTCGCCTACACCACGCAAGCCTCTATTTTGTTGGTTGCACGCGATTTTGCTCCTACCCAAAAAGTTACCCCAACCCTAATCCGTTTGGACGATGTGTATGCGGCTGTAACTATTTTACTCGAAAAATTTGGCGCACAACAAAATACTCAACCAAGCAATATTGACGAAAAAGCAGCCATCGACATTTCTGCAAAAATCGGCGACCAGACTGGAATTGGTGCGTTCAGTGTCGTACAAAAAAATGTCACAATCGGAGATAATTGTAACATCTTCCCACAAGTCTTTATCGGCGAAAACGTCCGCATCGGCAACCACGTCACCCTGCACCCAGGCGTGCGCATTTATCACGACTGCTCGATAGGCAACCATTGTATTCTCCATGCCAACGTAGTGGTAGGGGCAGACGGCTTTGGGTTCGCACCACAAGCCGATGGCAGCTACAAAAAAGTGTCACAAATCGGTAATGTTTTGATAGAAAATGACGTAGAAATTGGGGCAAATACGACCATTGACCGCGCTACCATGGGCTCAACCATCATCAGAGCTGGCGCAAAAATTGACAATTTAGTGATGATAGCCCATAATGTCGAAATCGGCAGCCATACCGTCATCGCCGCGCAAGCCGGAATAGCGGGCAGCACAAAAATCGGCGAAAAATGTATGATAGGCGGACAGTCTGGCTTCGTAGGTCACATAAAAATTGCCGACGGTACCAAAGTGCAAGCCCAAAGTGGCGTAGCCGCCGCCGTCGAAACCCCCAACACCGCACTTTACGGCTCCCCCGCACTCCCCTACTCCAACTATCTCAAATCTTACGCTATTTTCAAGCAATTACCCGATTTGGTCAAAAAAATTCGCAGTTTAGAAAAAAAAATAGACGAAATTAAAACCGTCTAATGCAACCTTTTATTCAAAAAAAACACCAACTGTAAGTGAGCAGTTTGATAATGAACAAGGCGCAGGGAGCAAGCAACTTACTTTCTGAATTTTTTCATAAAACATTGACTGTCAAGCAAAAACAAAGTATCGTCTTTCTTGTCGGCGCACTTGTTTAGGATTTTTGTGAGAATACAATAAATTCTGTAATAGAAAACGTATCTTTGCAAAAAATTTACCCGCAAAAGTTCGAGCATGAGCAAACAACACACTATTGCTGCACCTACCACCGTTAGTGGCATCGGGCTTCATACTGGAAAAATGGTCACAATGACTTTCCGACCTGCTCCCGCTCACCACGGCATTAGGTTTCAGCGTGTTGATTTGAGCGGCGAGCAGATTATCCCAGCAGATGTTTCAAAAGTGGTTTCGACCAATCGCGGGACGACCATTCGCAGTGGCGAAGCGCAAGTAAGTACCGTCGAACACGTCCTTTCCGCCCTCACTGGCTTGGAAATTGATAATGTTTTGATAGAAATTGACGGACCCGAAGTGCCTATCATGGACGGCAGCGCAATAGAATTTATTAGAGTACTTCAAGCTGCCAAAAGACAAGAACAAGACGCAACGAGAGATTTTTTTGAGATAACTCAACCGCTCGCTTACCGCGATGAGGTGACGGGCGCAGAGCTACTTGCGTTTCCCTCCGAACACTTCGAAGTGACGACCATGATTGACTTCAACTCCCCTGTGTTGGGGCAGCAATATGCTTCTTTGAACAATATTAGCAATTATGTGACAGAGATTGCACCGTGTAGAACGTTTGTTTTTTTGCACGAATTGGAAAAATTATTGGCACAAAACCTTATCAAAGGAGGCGACTTGGACAATGCGATTGTGATAGCTGACAGAGTGATGAGTGTAGCGGAGCTTGATATTTTGGCAAAAAAATTGGGCAAACCAAGCGTCAAAGTAGAGTCCGAAGGAATCCTAAATACCCTCAAACTGCATTACAAAAATGAACCCGCTCGACACAAATTGCTCGACATTATCGGCGACCTGACGCTGGTGGGAAAACCTATAAAAGGAAAAATAGTCGCCACCAAACCCGGACACACTGCCAACGTAGAATTTGCAAAAATTCTCAAAAAATATATGCTCGAACATCGGAAAGTGAGCGGAAAACCCAAGTACGACCCCAACGCAGAACCCTTTTTCGACACGATGGATATCATAAAAAGGCTACCACATCGCTACCCTTTTTTGATGATAGACAAAATTATCGAGCTATCCGCCAACCACGTTGTAGGCGTAAAAAATGTGACTTTCAACGAACATTTTTTTCAAGGACATTTCCCGAACAATCCTGTCATGCCGGGCGTACTTCAGCTCGAAGCGATGGCGCAGACGGGCGGCATTTTGGCACTTTCTACCGTCCCAGACCCACACAACTGGGATACCTATTTCTTGAAAATTGACAACGCAAAGTTTAAACAAAAAGTCGTCCCTGGCGACACTATCATATTCAAGTTAGAATTACTTTCGCCTATCCGTCGCGGCATCGTGCAGATGATGGGGACAGCGTTTGTAGGAAACAAAATCGTATCAGAAGCTGAACTCACGGCTCAAATAGTGAGAAGAAATACAGATGAATCATAACAATCTGCGGGTAATTCACCCCAACGCAAACATCGGTCAGAATGTGACCATCGAAGCTTTTACCACCATTGCAGAAGACGTAGTCATTGGCGACGGCACCTGGATTGGACCCAACGTTTCCATTATGGACGGCGTGCGAATCGGTAAAAATTGTAGGATTTTTCCAGGTGCCATTATCGGCGCTATCCCGCAAGACCTCAAATTCGAGGGCGAGCGGTCTATTTTAGAAATTGGAAATAACGTGACTATTCGGGAATATTGCACCCTCAATCGTGGCACCAAAGCCAGTCACACGACTTACATCGGCAACAACTGTCTGCTGATGGCTTACGTCCATGTAGCGCACGACTGTTTTATTGGGGATTTTAGTATTCTTGCAAATAATGTGAACCTTGCAGGACACATCGAAATCGGTAAAAATGCCATTCTCGGCGGACTTTCTGCCGTGCATCAATTCGTCAAAATCGGCGAACACGTCATGGTCGGCGGCGGTTCTTTGGTGCGAAAAGACATTCCACCTTACGTCAAAGCAGCCCGCGAACCAATTTCCTACGCAGGAGTAAATTCTGTTGGACTCCGACGACGTGGCTTTACTTCCGAGCAAATCAATAATATTCAAGATATTTACAGAATTTTATTTGTTAAAGGCTTCAACACCTCGCAGGCGATTCATGTCATAGAAACTACTATGGACGCGACTCCCGAGCGCGACCTTATCTTGGAGTTTGTCCGCAACGCCGACCGTGGGATTATGAAAGGATTTAAACAAATAAAATAAAAACTCTGCGTCGAAAGTGGTATGGACTCAAAAAATTTGCAAATATTACTCACTCACGTTGGCAAAAGATACCGCTACGAGTGGATTTTTAGAAATATTGACCTGACGCTGGTACAAGGGGAAAAATATGCTGTTCTGGGACCAAACGGCTCTGGAAAATCTACTTTGCTCCGCATTTTGTGTGCGCATTTGAGCCCATCGGAGGGGAAGGTTGAGTTTTCTCAATTCCAAAATACCATAGAATCAGACACCGTTTATCAGCATTTGAGCTTTGCCGCACCCTACGTCGAGCTCGTCGAGGAGCTGACTTTGAAAGAAACTATTGACTTTCATTTGCGCTTTCAAAAGCTGCAAAATGGACTCCACCGCGAAAACTTAATTGAGCTTTTAGGATTTCAAAAATCTGCCGACAAGGAAGTGCGATTTTTTTCTTCGGGTATGAAGCAGCGTCTGAAACTTGCTTTGGCTTGCTGCGCGGACTCCAAACTCCTCATTTTGGACGAACCAACCACCAATCTCGACCGACAAGGTACGGAATGGTATCAATTTTTGACCCAAAATTTTCTCGAAAACCGCCTCGTCATCGTAGCTTCCAACACGGAAGTTGATTACAGCTTCTGCAATCAAACCATTGATTTACAGCAATTTAAGAATTAGTTGTCCGAAAAGTTAAGCTCCGAATTACTTGCAACTACCGTATCCGTCTTTCGGTTGCGCCACCAAATAAAAGCCACCACTGCCACAGCAATATATGGCGTAAGGAGCATATAAAGAATACCTGCGTTCAAGCCTTTTCCCGTCGAGCCACCTGCTTTTAAGTTGGATTCAGCCGTCATTCGGCACATCGGACATTGAGCAAACAAATCAAAAGCAAATAAAAAAAGTACTGCAAAAAAAACTAATTTCAGAATATTATTTTTCATTTTTATATTTTTTACGATGTAAATTTTATGAATTTATTTGTAATACGGCATCAACATCAAGTAACATATTGGTCCAGTCAATGCCACATAGAGCCAAAAAGGAAACAACCAACGCGCCATTTTTTTGTGCCGCTCAAACTGATTGGTATAAGCTCTAATGAAAGTCAGTAATATAAACGGCAACGTAAGAGCTGCAAGTGTGATGTGTGTAATCAACAACACAAAATAAACAGTACGTATCGTACCCACTCCACCAAATTTTGTATCAGGCGTAGTGAAGTGATAAACTACATACGAAAGCAAAAACAACACAGACAGCGACATAGCAACGTAAATTGATTTGCGATGTGATTTGACATTTTTACTTTTTATAAAATAAAGTGCAAATAACAACGTAATGGCAGTCAGCGCGTTGAGCATCGCATGAAATGGCGGCAGGAAGCTAAAATCTATCCCAACATCAATTTTTACGCTGCGCATCAAGACCACCAAAGCCAGCACCACAGCCGACACGATGAGCGCAACCACATTCAACTTCTTTTCTAAAGCAACATTTGGTTGATTCATTTTATTTTACAAATCTTTATTAGTGACTCTTTTATTTTTCTACTTCGCGCTCCAACTTTGGTTTTGCCTCTTTTTTTAGTGGCAACAAAACTGCGATGTGCGCAACCAATTTTTTATATTCATCGGCTTTTGTAATATCATAATTATTGTAACGTTTTTTGACCATATCCAACAAAATAAAACGACTGTCCTCGGTATTGCCACAGCTACTCCTCAAAGCCGAAATATTATTTGCCTCATTTTTTGAAGCAAAAATCCATCGTTTTGGTCTTTTTTTACTAAAATCGGAAACTATTGAGCTATCATTTTCGCTAAAAAACGTAAATACTCTCACATCTTCCCGCTCCATGAACTGTTCGTGGACTTTTGATATTTGATTCAATGTAGCTACATCGTTTTTTTTACTATCCAAAAAAGTAAAAATAGAAATTTTGTTCTGAAAGCTATCTGCTACATACTGCACGCCTTCCAAATCTAAAAAACTTATTTCTGGCAATGCTTCTATTGGCTTCATTTCTTTCAATACATCTTTGCGGTACGAAAACCCCTCACGCAGGTAGTACCACGAGCCAACTGGCAGAAAAAGCAGTACGAATGCGATGATAAAAAGTCCAAATTTCGAGTTTTTTTTCCCTTCTGAATTCATTTATTTCTTTATTGTAAAACATTAAAAATCGGTGTATGTTGCAAAAATAGGATAAAAAAAGCGAAACACTTTTACTCGTGCTTCGCTTTTTTTGATATGCTATTGCTGAAAATTAATGCTTTTCGGCAGCAGGAACTGGAATCACCTGTCCCTCGCCCGCGTGAACTTCTCCGTGTGCGGGGTCAGCCGCAGGTTTGGGCATAATATTTTGCTCCATTCCGATATTATTTTTTTCTTTAATTAGTTCGCGACGATTGCCCCACGAGTTACCCTCTTGGAAAAACGCCACTACCGCCCACACCAACAATAAAGTCGGCATTAAAACACTCATCGCCAGACCACGTACTTCGTATTTCATGTGCATAAACTCATAGACGATAAAATACGCCTTGTACAAACTCATACTAATCATCAGGGCGTACATGATTATTCGCGGTAGATGAAAGCCATTTATTATGTATCCCTTGCCGAGCAAAGCTACAAAAACCTCTCCCAAAGTGACTGCCGCTAAAAGCAACATTCCCTTAAAAACTAACTTTTTCCCTTCTTCGTAACTTAACATAGCACGTTTATTATTTTCTTTAACTAATTGATTATTAATAGATTATAACTAATAAATTTTTAATACTTTAATATACTCTTTATTCTAAAAAATTGAGCCTTCATTTTCTCATTCAATAGTGATTTCACAGTTATTCATATCAATGCAAAATTTCACTTTTTTGAAAAAATCTAAACCTAAAACACCGTCGAAATCTGTTAATAAATGATGCTTAAAAAAATCATAGGCACAAATTTCAATATTTTCTTTTAATGTTTCTAAAGCATAAAATTTATCTACTTTGAAAACATAGCCAACAATCACTCCATTAGCTGTTTCTATTTCTATTTCCCGAACCGCATCTGTTTCAGAATAACCCGCAATAATAAGAGTTGCTAAATCAAGTGTTGTATGTGAAGCTCCCGTATCCAAAGCTAAAAACACTTTGTGATTCTTAAACTTACCCTCGACTACAATGAGGCTATCCTCGCTATTCAGCTCGAACTTTACTTTTTTCACAATAAAAATATTCTTTTCTTCACAATATTTCCCGTGAACAAGCAAGCAGTTTCTTCAAAGTTTCTTTCAATTTTTTTCGCTTCATCTGCGAGAATACGCTTATTCTCGTGGGCGGATAAAACAATCCCGCTAACAAATCGACCGGCAAATGCACCGTTGATTTTCGGATTTCTCAACTTCGGGTTTCCAACCAAAACCCATTGATTGGGATACAAAATTTTTATTTGCTCAAAAGTTAATGTTTCCATAATTATTTTAACAAAAATCTACTTCTTTACAATAAATAAAACACCAAAAACACGAATACCCAAACTAAATCTACAAAGTGCCAATAAAGCCCAATTTTCTCGACCATTTCGTAGTGATTTGCACGTTTTTCATAAATACCACTCGCCACATTAAGCATAATGATGACCAAAAAAGCTACTCCCGAAAGGACGTGAAAACCATGAAAACCTGTGATAAAAAAGAACAATGCACCGAAAGCTTTAGGTCCAAACTGCTGCTTGCCCTCCACGCCGCTCTCCGTCACAAAACGACGCTGTACCCACTCCGAAACACCAGTTTCGTGATTTTCAACTTTTTCTACCAAATAAGACGAGCCTTTTGTAAAGGCTTCTTTGGCTTCGCCTTCTTTGTAAAGATGTCCGTGTTCGTTGTCAATATAAGTACCATTAGCAACGTGAGTGCCAAATGGATTGGTTTTTACACTCATGTTTTCGCCGCCGATTAGCGTCGTCCACTCCCACGCTTGGCAGCCCAAAAAAGAAGCTCCTCCCAAAATGGTCAGAAACATCCAAAATACTACGCCTTGTTTGTTGCCCCGATGACCTTCTTGCACCGCTCGCACCATCGTAACAGAACTCAAAATGAGTACAAAAGTCATAATGGTCACGAAAATTAGTGGCGCGTGATGAATCCCGCCGGGCAAAGAAGAAAACACAAAATCGGGAACGGGCCAAGTCGGCACGCTGAACCGAAGTGCGCCATAAGCTATTAGGAATCCAGCGAAAGTAAATGCGTCTGAAAGTAAAAAATACCACATCATGAGCTTACCATAACTGGCTTTGAAAGGTGCTACGCCGCCTTCCCAAGTTTTTTCTTCTTGTTGATGAACATCGGGTTCCATTGCAGTTGTTGACATTTTTCTTATGTATAGACTATAAAATATCCAAGCAGAAACGCTCTACTTGAAATTAACGTTGCAAAATTAAGAAAATTAATAAATATATCCATAAAATATCTACGAAATGCCAATATTGAATTGTTAATTCAAATCGAAGCAGTCGCACTCTATTAACTTTATAAGGAAGTAAAAAGGCGTGAAGCATTGCTACGGATATCGCCGCCAAGCCGCCCAAAATATGCGCCGCGTGAAGTCCCGAAATCACATAGACAAACGAACCCGCAGGGTTGCCCGTCAAAATAACTCCGATGCGCTCCAACTGTAGCCAGCCTTGATACTGTAGCATCAAAAATACCAATCCCAAAATAAACGAAACACTCAACAAAGACCTGTATAAAAAAGGGTTGCCGTTTTTGAAATAGTAGTAAGACAACTGTATCGTGACACTGCTTGCTACCAACACTCCCGTACTGTAAAAAAAAGTACTCGGCAGCGCAAATTCCAACCAGTTTCCGCCCGCCTGGCGCACCACATAGGCACTCGTCAAAGCAGCAAATAGCATAACCAAACTAACAAAAGAAACATACAACGCAAATTTTTGCGGAGCAATTTTACTTCTGTTATTGATGAACGATAATTGATTATCCATTTTTATATTTTATCAATTAACAAAGTTACAAGGACTATCGGTAAGTAAAAAAACGATGCAAACATCAGTTTTCGTGCGCTTTCTCTATCGCTTTTTTTGTAAAAAATAAAAGCAAAATAAGAAAAGATTACCGTCACCGACATCACGATTATCACTGACACCAAGCCAGTCCGCTCGAAAGCGTAGGGCATATAACCCAACGGAAACAAAGGAAGCGAGTACAAAAATGCCTGAAATCCTACCGAGCTATCCAATCTACCACCTCTCGAAGGAAGTAAATTGAAACCTGCTTTGGTATAGTCTTCATGACCAAGCCAAGCAATAGCCCAAAAGTGAGGAAACTGCCAAAAAAACTGTACCCCAAATAAAGCTATTGCCAACGGTGTTATCGTACCCTCGGCAGCCACGCAACCTATAGCTGTGGGCAAAGCTCCCGGTATCGCTCCTATCAAAACTGCTATCGGCGACACCCTTTTCATCGGCGTATAGACGAAAGCATAGCTAATCAAAGAGAACGTTCCCAAAAATGCAGTCATCGGATTGAACCAAGCGAGCAAAGATATTCCTACCAAACTCATCAGACCTGCTGCCAAAACTGCCTCCGAAACACTCATTCGCCCTGCGGCTATCGGTCGGTCGGCAGTGCGTTTCATCAGTTTATCGTAGTCGCGTTCCAGCACTTCGTTGAGTGCATTGGCGGCTGCAGTTACAAAAAAACCGCCCAACGACAAAATCAATAAAAGCGACCAACTCAATTCTCCGCGCAAAGCGACCAAATAAGCCACGACCGCCGAGAACACAACCGTGAGGTTGAGCTTGAACTTTACCAATAGCCCATAATCTTTGAGCTTTTGGGAAGCGGCTGCTGCCCAGTCAATATTTGAAGTTGATTGCAATTTGTATTTTTATTTCTAAAAAAAATTAATGTCCGCCGTCTTTTTCGCCTTCAGCCATAGGCTGAATCTGTGGCGTAAATTCCACTCCACCTTTTCCGTAGTCATAAGCCCAACGGTGTACCGAAGGAATTTTTCCATACCAGTTGCCGTGAACGTGTTCGATTGGAGTTGTCCATTCGAGAGTTGTTGCGCCATAAGGATTTTTTTCGGTCATTTTCTTTCCTTTCCAGATGCTGTAAAAGAAATTAATAACAAATAAAACCTGCAAAGCAAAAACTACAATCGCCGCAATGGTAATGAACTGGTTCATCTCCTTGAAGTGAGAGAAAGACTCGAACACGTCGAACTTGTAGTAACGACGTGGTACGCCCGCCATTCCCATATAGTGCATGGGCCAAAATATAGCATAAGCACCAATGAGCGTTCCCCAAAAGTGAATCTTACCCAAAGTTTCGTTCATAAAGCGTCCGTACAACTTCGGAAACCAGTGATAAATACCTGCAAACATACCGAAGAACGCTGCAATACCCATCACAATGTGGAAGTGAGCCACTACAAAATAAGTATCTGTCATCTGAATATCAATCGCGGAGTTGCCCAAGAAAATTCCTGTCAAACCGCCCGAGATGAACATCGAAACGAATCCAATGGCGAACAACATCGCAGAGTTGAAACGTATGTTTCCTCCGTAAAGTGTCGCTATCCAGTTGAACACTTTTACCGCCGAAGGAACAGCAATAATAAGTGTGAAAACTACGAAGAAATTCGCAATAAACGGATTGACTCCTGAAAGGAACATGTGGTGCGCCCAAACGATGAACGCCAAAAATCCGATTGCTAATATCGAAAACACCATCGCTTTATAACCAAAAACTGGCTTGCGAGCATGGACAGACAATACCTCTGACACAATTCCCATCGCTGGCAAAATAATGATATACACTTCGGGGTGTCCTAAAAACCAAAACAAGTGTTGGTACAAAATTGGGCTTCCGCCTACATTGTCCAATGCTTTTCCGTCAATGAATATTTCACTCAAATAAAAACTTGTTCCCAAACTGCGGTCGAATGTCAATAGGAAAAAAGCCGATGCCAACACTGGGAAAGATAATATACCCAAGATAGCAGTCACAAAAAACGCCCAAATAGTGAGCGGCAAACGCCACATCGTCATTCCGACGGTTCTCAAGTTTAATACTGTTGTGACATAGTTGATACCTCCGAGAAGTACCGACACCACGAACAGAACTAAACTGACAATCCAAAGTGTCATTCCTGTTTTAGAGCCGTCCGATGCTTGCGGCAACGCACTCAACGGCGGATATGCCGTCCAGCCACCCGAAAACGGACCTGTGTTGAGAAACAGTGAGTACATCATTACTACACTTGCCATAAAGAAGAACCAATACGACAACATATTCAAAAAGCCCGATGCCATATCCCGCGCACCGACTTGTAATGGAATAAGAAGGTTGCTAAATGTACCGCTCAAACCAGCCGTAAGTACAAAGAACACGATAATTGTACCGTGCATCGTTACTAAGGCGTAGTAAAATTCGGGTGCCAAAGTTCCTATTCCCGCTTCGTTTACTACAATCCATTTTCCTAAAAGAGGTTTTAGCCACGCCAGACTTTCCTCCGGAAAACCGAGTTGCAAGCGAAAGATGATAGACATACCCGCGCCAATCAATGCCCAAATCATACCTGTGATGAGGAATTGTTTGGAAATCATCTTGTGGTCTTGGCTAAAAATATAAGTCGTCACAAAGTTCGACTGATATTTATCGCCATGATGATGGTCGTGGAAATGGTCTTCAAAACCATATTCTTGGATTAATTTTTCCTCCTTAGTCGGAGCTGTGGTTGCTGTTAGAGTAGCCATGCTAATTAAAAATTAAAATCTTTTTACCAAAATAGGTGTATCTATGAAATACAAAATTTTCTATAAATTGTTTTTTCGAAGTATCGAAAAATTATTTTTTCGTCGGAGTCGGTGCAGCAGCAGATTTTGCTGGAGCTGCCGTTGCGACTACCTTCGGCGATGCCGTACTATCCGGTTTGACCTCTACTTTTGGGTCTATCGGCAACGCTTGACCTTTGAACGGATCTTCGTCTGTGTTGCGAATGTTTGAATACGCTGGTTTTTGTTCTTTCATCCACGCCTTGTATTCATCTTCCGAAACCACTCGTACAGGCATTCTCATACTAAAATGTCCTTTTCCGCAAAGCTCCGCACAAGCCAACTCGTAGGTAAATGCTTCCCAGCGTTTTTTGCCATCTGGTTCCTTTGGGTCATTCGGTTCGTTGTATTCGTCGTATTTGCGCAGCTCTTGTCTGTATTCTTCACTCGTCTTAATAGGAGTAAAAACAAAATACGTCGGCATTCCCGGCACTGCGTCCATTTTTACCCGAAAGTGTGGCAAAAAGAAATTGTGCAACACATCTCTCGCAGTGACACGCACACGAACTTTTTTGCCGACTGGCAACACGATTTCAGTTGGTTTGAAATCGTCCCAGTTTTTATTATCTGTCCAGTCCTGTCCAATATCATTGGTCGGTGATATTTTTTTATAGTCTTTTGTTCCCAACTTATTATCAACCCCTGGATAACGAATTGCCCAAGCAAATTGGTATCCTGTGGCTTCGATTTCTATTATTTCCTCGTTGGGTTTCACGTCCGCCATCACGGTATTCCATGCTTGTAAGCCGCCGACTACCAAAAAAGTCATTACGACTGCCGGAATAGCCGTCCAAATCATTTCCAAACGGTTGTCGTGGGGCATAAAGAGTGCTACGCGTCCTTTTTGCCCGCGATATTTGTAAGCAAACCAAAACAATGCAATGTGGGTAAGTACGAACACGATGCCCGTAAAAAATAGGGTTACATTGAATAGTCTATCCAAAGAGCCGCCGTGTGCGGAGGCTGCTTCGTGTGGTCCGTAACCCAACATAACGTTTTGATAGTGCAAAGCTGACCAAATGCAACCCACCAAGAAAAGTACCACAAAGCCTACTCCGATACGAGAGTTCCAGTAATCACTTGCGCGCTGGGCTTCTTCTTCGCCCCTAATTTTGGAGGCTAACTCGGTTGCTCTTGCTATCTGCACGATGACGATAGCCACCAACACCAAACATAAAATTACGATTAAAGCTGTCATTTTTAATTATTATTTTTAATAAATCGAAAGGTATGATTTCAGGTACAAAATTAGTCCTGTTCGATAAAAAAATCTATTGTTTTATTGAATTTTTATTATTTAGACAAATTAAAAATAAGCGCATCGACTTCAGTTTCTAATTTATCGTAAAACATTCTGCTCTCAATAAGTTGATTAGGAACGCGTCCAAAACAAGTTACTGTATTTCTGACTTATCTTTTTAGTCAAAACTGCATTAGATTTTCGTTACGATGCTCGGCATCGCGCCTTAAATCTGCCTTGTTTTGACCCAAAATTCTGCGTCATAATATTCAGTACCTTATTTTCTCTTCATTCCTTAAACGTGGTGTTGCAAACTTTCTGCCAAAAATGGATCGTTTTTAGGTACTAATCCTGCTTTGGTTAAATTGTGAAACATCACATACAAAAACAAACCGATGAAACCTACGAATGTCCCTATTTCCAACAAGCCCGGAATCGTGAATCCCATCAAAAACTCCGCGCCGTGCTTGGCTGCCTCCTCATTACCACCGACTACAACTGGTGACATTCTGGCAATCGCTTCGTGAGCGGTATGTAAAGCTCCGGGTTTTACCATCTGGAAAAAGTCCCACCAGTGACCAAAGAAAATCAACGATGCCGTGAATATCAAAGAGCCATATTTTCTCTTTGTGTCGTTGCGCAATAATATCAAGAATGGTAACACAAAATTCATCAATAAGTTGCCCCAATAAAGGACTGGATAATTATCCATTCGATTTTGGAAGTAAACTGTTTCCTCCCCGATGTTGCCGTACCAAATCAACATGAACTGTGAAAACCACAAATACGTCCAAAATACGCTGAACGCAAACATATATTTTCCTAAATCGTGCAAATGTTCTCGCGTGATTTCTTGGTAATATCCTTTTGATTTTAAGTAAATTATCAACAAAATGGTGAATGCAATCATCGTGACCAACCAACTAATAGTCGTGTACCACGCAAACATCGTGCTGTACCAGTGTGCATCAAGCGACATTACCCACTGCCATATCACTGCCGCACTCGTGAATCCGCCTATCGGCAAAAAAGCAGCTGCCCAAACCTTGGATTTGTAATAGGGTTTGTACTCCGTCGTGCCGTATTCGTCTTGTTCGATAGAGATTTTACGCATTTTGGCTGCCCAAAAATACCAAGCTCCGCCGAATACAAAAGTAGCCACTGTGTACCAAACTGGATTCAAAAAGGCTGCTTTGTGGCGCAAAACTTCGTCTTTTATGACTTCTGGAGCGTCCGCCCAATGGTAAAGATGGTGAAAATGTCCCCAAACTCCAGCCACGATAACTCCCATCAGAACCAAACCAACTATTAGAAACTGCGACGCAGCCTCCCAAAGTCTTTTAAAAACGGTTATCCAACCCGAATACGCAATGATTTGGGCGCAATAAAAAAGCACCGCAGTAAAGGCTATTCCAGTAAAAAACAGCGAGTTGTGCAAAAAATTCGACCAAAAGCGCGTGTGCAGCGCATCGTCGCTGAAAAAAGTCATTATCATACACAACACTCCCAAAGCCATCATGCCAAGAAAAAAATTGCGCTGTTTTGTTTCAAATACAAACTGATTCATAATTTTTTATTTTACAAAAATCCTGACTTTGCGGCAGGAAAAAGTTAAAATTTAGCAATTCATTTTTCTGTATTTCACAGAAAAATATTGATTTAATATTATTATTTTTTTTCTACTTTTTTCTCTACCACCGCCACTGTCGCCGCAGATGCTGGACTAATCGAAGCAACAATCTTGGAGTACGGAACGCCCGTTTGGTTGAGTGTATTTTCGGTTTCGTCGTATTTCAGCGTCTTGCTCGTTGCTTGGAGCGCACGAATATAGTGGATTACTTGCCAGCGTTCTTCATAGCTGACCTTATCTTTGTAGGCGCCCATCACGTTTTTTCCGTACATAATGGCGTGATAGTAGCGACCTTCGGAAGACCCTATCAAATCATCAGAGACTAAATTGGCGGGGGCGGCAGGATATTTTGCTACTGGACTTTCGTACAAATAGCCATTTCCCATGCCTTTTTCGCCGTGGCAAATGCCGCAAAAGACGTTATAAAGTTCCTTTCCTTTTGCCAAACCCTTTTTGGTGATTGGGTACGGATTTTTGGTGATTTCGGCGATTGCACGCTTGCGCTCATCTTCGGTATCCGCATAGTAATACGGCACGCTTCCGTTGACGGGGACAGAGATTTCCTGTAATGATTTTTGTCCTTTGAGGTTTTTCATCATTTCGGCTTGCGCAACATAATCGCCCGCCATCGAAATTCCCGCATATCCGCGTGCAATAGTTCCTGCTACTGGTTTGTGGGGTGTAGAAAGTTCTTTGAGCGACTTGGTGCTTGCAGCGTCCCAGTGGTTGCGCTTATAGTCGTCCATTACGTTTGGCTCGTAAGCCACAGAGTGTGCCATGTCGGGAATATACTCGTGTCCGGCAGATTTTCCGCCCGCAGGTCCGCAAGCCGAAAACGAAGTAGCAAGCATCGTGCTACCCAAAAAGAGAAATATTAAACTACTATTTTTCATTTTATTAATTGACATAAAAATAAAAACAATTCTTTTTAAAAAAATCACTACACGAAGTCTTTTTGGAATGAATAAAAATAAAATACTCAATTTATTTGAGGAAATGGGTAGTTTATTTTGTGCGCATTTCTTAAATAGACTTCATATTGACTTCTGCTGCGCGCGTGCGAGCAAAAAATCCGCGTAAATTATCTACTTGCGCAGCGTCCAAACCGTTGGTATCGAAAGCTACGCAAAATTTATCGTCCGTAATGCGGTCGTCCAAAGTAGGATTCGAGATGCCCGGTCCCATACCGCAAACGGTATAAAACGTAACCACCATTCCGATAGCTGCAAACAAAACCGTTAGCTCGAAAGTAATCGGAATGAAAGCTGGCACCGACCAATATGGTTTTCCGCCGAAAATAATGGGCCAATCGCGAGTAAAAACCCACGTCATAAAGCCGAAAGCGGTCAGCGTTCCCGTCAGACCATACACGAAACCCGCTTGATGCAAGCGCGACTCCTCCAAGCCGAGCAAAGGGTCGAGCCCATGCACAGGAAAAGGCGTATAAACGTCCATGATGTCCAAATGCTCCACATTTGCTCTCTGGACGGCTGCCAAAAGTTCGGTTTCGTCGTTGTAGAGTCCGAACAATACTTCTTTATTTAAACTTCTCATATATGATTAAGTAGTTATGAGTTTTGAGTTATTAATTTTTAATTATCATATATTGTTGATTATCAAAAAATATATGACTTTTTCAAAAACAGCTATTCTTTAAAATAATTTTCAACTATTTCAAAGAAAACCTATTCGTGTGATTAATGCTGATGTCCGCCATTCTCATCGTGATTGCTTGCGATTTGTACCATTTCGTGTTCATCGTGATGATGTGTGTGTACTGCATTGGGTCCAATATATTGGTCGCCTGCTGCTTTCAAGATACTTTTTACTTCGGCGATGGCGACTACTGGCGCAACGCGGGCGAAAATCAAAAAGCAAGTGAAAAACAAACCCAAAGAACCCAAAAATACACATATTTCCACCCAACTCGGGGAATAATAACTCCAGCTT
This sequence comes from Saprospiraceae bacterium, assembly GCA_043767025.1. Taxonomy (GTDB): domain Bacteria; phylum Bacteroidota; class Bacteroidia; order Chitinophagales; family Saprospiraceae; genus JAYUHK01. The sequence continues at coordinate 11,203 of JAYUHK010000233.1, read as the reverse complement.
GATGGCAAATAATCTCGCGCCAAAGTGGTGGCGATAATTACAAAACGCTCAAACCACATTCCGATATTGATGAAAATAGACATTATAAACGTGAGTGTGACATTGCGGCGGTATTTTTTCACCCAAAATATTTGCGGCGAAAGTACGTTACAAGACATCATACCGAAATACGACCACCAGTAAGGTCCCAACGCACGGTTGTAAAACGCAAATTGTTCGTAAACATATCCTGAATACCAAGCGATGAAAAGCTCCGTGAGGTACGCGACCCCGACGATTGTTCCCGTCAAAAGTATGACGCGGTTCATGGATTCGATGTGTTCGAGCGTGATGTATTCTTCCAAGTTCAATACTTTTCGAGCTATCAACATCAAGGTTAAAACCATTGCGAAGCCAGAAAAAATCGCTCCCGCAACAAAATACGGCGGAAAAATAGTCGTGTGCCAGCCCGGAATAACAGACGTAGCAAAGTCAAAACTTACTATCGTATGCACGGAAAGTACCAACGGAGTGGAAAGTCCAGCCAAAACCAACGAAAGGGATTCCCAACGCTGCCAGTGTTTTGCACTACCTGTCCAGCCGAAAGAAAGAAAATTATATACTTTTTTGCGCTTGCCACTCGCTCTGTCGCGCACAGTAGCAAAATCGGGAACTAAACCTGTGTACCAAAACAACAACGATACCGTGAAGTAGGTCGAAATGGCAAAAACGTCCCACAACAACGGCGAATTAAAATTCACCCAGAGTGGTCCGCGCGTGTTCGGATAAGGAAAAATAAAAAATCCCATCCAGATTCGTCCCATGTGGAGCAGTGGGAACTGTCCCGCACAAATGACCGCAAAAATAGTCATTGCTTCCGCAGCTCGGTTCACACCCGTCCGCCATTTTTGTCTAAAAAGCAACAAGATGGCGGAAATGAGCGTTCCTGCATGACCGATACCGACCCACCAGACGAAATTGGTAATGTCCCAACCCCAACCGATAGTTCGGTTCAGGTTCCATGAGCCAATGCCGACCCAAATCGTCCAAGTGACGCTAAAAAAGTACAAACCCAAGAAGATGACGGACACAATGAACGCCACAATCCATGATTTGCTCGGCACCCGCTCTGTGGGGGCGCAAATGTCTTCCGTAATTTGATGGTAAGTTTTGTTGCCCTCAATTAAGGGTAATCTTACCGGTGATACTACTGCACTCATATTTTTTATTTTTTATCCTTAGCTAAATTTTTCTTCTCTGTTGTGGATTTTTGCGGTATAATTGACATTCGGGCGGACGTTTACCTCCTCCAAAACCTGATATACCAACGGCGAAACGATTCGCTGCGACACCAAACTCTCTTTGTTATTTCTATCTCCAAAAGTAATCGCTCCTGTTGGGCAAGACGTTTGGCAGGCAGTTTTGATGTCACCTTCGCGCAACTGACGAGTTTCGCGTTTGGCAGTCAATTTACCCTCTTGAATCCTTTGCACACAAAAACTGCATTTCTCGATAACTCCGCGCGAGCGAACTGTCACATCTGGGTTCAAAACCATACGAGTCAAATTATCGCCGTAGAACGGAAGTCCGTTTTTGTCTTCGCCGTTGATAGCGTTTTCGTTCCACGCAAACATATCTGCATTGGTGTAGTCCAACCAGTTGAAACGACGCACTTTATACGGACAGTTGTTGGCACAATAGCGAGTACCGATACAACGGTTGTAAGTCATTTGGTTGAGTCCTTCGCTGCTGTGATTGGTGGCAGCTACTGGACAAACGTTTTCGCACGGCGCGCTGTCGCAATGCTGACACATCAAAGGCTGATAAACAACGCTTGGATTTTCGACATCGCCGTAATAATATCTATCAATCCGCAACCACGTCATCTCGTGGTGGCGATGCACCTCACGCTTTCCGACTACGGGGACGTTATTTTCAGCCATACAAGCCACCACGCAAGAGCCGCAACCCGTACAGGCGTTCAAATCAACGTACATATTCCAGTGATGCCCGAGTGTGTATTTGTAATCGTGACCGGGATACAAAGACTTGGAATTGAGGTCTTTGAACTCCGTGCGCTGCTCTTTGAGTTCTTCTACGAACTTCTCAATTTCGTTGATGTGCGCATGGTGAATGATAGAACGTTTGGTCAAAGAACCCTGATAGCCTTTGTAACCCAACGCTTTTTCATCTACATTAATTTCCTGATTGGTTTCGGTGTCTATGCCCGTCACGCCCATCGTGTGGTGGTATTGGACGCAAGCGAAAATATCATCTGTGCCTGTGCGACCTGTCATTTTCACGTCGGTAGCAAAATACTGTGTGTTGCCTTCGCTGTTCACTGAAAGCCAAGAACCTACATTTGTTCCAATATTTCTGCCGGCTGCTCCGACTACTTCACGTCCGTGACCCAATCCGATAGCCACAGTTCCTTGCATCTGACCGAACTGGCGGACGACGATACAAGTTTTTTTCACGCCATTGATTTCGACTTCTACCTTGTCGCCGTCGTTCAATTTTTTGAAACCGTCGAAATTATTTACGCCGTCCCAGTTGATAGGAACGCTCAAATAATTGCCCCAAACGGTGCGCATAATCGGGTCGGGCATCTCTTGAAGCCAAGGGTTGTTGGCGTGTTGTCCGCTGCCGATATTGACGGTTTCGTATATAGATATTTCTAATTCGTTGTTGGAAGGTGCGGCGATTTGCACGCTGCTCACGTCTGCACTGAACGCAGGAGTTTTGGCTGCTGTTGCGACTGTATAAACGCCGTCGTGCAAGCAACTGTCCCAAAAAGTTTGGAAAGATGCAAAACGTTTTTGAGTCGGAAACAAACTTTTCTGCCAATTTTCTTTTAAGTAATCAAAATAAGGTTGGTCTGAAGTTGTTTTCAGATTTGGGCTTTCACACCACGTCAGAAGGCTTTGCTCGGCTTGACGAGTTTTGAAAAGCTGTGCAATGGTCGGCTGAATCAAACTGTAATGTCCGCGTTTTGGCTCTGCGTCGCCCCACGCTTCGAGTCCGTGATTGGTCGGAGCTGCGTAGTCACAAATTGTTGTTGTTTCGTCCATCGCCATCGCACAAGAAATTTTCAATGCTGCTTTCGCAAAAGCTGCTTTGAATTTTTCTGGGTTGGGCGCGTCGAAAGCTGGATTTGCATCTATCACGATGACCGCGCTGACGCTTCCGCTTTCCAATTCTTTCACAAAATTTTGGAAATCACTGTCCGAACCTTGACGTTGCAAAGAAGCTGCTGCGAAGTCAATCGTTTCGCCATAATTGCCCAACATTTGATTGATTTTATTGACCAAAATCTGTTCGCCTGTATTGTTTGATGCACTGATGACCAGCGATTTTCCTTTGTTTTCGAGCAATTCTTTGGCAGTTTTTTTGAAAGCTGCCGCCGCTTTTTCATTCACTTTTGGTGCCGAAATACTCACACCGCCTGTCAATGCAGCTATTTCGTTGTGCAAAGTAGCGATTGCCGCGCCTTGCTCGGACGGGCGAACCAGAATACGGTTGTCGGCGTTAGAACCCGTCAAAGACATATTGCTTTCGACTTGAATGTGACGCGACATTTTCGCCTCTTTCAATTCCGCCGTATTTATTTTTCTATTTTCTGAATATTGCGCAGCAAACTCGACTGGAGAAATCCAAGTTCCCAAAAAATCTGCATTGAAACTCACGATGCACATGGCTTTGTCAAACCGATAGTTTGGCACTACCCTATCGCCAAAACATTTTTGGTTGGCATCTAACAACGCGGACGCTGAAACCGCATCGTAGCTGACTACTTTCGTATTCGGATATTTTGCTTTGAACTCTTCAAACACTTTCTTCGCCGTCGGACTCAACACCGAACCCGTTACGATTCTGATGCTCGAACCTGCGTTGAGCTTGGATTTGACTTCTTTATCGAGAACTTCCCACGTTAAATTTTCTATTTTTCCGTCCTTCACGCGACCCGCTGACTGAAAGCGGCTGGTATCGTACAAACTCAACACAAAGGCTTGTGTCCGCGCGCTGGTGCCGCCTTTGGTAACTCCCGAAAGGGAATTTCCTTCGATTTTGATAGGGCGACCTTCGCGAGTTTTGACCAAAATAGCTGCATAATCGCCGCCACTCACATAGCTGGAAGCATAGTAATTAGCGATACCCGGCACGATAGCATCGGGCTTTACGACGTAAGGAATCGCTCTTCTCACCGGAATCTCGCAACTCGCAGCGATGGTCGCAGCACCCAAACCAAAGCCCAAATACTTCAAAAAGTCACGGCGATTGGTTCCGATATTAGCGGCTTCGTCGCTCGCTAACACTTCTCCTATCGGCTGATGGATAAATTCTTGACGGGCGATTTCCAAAAAAGATGCGTCTTGCGTCATCTCTTCTGCGCCTACCCAAACGTCTTTATGTTGATTTTTCATAATTATTTAAAAAAAAATTCAGAATTCAAATGTGCAGTTGGAATTGATTAATAGTGACATTTTTGACATTCCAAGCCGCCGATTTCCTCGACCGTGACTTTGGAGCGCGTGCCTTCCTTAAATTCCTTGTGGTATGCTTCGTAATTTTTGTAATAGTCGTTGTCTTGAAATTTTACTTCTGTTTCGCGGTGGCAGTTGATACACCAGCCCATCGAAAGCGGTGAATACTGCTTCACGACTTCCATATTCTGGACTTCGCCGTGACATTTTTGGCAAGCCACCTGACCTACTGCGACGTGTTGCGCGTGGTTGAAATATGCGTGGTCGGGCAAGTTGTGGATTCGTATCCACTCGATTGCGCCTTGAATTTTTGGCTTCGTCGGGTTGGTCAAAGACGTTTTTATTCCGTTCCATTGATTTTGAGCGGTCATTTCTGCACCTTTATCTGGCGCAGCTAATTTTTTATCCGCTACATAATTATCGGTAATCCATTTTTTGAAAATAGTTTCTATTTCCGCTTCGGATTTATTGTCGTAATCTTCGATGTACTTGTTCGTAGTTGGGTCCCAGCCGATAGAGGCGTAGATTTTTGAAAGTTCCTCCGTTCCGTATTTAGAGCCTTTCTTAATTGCCGCATGGCAATTCATACAGGTATTGGCGGCAGGAATGACAGATTGCTTGCTTCGGCGTGCGCCGTCGTGACAGTATTGACACTCGATTTTGTGCAAACCCGAGTGCGTAGCGTGAGAAAATTTGATCGGTTGGTCTGGCTGATAGCCCTGTGAACGCCCTAATGAAACGGCGTTATTGACCGTGGTATAACCACCCAACACCACCAAAGCAAACACGACAAACGAAATGACTCCTTTGCTGGTCATAATGCTTGCAAAAGACTTGCGCTCTGGATTGAGCCCATCTTTTTCGTCCGCCAAATAGTTAAGATTGGTGACTACGCGAGTCAAAGCGAAAGCCAAAAGTGCCAAAACGCTCAACAAACCAACCGTCCACCAAGGGAAGTCGGCATCGTCTGTTTTGGTAGTTTTTGCGCCGCCCGCAGCCGCCACCGCACCTGCTGGTGCGCCGTAGGTGCCGTTGTAAACACCTTCTATATACATTAGCAAAGACGCGATTTCATCGTCTTTCAGGTTCGGGTAGGCGGTCATGGCAGTTGGTTTCCACTTTGCCCAAAGCTCGATGGCGCGCGGGTGTCCCGACGCAATCATAGCTTGAGAGTTGCGAATCCACGAATATATCGCCTTATCGTCCGCCCAACGCCCTTGCGCTCCGCCGAGCGCGGGACCCGTCAGGTTGTCTTTCATATTTTTATTGTGGCATTGCGCACAATTTCCCTTAAAGATGGTTTCACCGACCTTAATATCTCCTGCGGCAGAGATATTTGCTGCAAAAAGCAAGGGTAAAATGAAGGTGAAAAGTCTGATAATCAGCGACTTAAAATTCATCACTTGGACTTTATTTTAGTAAGTAAATACGGTTTCAACAAATTGTCATTTATTTGTCAGCACAAAAGTACGACTACATCTGTTTTTTACAAAGAGGTTTTTGCTATGTTTAATTATTTAGATTATTTCTAAATAAAATTTATCGTTTTGAGCAACTGTTTTAGATGCGTTCCTTGTTCATTTTTAGTCAAAATATGTGCCGAAAATTTTATTTTGTGGACATTTAGAAGCAATCGTAGTCAAAATTCAAAATACGCAGCCGTTTTGAGCAGCCAGTCGGTCGTAGCAAACTGCATTTGTTTCAACTCCTCTACGTTTTTGAAAGCTCCGTGATTGGTACGGAAAGCGACTATTGCACCTGCTTTTTTATTGCCGATGTAAGGATGTTTAGAAAGTTCCGCCTCCGAAGCTGTATTTATATTGAGTTTTTTCAAAATTACCGACTCTTTCAACTGACTTTTGATGCGACTGTAAATACTATCGGGCATATTGATTGGCTCTTCTTTGAGTTGATTGAGGTTCGTAAAACCGCCGAGCTTTTCGCGCTGATTGATGATTTTATACACCAAATTTTTGTCTAAATTCAGATTGAGCCAAACCAATTTTTCCGATTTATTGACATCAACTCCGCTCAAAACTACGGCTTTTGCTGGCTCCGAAGCTGGTGCAGGCAACATAACGGCTTGTTTCCCGTCGGCTACGAGTGCGGCGTTGGGCGCAGGGCGCGGCGGAATCTGAATAAACGGTTCAAGCACTGCATAATCTTCGGGACTGATGCCAAAAATTTTTGAAAAATCCTCTTTCTTCCAAAATTTAGCTCCTTTTGACCTGAAGTTAACAATAACATCGCTCACTTTGTTCGTGAATCCCATGCGCAAAAAATCTTCTTTCGTCGCTGTGTTGGGGTCAAAGTTGAAGGGGTGAAGCGGCGGACGAACTTCTGTGTTTTTATTATTTTTGTCAAAATAATCATCTTTGTGACTGTCTATATCAATATAATTTTCAAGACGCTGATAATCGCTTTCTCTGATACCATAGATTTTTTTTAGGCTTTCTTTGTTGTAGAATTTTCCGCCTTTATTTCTAAAATTTTCGATAATGTTGGCTACTTTTTCAGAAAGTCCGAGCCGAACAAAATCCTCCTTACTTGCCGTGTTAGGGTCAAAAGTGAAAAGTTGCGACGGACTATTATTGCTATTTTCTGTGTCATCGCTCGAATAATCCTTTGGATTGTTAGCGAATGATTTGCTCACACTCAGCGCAGCGATTTCAGATTTTTGAGCGGAAAAGTCAATATTTACTGGACTTTGTAGAAATCCAAATAAAGCCGGAAGTGCCAAAATAAGCACCATAAAACCCGTCAGAACAAGCGCGCCACGCCGCTCGTTGCGCGAGTAATAAAAATACTCTTTCAAAAAATTAAACATAATTTGTTATTTTACTTCGATTGTTAAAGCTCCTTTTTCTGCCAAATCATAGGTAGCAATTCCTATTTTTTCACATTCTAATTTCCATTTTTTGACCTTATAAAAAGCGTTAGACGCATCAAAAACGATGCACTTTGGCTCAAAATCTTGTTGTAGTTGCGCTGCGTCATGAAAAGAATTGTTAGAAATCAGCACATAATCCGCAGGAAATTTCTGGTTATTTTCTAATTTAATCGGTGTATTGTGACATATAATTTTTTTGTCACAAAAAACTAAAATATTTTTAGAATACAATAATTTACTGTTCTCTACCAACGAGTCCGAAAAACTATGTTCTATCACATTATTTTCAGAAATACCGTTGCCCCAACGACAATTTTGTGCCGCAAAGTTCTTGGTTTTTTCGGACAAGTTTATACCTTTCCACGAGTCGCATTTTTTATCCGCAATACAGTCAATCAGTGTATTTTTACTCACATTGTAAATAATTATTTTATTTACATTTTGGTTCTGGACTGTCCGAAAAGCCATAAAAACACACACTGGAACAAGACTCGCAAGCCCTACCAATATCCACTGAAAACGTTTGGTATTTATGGCGGCGGCAGATGCGATAAGCGTCACGAAAAGTAGTATGACAGCGTAAATATTTATAAATAAACCTGTCACAAGACTCGCAGGTAATTTTTGAATTAAAAACAACAACGCATTGGTGAGCCAAATGCTCCAATACAGTCCGTAGCCGACTATTTCTCCTAAAAAAGGTACAAAATCCAATACGAAAAGCGCAATACCCGTCCACAATATCAACACCGCACCCGGAACTACGATGAAGCCAGACAGCCAAAAATAAGTAGGAAATTGATGAAAAAAATAAACGCTGATAGGCAAAGTAGTCAGTTGGGCAGCAATACCAGTAGCAGTCAAACTCCAAAGATGATCGCCTAACTTATTGTCTATCAACCAAATACGATATATTTTGGGTTGAAAATAAACGATGCCGAGCAGTGCCATATAAGACAGTTGGAAGCCGACATCTACGAGCAAAAACGGATTGTAGCAAAGCAAACAGAAGGCTGAAATAGCCAAAATATTGTAAATATTAACTTCGCGCTTGAGCGAGCGACCGACGATTAAAAACGTGAACATAACAGCGGCACGCAGTACGGCGGCAGACGCACCCGTTAGAATCGAAAATGCCCAAACAAAAATTACTAAAATAGTAGGTTTTGTGACGCGCCACCAACGACGACGAGTAGTTATTTTATTCAAAAAAAAGTCCAACATCATCGCTACTACTCCCACGTGCAAGCCCGATACGGATAGGACGTGCATGGAGCCTGTGTTGATGTAAGCGGTCAAAACTTCCTGCGGGATTTCGTCCTTATAACCCAAAATAAGTGCCGAACCTACCGACTTTTCGTTGTCTGATTTCAGATGCTTGGCGAGTATTTTTATTAGTTTCTGTCGAAACTGGTAGGCGGTGGCGATGATCCAATTACCTCTGTCTGCTGCCAATTTTTTCCACTGGTTGTTTTTTATAAAGCACTGATAATGAATATTTTGGAAATAAAGATACGTTTTGTAATCAAACGCATCGGGATTTTTAGGCGGCTCTACCGACTGGATTCTTGCGTTCAAGGCGAGCACATCTCCGTAAGAAATTTGCTTACTCAATTCGCTTGTTTCTACATAGCAGATTATTTTTCCAGATGCAGGGACGAGGCTGTCCGATTCATTTTGGGTTTGAAGAATTGACAATTCGAGGCGCAGTTTTTCGCGCTGGATTGGCTCTGATGATACGACTCCAATGACTATTTGTGACGTACTTTCAGGCACACTTTTGGGAATAAAAAAATCTTTTTCGTGTGTTTTGTTACAAAAATAACCTAAACCATAGCCGCTCAACATCAATGCAAGCGAGAGTGCGACTCCAAACCACCAGCGTTGGGCAAAGGCTTGATTTTGAGAGATTTTTCTGCTGTGCAGATACGCCAACAAAAGTCCCAGTCCAGCTACGGCGAAAGCGACTGCCACACTCGAAACAGGATTTTTACCCAAGCAAATAGACAAAAAAATACCTACCATAAGTGGCAACAGGAGTCTAAAAAATGGAACTTCCCGCCAGTTGAGCATTTTATTTTGGTTATTTGAATGGTTGAAAGAAGATTACATTACAAAAATATTCTTTTAAGTTCAACTTTTCACAAAATGCAGACTATTTTTAAATATTTTTTAGCGGAAAGTCACCTAAACTTCTTTTTTGACCACGCAAATAGCTTTTTCATCGCTGCACGATGACTTTCTGGTACCAAGTTTCTGCGCCGTTGCTTACCGACACCACATAAAAGCCACTCGGCAGCGAAGCCACAGAGATGGTTTGGGTGTTACTTTCCTCTCGCCACGCTTGCGAGTGAACCGTCTGCCCGAGTTGGTTGTGAAGCCTCAAAGTCAGCTTACTGTTTTGTAAGTTGGGTGGCAGCTCTATCGTCAGCTCATCGGAGGCGGGATTGGGATAAACCCTCAACTCCTTCATCTGCTCTACCTCCGCTATTGCGGTAGCAAGCGAATCGCAGGAGCTGCCGACGAGCCGCCCGAGCCGGAAGTTGGGAAGATTGGGCAGAGAATATCCATTCTTGCAAGGCAACACCATACTTTTTTGCCGCACATCGCACAAAGTATCTTTCAGATTTGGACTTTCGATGGTGTGTATTTCGTTTGTCATATTCAGTGTGATTACGTAAATCTTTCCGTCTGGCGCGAGCTGCATTTGATAAAAATTGAGCGTTGGATATTTTTGAACTGCCACCAACGTCTTACTCGCTTGGATATTCGATGCCTGCAAGTCAAATTGGTATATTTTTCTACCTATCGAAATATACAAAAAACGCGAATTGGGGGAAACTCCAGTACCCGATGCAAGAATAGTATCTCCAAGTCCATGAAGTGGGAAAGTAACGCGATTGGATAACATTCCCGTACATCTGTTGAAGTTAAGAATATTCAATCCTTCATAATTGAAACGAATGTATTTGCTGCCGTCGGGAGAAAATACAGTTTGTCCAAAATTATCATCTATAGCAATATCAGAACCCATGGCGGTTTGTGTGCCAACTCTATTTAATCCCGCGGGCGAAAGCAAATAGCGAACTATTTTTTTGGAAGCCAATCTTGCCGAAAGCAGCCACCAGTCGCGACCGTTGGCGTGTTTGGTAGCTGTAAATTGACCAAAGGTAAGTGAATCGGCATCAATCAGGCTATTTTTGACGGTGACTGCACCCTTTCCGCCGTTGAGGTTCATGTCTATCACACTGATATAAAGCCCTTGGCAGTTGTACTGAAAATCTACGTTGGGAACAGTTTTTAGTTTTTTATGAATCAACATATACTGCTTGGGGTGACCGGGATAAGGCAAAATGACCGTACCCTGCTGCCCTTTGTAGCCAGTTCCGAAAAACGGAAAATCGTTGTTGCATCCGCCTCCAATTACGGGATTCAAATCGCTACCATTTTCCAGTACTTGGTGGTCTGCACCTGCGATGTAGCAACCGTTGGTATAAAATTGTAAATTGCCACTTTCATCACAGATACTTGCATTAGTAAAGTTCATGTACATATATTTATCCGCAGTACTGACTGAAACGACAGTATCGCTAAAATCAAACAGGCTGCCACAGCCCATAAAATCGAGAGCGTCTGTATCATAACCCATCATCCACTTGCAGTCGTAGTAACATTTAGGGTAGGTAGGTTGGGCGGATAGTGTATGCAAAAAACAGCAAGCAAAGAGGAGGAGTACGTATTTTAGCATGGGTGGTTTATTTTTAAGTTTCATCTACAGTATAATAATTTTTTGCGATGCAATTATTCTGCGCTGCTGCTGTAAAGATAGTATATAAATTCCTTTGGGTAG
>JAYUHK010000232.1:0-24506 GCA_043767025.1 Saprospiraceae bacterium | reverse complement strand
ATTTATACAGAGCACTTGATTTTTTTGGTTACTTTCTTCTCCTTCCCCTCTGGGGAAGGTCGGGTTGGGGATAAAAAAAGTGACAAAAACCAAGTCAATGGCTACAAAGTTAAATTCAAAAGAATCAATTTAAAATCCTTGCGTAACATGAGTTACTTAAGAACTTACCTAAAATAAATCACCCATTTTTGGATAAAATTCGCTCTGATTGAAATATTCGCAACCTGCTAAATTTATAAAATAATTTCCAACAAAAAAAAAGCTACTCCGAGTGCGGAGTAGCTTTTTTTTTGTTGGAAATATACATTTTTTACTTGACCACTTTCAGCGCAGCACTTAATCTTCCGTCGGCTTCGATGCGGACGAAATAAACACCCGACGGCAACGCCGAAGTATTGAGAACTGCCGTACCAACTGCATTGCCAAGCGTCTGGCGGCTCAACTCTTGCCCCAGCACGTTGTAAAGTCGGAGCGCAAGATTGGACGCATTTTTTTCTTTCAACTCGTAACTTATCGTCAAATTTTTATCAAAAGGATTGGGTTGTGCAGCAAACGCAAGCTCGGACGCGCCCAACTCTTGGTTGCTACTGCTGCCTTCCGTTACCAAAAAGTCATCAAGCGCAGCTTCTACGATATGTCCGGGTGCGTTGTCGGCTGCCGTAAAAATCAATCGCATAGAACTGGTCGGAGTCATAAAATCTTTTACTTTTATCTTCGATTCTGGTCGCCACGCGCCAGCCGATTGGCTTATTTTTTCTAAAACAACCGTGTTACTGCCGTCCGTGAGGCTGACCGTAAGTGTGTCGTTGAGTGCGCCGCCCTGTCCGCCACTGTTGAAAAACCACGTCGTGTAGCGCAATTCAGGTTTGGCGTAGGTACTCAAATCTATTATCGGAGAGGTCAATGTCACGCTGCCGTTGTCCACATCGTCGTCGCCTGCTGCTCCGCCGCCATTGCCAGTGACGAAACATTGGTCGCCCAAGTCATTTGGCAAGTCCGCCCCTGTGTTGGCGGTTTGCTGCTGATAGGTCGTAGCGATGGGGACGCAGCGCGTCCAAAAACCAGAGGTTGCGGCGTGTGTTTCCGTCCAACCCAAGTCAAAAATAAAGTCGTCTTGATATCCTTTATCGAGCGTAATCGTGACGGTAGAGTTAGAAGCGATAGTTTGGTTGGTCAGTACTTTGTGCAGAAATCCCCACGCTCCTGCATAGACCGTGTAGATGCCGGGCGCAAAACCAGCTTGCGTAAAAGTTCCGTTGGCGTTGGTGGTTATTTCAAATACATCTGTTGCATTTTTCAAAATAACTTTGGCGTTGGGAACTGCCGCGCCGCCGACCGTGCGGACGGTATTGACGGACAAAGTACCCAGCGATTCGAGGGCGACATCGAGCACCGTAACTTGTCCATTCACGAGCGTGGCAGGAACGATTTTGGAGGCAAAACCTGACTTTGAAACCAGTACGTCAAAAACGCCCGCCGTCGCTTGACCTGTTTTGTAATCGCCATTGGCAACAGAATTGGTGGAAATATTAGAGGCTACGATTTTGACGGTTGCACCATTGAGAGCTTGTCCGTTGGCGGCATCGGTGATTTTTCCCTCCAAATAGCAAGCGCGGACGTAAGTAGGCGTGAGGACGTAAAGCGCGGCAGTGTCGGGCGTGCCGCCGTCGTAGCTGTCCGAAATATTAGAAACGACCAAAGTGCCAGACGGCAAAAACGGATAAACGCCCCAAGCTCCGTCGAAGCCGTCGCCGCTGCCGTAGCCCGCAAAGTTGTAAGTATCGTAAATCCCTACTTGCACGAGATTTTGAGGACGGTGCGCATCTACGATATTCACGCCGTCTTTGTACCATGAAGTAATCGCAAAGTCGTTGCGAATATGCGTGTTGTGGACGATAGAGTTGGAGCCGGGCGTGGCTTGTAGTCTGCTCAACTCTTTGATATTCGTGATGTCCGAAATATCATACGCCGTAAGATAAGAATTGGTTTTTTCGTCGGTAGAGAGAAGTGTTTTGTGGTCAGTGGTGAGCCAAGTGTTGTGCGTAAAATTTTGGGGTGTATTTTGCGTAGCCAACACGATTGGATTGCTTTTATTTCTAAAATCAATGACCGAAAAATAGCCGCCATAAATATGGCTGCCGTAAAGGGTATCATTCACCACAAAGCCGTCGTGGATATAATCCGTGTTGTATTGCCCAGCGTAAGTAGGATTGTAAGGGTCGGCATTGAGGTCAAGCACTACTGCGCCGCCGTTTGCCAAGCCCGTCGCTCCGTAAAGATAGACGAACCCTTTGAGCGTATCAATGTGGAGCGAGTGGATTTTACCGAGTTGCCCTGCGATACTGCCGTTGCCTGTATAGTTGTGGTGCAGCAGATTGGTGCTTGGGAGATTGCTCATGTCAATTATTTGCAAACCGCCGCCGCCTTCGGTGGTGACGTAAGCAAAATGCTTGTAGGTTTTGATTTCTTTCCAAAGATTATTCACTCCCGGAATAGAAACGATTTGCGCTATCGTATCAGGATTGGTGACATCTACGAAAATCGTACCTTTCGAACCACCGCAAATAGCGTACTCCCGTCCGTTGCTCGCCCAGCCACAAATATTCGCAAGCGTCTGTCCCGGAAAAGTCATTTTCGAGCGAAACGTGATATTTTGATTGGTAATATTTTGCGAAAAAACAACAAAGCTGTTGAGAAAAAGAAAAACAGCAACTAAACTTTTGATAAAAATCTTTGACATGGTATTTATTTGATTAGGAAAATAAAACTGAAAAATGGTTGGTTTATTTTATAAATATTCTTAAAACGCAAAGTTAGGAAAACGAAACTATTTATTTAAAAGAATATTGTTTTGGAATGAAGAAAAAATAAGATGCTCGAATTTTAGACGTATTTATTTTCTTCCAATAAAAAAAAGTGCGACTCGTCACTAATGAACGAGCCGCACTTTTTATTGTGCTTTCACTGAATTTGGAGCTTACTCAACTACCAATTTTTGGGTAGTGAATTTGCCTTCGCGGTTGCGAATATTCAGAAAATAAATTCCTGAATTTAAGCCTTCGCGAGCGATGCGAACTTCACCTTCCGTAACTTCCAAGAAAGTACGGACAGTTTGTCCCAACACGTTAGACATTGTGACTGTGTAAGATGCGTTGCCTCCGATTGCGACCAACGTGTAGTTGCTCATCGGGTTTGGGCTGACGCTCACACTTACATTCAAAGCCGTTTCGTCATTGCTCAACGGAGAAAGATTGCAAGTGTCATACTTGTACATCGGTACGAAGTAAGTTGCAGAGTTCGGAACAGTAATCGTGCGATTGCCGTTAGCACCGCAAGCGGCAGTAACACCTTGCTCGCTCAACTGTGCGCCACCCGGATCTTGCCACTGACCTACACCATTCGAGCCGTTCAAGAACTTGAACTCATACGAACCCGCAGGCAAAGTGACCACTTTAAAGTACACAGTGGTAGTACCTTGTCTGGTAAGTTGTACCACACCCGGTGTCCAATCCGCAGCACCGCCAGCAGCAACTTGGAAGTTACCCGCAGCGAAAACGCCAGCAGAAGAAACCGTCACGCCGACCATGTCCACGCGCAACGTCACAGTGACCGCTTGAAGTGAAGCGGCAAGCACTAAAAACAAAGACAAAAAGTAAAATTTTTTCATTTTCAATAAAAATTTAAACTGTTAATAAATAAAATATAATTACGGCGTAAATATATGAAAGTATAATTTAGCGAACAAATTATTTTTAAAAAAAGTTTCCATTTGTTTAAAAATAATTAAAATTCCAAAAAAACATCTGTTCTATTTGTATGATTTTAGAATATTTTTTATCCAAAGTAGCATTTAATTGTCCAATAATCGAGTAACTTCGCATCCGTTATTTTACTTACTACAATTACTGACTTTGAAAATACTACACACTGCCGACTGGCATATTGGACAGATTTTTTACGACTTTGACCGCTCTTTTGAGCATCAAAAATTCCTAAACTGGTTGTTAGAAACCCTAAAAACCGAAGAAATTGATGTCTTATTAATGGCGGGCGATGTGTTCGACGTTTCTAATCCGTCGGCGACTTCGATACGTTTGTTCTACCAATTTTTGATGGAGGCAGTTCGCGTGCGCCCGACGCTTCAAATCGTGATTATTGCGGGCAACCACGACTCTCCCACTCGATTGGAAGCTCCCATTCCGCTCCTCGAAAACACCAATATCCACATAGTGGGAAAAATAAATAAAACTGAAGCCAAAGAGATTGATTATCAGTCACTTATCATTCCTTTGAAGTCCGCTTCGGGCGAGGTCGCAGCTTGGTGTATTGCCATTCCTTACCTTCATTTGGGGGAATATCCGAGCGTTTCAGATGCCGAAAATCCTTATTCGGCGGGCGTTGCGGCACTTTACCAAGCGGCATATCAGCGCGCTTTAGCGAAAAAAGAAGAAGGGCAAACGATTCTGGCAATGGGACATTTACATACTTTGAAAGCAGAACTTTCGAGTGGCGACAAAAGTGAACGGCAAACGGTGGGCGGATTAGACCACGTTCCTGTCACAATTTTTGATGAAAAAATTATTTATACCGCTCTTGGGCATATCCACAAAGCACAAAAAGTAGGCGGTCGAGAAAATGTGCGCTATGCAGGAAGTCCGCTCCCGATGTCTTTTTCTGAAAAGAATTACAAACATCAGGTTGTCACGTTTGAGATAAAAAATGAAAAAATTGAAAATTTCCGATGCATCGAAATACCCGTTGTCGTCCAGTTGCTTCATATCGACTTGACTTTGGAGGAATTGAATACGCCAAGCAACAAACTCACACAACTTGTTGTAAATCAAGAAGATAAAAAATTATTTCCTTATCTCGAAGTCCGCGTTGCGGTAGATGCGCCCGAGCCAGCATTGAGACACAAAGTAGAAACCGCACTTTTGGGCAAAAATGTACGATTGGTGAGCGTAAAATCACAAATTCCAAAACGCCCTGACCACGAAAATAATACGTCACAAAAACAAGAAGAATTAGAAAATCTAAAGCCGATAGATATTTTTATAAAATACTACCAAAAGAAATATTCTTCCGAAATTTCTGCGGATTTGCTTGAGATTTTTAGGCAAGTCGAGCAGGAAGTTCTTGCAGAATCCATGTAACAAAATTTACTTTTTTTATAAAAAATTTGTATGAAAATATTGGCTATACGCGGAAAAAATTTAGCGTCTTTGGAAGAAGAATTTGAGATAGATTTTACAAAAGAGCCGCTACTTTCGGCTGGCATTTTTAGCATCACTGGTGCGACTGGCGCAGGAAAATCTACTCTGTTGGACGCGCTTTGTTTGGCTTTATTTGCCAAAACACCCCGTCACGTAAAGGGAAATAATGAACTAAAATTATCAGATAATGAGAATCTTCGCGAGAATAGTGTGCGAAATATTTTGCGGAGATATGCTGCGGAGGGTTTTGCGGAAGTAGATTTTGTGGCAATGGACGACTCTCGGCAGCGTGCGCGCTGGTCGGTGCGGCGAGCGCGCAACAAGACCGACGGCTCTATCCAAGAAGACACGACTGAACTGCTAAATTTGGATACAGATACGATTTTTTCAGGTAAAAAAGACGCAGCTCGCAAGGAAATTGAGCGAATAATTGGATTGAGTTTTGAGCAATTCACGCGCTCTGTTTTGTTGCCACAAGGGGATTTTACTGCGTTTTTGAGAGCAGACAAGAACGAAAAAGCTGCCTTGTTAGAAAAACTTATGGGCGACGAAAGCTACAGCCGTATTTCAAAAAAAGTGTACGAAATACACAAAAAATTGAATACGGAAAAAACGTTTTTGGAGTCGAAGTTGAAAGATATTACGCTTTTGTCGGCAGATGAGTCGGTGCTAAAAATAGAAGAATCGGCAAACTGGAAGCAAAAAATCGCAGAGTTGGAGGTAGAAAAAAAACAATACGAAACGGAGATAAAATGGACTCAAGATTTTGAAAAGTTTAAAACTGAACAAGCTGAAGCCCAAAAAAGGCTGATCGAAGCCAAAGAAAAAAAGTCACGAAATGAAGATAAAATTATTTTATTTCAAAAAATTCAGTCTGTCCAAAACGCAAAAATTTTAGTCCAGAATAAAAAAAATGTGACTGAACGTTTTGACAAAAAAACTATAGAAAAAGTTAATTACATTCAAAAAATTATCGAAACCTCCGCCCAACTCGAAGTCGCCAAGAATGAACTAAAAACGAGTGAAATATCGCTTTCTGAGCATACAACCAAAGAAGAAAACGCCAAACCACAACTTGACGCAGCAAAAAAATTAGATGTTAAGTTGGAGGAGTTGGCGAAGCAAATCGCTGTGAAAACGAGTGAAAAAAATGCTGCTACCTACAAAAAAGAAGCTCAAAATAAAGCGGTAGAAGCGAAAGAAAAAGAAATTATTGGGCTGAATATTTTGCTGCAAGAAGAAGAAAAATGGAAAAATGACCACGAAAAGCGCAAAGCAATCGCCGAAAATATCCAAACTATTGACTCAAAGCTATCGGAAGCAAACCGTTTTTTGTCACAAAAAGACGATAATACTAAAAAATTAAATACCGAAATAGCGAAAATTGACCACTTTGCAACCGCTTTGAAAGCGCAAAAAGAAAGCGAAGCGCAAAAAAAAATAAGCCTACAAACGCAAACTGAACACTATCGGACGTTGGAAAAACAATTTCAAGCTGTTTCGATGATTAGTTTGAGGAAGCAGGCGCAAAGTCTTTCAGACGAAAAAAATACATTTCTACAAACGCAAAACTGTTGGAATATTTTAGAAATAAAACGACACGATTGGACAAGAATTAACGAAAATTTTTCTAAAAATCAATCCGAATTGACGTTAAAAACTGAAAAATTATTGGCATTAGAAAAAGAGTTTTTAGAAAAAAATGCGAAAAAAGAACAGTCACAACAATTACTGAAGAAAGCACAGATAGAAGCCGGAAAAAATGTCCAAATTCTCCGTTCTAATTTGACGAAAGATGCGCCTTGTCCAGTTTGCGGCAGCGTTCACCACGAATATTCTACTGACAATCAAGAGTTTACAAATATATTTTTACTTTTAGAAGCGGAATCTAAAGCTGCTGACGCAGCTTATCAGGCAGTTTTTACTCAAAAAAATCAGTTGGAGCAAGATTGTAAGAATTTGGCTCAAAATCAGATGCGCTCGCAGCAAGAAATGGCAGACAAAAAACTCGAAGTTGAGCGTCGCGAACTCGATTGGAAAGCCTGTAATCTGGAAGCAGAATATTACGAATTGCCTTTGAGCGAGCAAAAATCGTGGTTAGAAAAAAGAATACAAACTGTTGATAATCAGATAGATGCGAATAAAAAAGAGATTGAGTTGTGTGAAATTTTAGAAAAAAACTATCGCAGCGAAAAAGAGAAAATCGAACAGTTAGAAAAAGATTTGGCTGCGCTCCAAACGCAGATAAAAGACACATCACGAGATTGGGAAGCGTCCAAAAAGGAGGAAAAACGTTTGAGAGAAAATTTGTCACAATCTGATGCTGAAATAGAAAAAATAATCAATGAACTGAATCCATTTTTCAATAATGCTGACTGGACCAAAAATTGGAAAGCAGATGCAATTTCTTTCGGCGAAAAAATAAAAAATTTCGCACAGGAATGGAAAAATAAAATAGATAAAATCTACAATCTCCAAAACCAAATCAAGCTCGAAACAGCTAATTTGAACGGATTGAAGTCACTACTTTCGGACGCTGCGCTCTCGGAATCGCAGGTTATGACGGAATTGCAGGCGCAAAGCGACGAAAAGACAAAATATGTCACAGAACGCAGTAATTATTTTGAAGGTCGAATGGTTCAAGCAGTCGAAAATGAGTTTAAAAAGAATATTTTAGACGCGAACAAAAAATTTGAAACTTGCAAAAAAAATTCCGACGAAATCGAAAAAAACTTAAATACTTTCCAGTCGGCTTTGGTACAAATAAATAAAGATATTTCGGACTGCGAACAACAATTATCAAAAAATAAAGATGAACTAAGTGATTGGTTGTCAATATATTGTACAGAAAATAATACAATATTAAATGAAAGTAATTTAGATGAACTCTTGTCTTATTCTCACGACTGGCAAATAAAAACAAGCGATTTTATTCACGCACTCGACTCCGATATAACGGCAGCAGGAGCAACTTTTGAAGAACGAGAAAAACGAGTTTTAGAGCATTTGAAACTCAAAACGCTCGACCAGACTTTGGAGGAATTGGGCGCGGGAAAAGAGAAAATTATAACAAATCTCGAATTGTACCATGTCACAAAAAATGATATTGACGCTCAATTAAAAGAAAATGAAAAAAATCAGTCACAATACAAAGAAAAACAGGCAGAAATAGACGAAAAAATACCCGCTTACGAGAATTGGACCAACTTAAGCAACTTGATTGGCTCGAAGGACGGCGATAAATTTAGTTTTGTTGCACAGCAATACACGCTTGATGTTTTGTTGGGCTTCGCCAATCGACATCTGAAAGACCTTGCGGAGCGGTACGAACTCGCTCGGATAGAGGATTCGTTGGCGTTGAAAGTGATTGACCGCGACGCAGGCGACCAAGAGCGGTTCGTCAATACGCTGTCGGGCGGCGAAACTTTTTTGGTGTCCCTATCGCTGGCGTTGGGGCTGGCTTCGCTCTCCTCCAAACGAATGAAAATCGAGTCGCTTTTTATCGATGAAGGCTTCGGAACGCTTGATTCTGCTACGCTCGGCATCGCAATGGACGCACTCGAGCGGCTGCACCAGCAAGGAAGAAAGGTAGGCGTTATTTCGCACGTCCACGAAATGACAGAGCGAATTGGCACTCAAATCCGAGTCGAAAAAATCTCAAGTAACAAAAGTCGAGTCGTTATTTGACGAACAAAAAAAGGCAAAAAAATAAAAAATTGTATCTTTTCGTACAAAATTTCGTTTTTGGGCGTAGGTTTGTGACCGAATTCTAAAATTTTGAAAAAAAAATTATGGCAAAAAACTTATTGATTGTCGAATCGCCGGCGAAAGCCAAGACGATCGAAAAAATCTTGGGCGCGGATTTTATCGTAAAATCCAGCTTCGGACATATCCGAGATTTGGAAAAAGGCGAAGGCGCGGTGGATATAAAAAATGGCTTCAAACCAAAATATATCATTTCGCCCGAAAAATTAAGAGTCGTCAAAGAACTCAAAGAGTACACCAAAAAAGCCGAAGAAGTCTGGCTCGCTACCGATGAAGACCGCGAGGGAGAAGCTATTTCGTGGCATCTTTGTCAGGTTTTGGGCTTGAACGAACATACTACCAAGCGAATCGTTTTTCACGAAATCACCGCACCAGCTATCAAAAAAGCCATCGCCAAACCACGAACTGTGGACTTGCACCTCGTAGATGCGCAGCAGGCGCGCCGCGTGTTAGATAGGCTCGTGGGCTTCGAGTTGTCGGGTGTATTGTGGAAAAAAGTGCGCGGAAAATTGTCCGCAGGACGCGTACAGTCCGTCGCCGTCAAATTGGTGGTAGAGCGCGAGCGCGAAATTCAGGAGTTTAAAGTACTCGCTTTTTACAAAATCGCCGCCATCTTCGACGTACAAAACAGTCAGGGAAAAACGGTGCAGCTCAAAGCCGAACTGCCCGAGCGGTACGACAAACAGGAAGATGCACAGGCATTTTTGCAAAAATGCGTCGGCGCAAATTTCAAAGTCGAAAACATAGATGTCCGCCCCACCAAACGCAAGCCGACCGCGCCTTTTACGACCTCCACTTTGCAGCAAGAAGCCAGCCGCAAGCTCGGTTTCAGCGTCAATCGCACGATGAGCAACGCCCAGCGACTCTACGAAGAAGGGTTCATCACTTATATGCGTACCGACTCGACCACGATGAGCGAAACAGCGTTGAGCAGCATCGCAACCGAAATAACGCGCGTGTATGGCAGCCAATATCTACACACTCGCCAGTACAAAACCAACAAAGCAGGCGCGCAAGAAGCCCACGAAGCCATCAGACCTACTTATATTGACCGCCAAATAGTGACTCAAGACCGCGACCAACAGCGACTGTACGAGCTGATTTGGAAACGCACGATTTCGTCCCAAATGGCGGACGCAGAACTCGAAAAAACAACCGTAAAAATAGGCATTTCGACCATTCGGGACGCACAATTACAAGCGGTAGGCGAAGTTTTGAAGTTCGACGGATTCTTGAAAGTATATTTAGAATCCAAAGACGAAGGCGAAGAAGAAGAAACCGCAGGAATGTTGCCACCAATCAAAGTCGGGCAGCCTCTCACCCTCAACGAAATGACCGCAACCGAGCGTTTTACGCGTCCGCCAGCTCGCTTTTCGGAGGCATCGCTCGTGAAGCAGCTCGAAGAATTGGGCATCGGTCGCCCGTCCACGTATGCTCCCACGATTAGCAAAATCATGGAAGAAGGACGCGGATATGTGGTGAAAGAAAGCCGCGACGGAACGCCCCGCACGTTCAACGTGATGACTTTAAAAAATAACGACATCAAGAAAACGACAAACTCGGAAGTCACAGGAACTACAAAAAATCAACTTTATCCGACCGATATGGGAATGTTGGTAGTTGATTTTTTGAGCGAAAATTTCAAAGACGTGATGAATTACAACTTCACGGCGGACATCGAAAAACAGTTTGACCACATCGCCGATGGCGGACAAAATTGGTCAAAAATGTTGGAAAAGTTTTACGCGCCTTTCCACGAAACAGTAGAAAAAACCCTCCAAACCGCCGACCGCGCCAACGGCGAGCGAGTACTCGGAAAAGACCCCGACACAGGCAGAACAGTGCTGGTGCGAATGTCGCGCTTCGGTCCTGTCGTCCAGATTGGTGCGCCCGAAGAGCTGGGCGAGGACGAAAAACCAAAATACGCCAACCTCAAAGCAGGGCAATCTATGGAAACGGTCGCGCTCGATGAGGTAATGGATTTGTTCGGATTGCCAAAAAATCTGGGCGATTTCGAGGGCAGCGAAGTGGTCATCGGCATTGGGCGGTTCGGTCCTTACGTCAAGCACAACGAAGGGTTTATCTCTTTGCCGCGCGGCGAAGACCCGCACTCTATCGGTATGGAACGCGCCATCGAACTCATCGAAGAAAAACGCCAAGTAGATGCGCCGATAGCAGTTTACGAGAAAAAGCCAGTCATAAAAGGCAAAGGTCGCTTCGGACCTTTCATCAAGTGGGACGGTATTTTTATCAATATTCCAGTCCGATATAATTTCGATACGATTACCGCCGAAGAATGTTCGGAACTCATCACTACCAAGATGAATAAAGAAGCCAACCGCTATATTTTGCGTTGGGAAGAAGAAAAATTAGCGGTAGAAAATGGCAGGTGGGGACCTTTCATTAAGTTCGGAAAAGAAAATATCAATCTGCCAAAAAATGCAGACGGACAAAAAGTGACTTCCGAAGAAGCTGCGCTTTTGACCCTCGATGCAGTCAAAAAACTCGTAGAAGCACAGTTTCCAGACGCATTCGCAGTGAAGAAAAAAGCCGCGCCCGTCAAAAAAGCAGCAGCAAAAACCACGACGACTGCCAAGAAGAAGTAAAGAAATAAGTAGTTTTTAGTTTTTAGTGGTTAATTTTTAGTTGTATAAATAATTGCTAATCAATTAGTTATAAGTTCTTACACTTAAATAGATGACATTTATTATTCGACATAATTCGTTGATTTTCAATAGTTTATGATGACTCAAAATTAAAAACTAAAAACTTGTAACTAATTAGACATTTCATCTAATGAATATCGCTAACGAATTTGAAAAAAAATTTGGCGAAAAGCCCCAATTCATCGTCCGCGCGCCGGGTCGCATCAACCTGATTGGAGAACATACCGACTACAACGACGGTTTCGTGTTGCCTGCCGCTATCGACAGAGCCATGTATTTTGCACTGTCACAAAGGTCAGATAATTGGGCAAATATTTTTTCGTCACATTTTGGCGAATTTTTAGAATTTGATGTAAACAATATTTCAAAAAACCAGTCGTCGTGGTCGCATTATTTGAAAGGAATTATCCAACAGTTCCAACGTCGAAATTGCGATATTGGCGGCTTCAATTTGGTTTTTGGCGGCGACATTCCTCTTGGAGCGGGCGTTTCGTCGTCGGCAGCACTCGGAGCGGGTTTTGCTTTCGGACTCAACGAACTTTTTGGACTTCATTTCGACAGAGTCGAGCTGGCAAAAATATCGCAACAGTCTGAAAATCAGTTTATTGGCTTGAATTGTGGCATTATGGATATGTTCGCATCGCTGCACGGAAAACAAGATGCCGTCCTGCTTTTAGATTGTCGCTCGCTTGATTTTCAGTATTTTTCTTTTTTGCAAACCGACTGCGCGCTCGTCCTTTGCGACACTGGCGTAAAACACAATCTGGGCGACTCCGAATACAACTTGCGCCGAGCCGAATGTGAGCGCGGAGTAGCTGCTCTTCAAACTTATTATCCTGATATTCAGTCACTTAGAGATGTTTCGATGCCGCAGCTCGCGCGCTGCGAGTCGGCAATGGAAGCAGTGACTTACAAAAGATGTCGCTATGTGGTGCAAGAAATTGAGCGCACCCAATCGGCATGTAAAGACTTGATAAACAACGACTTGCGTACATTCGGCAAAAAAATGTACGCCACACACGACGGCTTGCGCGACGACTACGAAGTGAGCTGTCCCGAGCTGGATTTTTTGGTGTCCAACACACAAACAATGCCCGCCGAAACCGTGTTGGGCGCGCGACTGATGGGCGGCGGATTCGGTGGCTGCACCATCAATCTGGTCGCCAAAAACCAAATTGATGTCTTTATTGCGGAGCAAACCAAAAGTTATAAAAGTAAATTTTCGCTCCATTTAGCCTGTCACAAAGTCGTGATTACTGATGGAGTTTCGATAATTTCTGGCAACAAATAAAAATAAATCCTCAAAACCTCGACCATTCACAAAAAAAATAGAATCACCTAACTGAAAATGATTTTATGAACCAAGCGCACGAACAAATTTCGGTCTTCGATATTTTTAAAATCGGCATCGGTCCGTCCAGCTCCCACACACTCGGACCTTGGCGCGCAGCCATACAGTTTTTGGAACTAATTGCTCAAAAAAGTGACATAGCAAATATCGCAACTGTCAATATCTTGCTCTACGGCTCGCTCGCAAAAACAGGCAAAGGTCACGGCACCGACATCGCCGTCCAACTCGGACTCATGGCTGCCGACCCCGTCACCTTCGAGGTAGATGCCGTCGCGCCGACCATCGCGCAAATCGCCGCAAAAAACGAACTCCGCCTCGCCAACACACACCCCATTCCATTCGACCCAAAGACCAATATCGCTTTCTTGATGCACGCTTCGCTCCCCTACCACCCCAACGCCCTGACCTTCGTGGCGACCACTTCGGACGGCACAGAGATAGCCCAAACCTACTACTCCATCGGAGGCGGATTCGTGAGAACCGAAGACGGCGACAGCAAACAAACTTCGCTAAAAAATCCAATCCAGCTCCCTTATCCAGTCCAAAATGCAGAAGAATTGCTCACGCATTGCTTGGACAATATGATGTCGCTGACCGAAATAGTTTGGGAAAATGAAAAAGCGTGGCGACCAGAACGCGAAACTATCAACGGCGTGCTGAAAATCTGGAACACCATGAAAGCCTGTATTTATCGCGGCTGCCACACCGACGGCGAGCTTCCCGGCGGGCTTCATGTGAGGCGGCGCGCTTACAGTCTGAACAAAAAATTATTGACAAATAAAACGTATTCCGACTACGATACTTGGCTCGCAGAAGTCCAAAAAAGCGGCACTTCTTTCAACAATATCCTCAACTGGGTCAGCTGTTTTGCCCTCGCCGTGAATGAAGAAAATGCCGCTTTCGGACGCGTAGTCACCGCTCCCACCAACGGCGCGGCAGGCGTGATACCCGCAGTTTTGCAATATTATATCGCTTTTTGTGACGGCAATAGCAACGATAAAATCGTTCAGTTTATCCTTGCAGCCGCAGAGTTGGGCAGTATTTTCAAAAAAGGCTCTACTATCTCGGCAGCGATGGGCGGCTGTCAGGCTGAAATCGGCGTATCGTCCGCGATGGCGGCAGGCGCACTCACCGAATGTTTGGGCGGCAGCCTACGGCAAGTCTTGATGGCAACAGAAATCGCCATGGAACACCACTTGGGACTTACCTGCGACCCCGTCGGCGGCTTGGTGCAAGTACCCTGCATCGAGCGCAACACGATGGGAGCTATCAAAGCCATTACCGCCTGCCAGCTTGCGCTACAAAGCGACCCCCAAAATGCCAAAGTTTCGCTCGACGCAGTCGTAAAGACGATGTGGGAAACCGCGTTGGACATGAACGTAAAATACAAAGAAACCTCCGACGGCGGCTTGGCTACCAATATCCCAATCAGTTTGAGTGAATGTTGAAAAAAAATAATTTAAAAAAAAAATTGATGTAGAAGGCTTGGAGTATGTTGCGTACTCCGAGCCTTTTGCGTTGATTATCAGATAATTATAAGTAAATATTTTTATAAAATAATTCTATCCTCCCAATTTTATTTTTACAAAAAATAAAAAAAACAATTAAAAACTATACAAACATAATAATATGTGTTACTTTTGATTTCAATTCACGTATAATTTTTTTTTAAATCAAAAAATCAGTTTAGTATGAAAAAACTCTTACTCATGGTTATATTGGTGCTTTCGGGAGTGTCCGCGCTCCTCGCCCAACGAACCATACAGGGCAAAATTACCGACGAAAAAGGTCAGCCCGTCATCGGAGCCAACATCCTTGCAAAAGGAACTACCACCGGTACCGTCACCGACTTTGACGGAAGATACACGCTCAACGTCCCGAAGGGAGTGAGCGCGATAGTAGTCAGTTACACAGGCTATTCCGCTCGCGAAATGGAGCTGGGAGCGTCCAATGTAGTCGATGTTTCAGTTGCGGAAGACGCAAAAATTTTGAGCGATGTAATAGTTACCGCCTTGGGTGTGAGCCGCTCCGAAAAATCTTTGGGCTACGCAGCACAAAAAGTAACTGGTCAATCCATCGTAGAATCCAACACCACCAACGTAATTGATGCGTTGGCAGGAAAGGCTTCTGGCGTACAAATTACCAGTTCATCAGGCGCGGCGGGCGCATCTTCTCGTATCATCTTGCGCGGACAGACATCTTTGGACGGCAACAACCAAGCGTTGATGGTAATAGACGGACTGCGGATTGATAATTCGGAGTTCAATACAGAGGCGAATACCGCAGGGGTTTCTCAATCCAATCGCGCTATTGACATCAATCCGAATGACATTGAGTCCATCACGATATTGAAAGGTGCAGCTGCCTCTGCGCTTTATGGTATTGACGGCTCTCGGGGTGTTATTTTGATTACGACCAAAAAAGGCAACAAAAAAGGCAGCGGACTTTCTGTAGAATATTCTTCTACCGTGACGCTGACGCAAGCCTCTCTTCTTCCGCAGTTGCAAAACAAATTTGCGAAGGGCACAGGAGGAAATTATAGAGGAGCAGGCACAGCGACCAGCACCTCATGGGGACCGCGTATGGACACTATGTATTTTGACGGCGTTGCCAACGAATATGACCGCAACGGCAATTTGGTCGGAAAGTCCAATCCAGCAGCCAAATTAGGCTCTCCCGCCAACGTTTATGACCCTTACAAAGTGTTCGGGACTGGCGTAGGCGTGCAGCATAATTTTGCAATCAGCGGAGGCGACGCTTCCAAAGCAACGTATCGCTTGACTTTTGGCAATCTCAACGATAATGGTTTTGTGCCAAAAAATAACTTTACCCGTACTACCATTGGTCTTGCGTCCAGTGCGCACTTTTTGGACAATAAATTTCACATCAATTCTACTATCAACTACACGCGCTCCACGAGCCGCCGTATCCAGCAAGGCTCCAACCTTTCTGGCTTGATGTTGGGATTGTTGCGTACGCCGCCGTCTTTCGACAACTCGAATGGCATCACAGACCACCCAGAAGACAGCACCCGTGCTTTCTATTTCTCCAATGGCAATCAGCGCACCTACCGCAACGGTGTAGGCTATGATAATCCGTATTGGGTAATTTCTAAAACTCCTTACAACGACGAAGTCAATCGTTTGGTAGGAAATGTAGATGCTACCTATGACCTCACGAGCTGGCTCAAAGTAAATGCAAAAGTAGGTACTGACGTATATAATGACGTAAGAAAGCAGTCTTTTGAAGTCAATTCGAGAACTGCGGCGGCAGGAAGAGTCATTGACGACCGCTACAGTTTCCGCAGTTTAGATGCTTACTTGAACTTGTTGGGACAAACCAACTTAAGCAACGACCTTTCTTTGGGTTACACGTTGGGAATGAACATTTATCAAAAATTCTTGACCAACTTGACCGTACAAGGCGACGAACTGGCATTTCCCGGCTATCCGAGTTTGAACAACACGGCTACCAAGACAGTCACTCCGTACAACCTTAACTCCAAGAACTTCTCCTTGTTGGGAAGCGTAGATTTGGGCTACAAAAACTTTTTGTACCTCACTTTGACGGGCAGAAAAGATTATGTTTCCAACCTTATCGTTCCTAACCAAACTTTTGATTTAGGAAGAATCGGGTTCTTCTACCCTTCTGTTTCTACCAGTTTTGTATTCACAGAATTAATGAAACCAAGCAGAGTTCTGAACTTCGGAAAGTTAAGACTTTCTTACGGACAAGTGGGAGGCGGTGCGCCAGACCCTTACCAAACATACACAGCTTATAGAGTACCAACAGTCGGCGACGGCTTCACGGACGGTATTCGCTTTCCATTCAATGGATTGACAGGCTACACTTTGGACGACACGAAAGGAAACGGAGCTAACCTAAAGCCATCTACGACTACGGATAGAGAGGCAGGTTTGGAGTTAAAATTTTTCAACAACCGCATTTCGATAGACGCTTCTTATTACCAAAGAAACTCCAAAAATCTGATTTTTCCAGTCCCGACTGCGCCGTCAAGCGGATTCACGGCAGCAATATTGAACTCAGGAGAGTTGAAGACATTGGGCTATGACATTACATTAGGCATCAGCCCAATCAGATTGAAAGACTTTAGTTGGGATATTTCTGCGAACATAACGCACTGGAAAACAACCGTAGAAAAATTGGCGGACGGAGTTAATACTCAATTTTTGGGTGGATTCAGCGGCACGGGAGTTTACAACATCGTAGGAAAAGAATACGGACAAATTTACTCTGGCGCATGGCAGCGCACCAACGACGGCAATAAGTACAATCCAGAAAAAGATTATAATCCAAATGGTCAGCTCGTAGTGGGCACAGACGGTTTCCCGTTATTGGACGAAAAAACCAATCGTGCAGTTGGAAATCCGAACCCAAAATATTTGTTGGGCTTGACTAATTCATTCACAGTGTATGGCTTCACGCTGTCCGCTTTGTTAGATGTCCGCTCTGGCGGTCAAATGTGGAACGGAACAAAAGGCGCATTGACCAACTTCGGTATGAGCCGCTTGACAGAAAACCGCAACACAAAAGTATTGTTCGCGGGCGTACAAGCAGACGGTTCACCTAATAAGACCGAAGCATTAGTCAATCAAGCATGGTATCAAGGATTGGGTTCAGGCTTCGGACCAAACGGCGAGCAATTCATCGAAAGTTCAAGTTTCATGCGTTTGCGTACCATTGGTTTATCATATCGCTTCCAACCAAGCGTGTTGAAATTATTGCACTTGACCGACTTGTCGCTTTCCTTCACCGGAAGAAACTTGTGGATAAGAACAGCTTACTCAGGCGTTGACCCTGAAACAAGCCTTACAGGTGGCGGCAACGCACAAGGTTTGGATTATTTCAACCAGCCGGGAGCAAAAAGCTATGCTTTTGGATTGAGTCTTAAATTTTAAAACCAAACTTAATAGCAAAATTAATTATTTACTATTCAAGTATTAAAAAAATAATATTTTATGAAATTTAATAAAATAAGTTTATTATTTTTTGCAGCCCTCGCGTTAAGTTTGAGTTCTTGCAAAAACTACTTCGGCGACGTGAACGTCAATCCAGACTTGACGACCAACGCCTCCCCAAAAACGCTGCTACCGGGTATCGAAACCAAAGTAGCCTATGTATATGGCGGCGACGATGCTCGTTATTCGTCTATTATGACGCAACACATTGACGGAAACAACCGCCAATTCGCAGCTTATCAAGGCTATTCATTCGTCCCAGACGATTTTAGCTCTATGTGGGAAAACTGCTATGCTGGTATTTTGGCAGATGTGCAGCAACTAAAAGCCACGTCAGATGCCAACGGATACAATACATTCGGCGGTATAGCGCGCGCTTTAGAAGCCTTTACGTTGCTCATGGCGACAGATGTTTGGGGCGATATTCCGTACTCCAATGCTCTCAAAGGAACGGATAATCTACAACCCGCTTACGACACGCAAGAGCAAATCTATGCGACCGTTTTTAGCCTCATCACTGCGGCAAAAACCAAACTTACCGCCACTTCAGCAGGAATTTTAAAGCCAGACAAAGACGACATCATTTATGGCGGCTCTACCGCAAAATGGATAAAATTTTGTAACGTATTAGAAGCTCGCGCTTACTTGCACTTGGGAAAAGTAGATGCCGCCAACTATGGCAAAGCACTCAACTCACTTTCAGGCGGATTCGCGGACGGCTCGGACGACGCGCGCTTCGGCTTTATCCCCGCAGAAACAGGTGCTGCACCTTGGTATCAATACAACACACAACGTGGCGACGCAGAAGTAGGAATCAATTATGATACTATTTTGGCACAACTCAAAGACCCACGACGTGCGATTTTAGGAGCTTCGCTTTACAGCGACCCGCACCCATTGTTCACTATCGACCAAAAAGTCGGGCTTTTGACCTACACAGAGCAAAAATTTATAGCAGCAGAGTGTTTGTCAAAAACTGGATTGAGCGTCACAACCGCTTATGCAGATGCAATCGGAGCTTCCTTCTCGGAGCTGGGCTTGACCGCAGCGCAACTCGCTACTTACATAGCCCAACCATCTGTAACACCAGCAAGCGTTACTTTGAAGGAAATCATGACGCAAAAATACTTGGCACTCTACACCAACCCTGAAGTATGGACGGATTGGAGAAGAACAGGTTTTCCCGCGCTCGTACCAAACGCCGGAAGTGCTGTGCCACGTAGATTCTTTTATTCTCAAAAAGAGTTAGACTTGAACAAACAAACTCCGAAAGGCAGTACCTACGGACTTTACGGCAGAGTCTGGTGGGATAAGTAATAAACCACCAATGACCGCAAAATAAAAAAAGCCTTCTCTCTCTAACAGGACGGAAGGCTTTTTTTTGGTGGCAAAGAAATGTGTGGATAACTTTTTTTGATAAAAAATTATAAAAATTATGAAAACATTTGGAATAAAACAAAATAAATAACTACCTTTGCAGTCGTTTTTGAAGATAGCGGTTAGTTCTGCGCCCTCAAAAACGTAATTACTACTCAATCAATTTGTAAATAACGACCAATGGAATCCATTGCAATAGCAGGAACACCCCGAGTAGCACTCGGAAAAAAAGGCTCAAAAGCTACCAAAAATGACGGTTTAGTGCCTTGCGTAATATACGGCGGCACCGAAACTATCCATTTCGCTACTTCTCCAAAGGAAGTGCGCCACTTGGTGTATACGCCAGACTTCAAAACAGCTAAAATCACCATCGGCGGCAGAACAGTTGATTGCATCGTCAAATCTATGCAGTTCCACCCCGTGTCAGAGGTGTTGATGCACATGGATTTTTTGGAGTTAGTACCCGGAAAGCCCGTAAAAGTAGGTGTTCCAGTGCGTTTCAAAGGAGTTTCTCCGGGCGTAAAGGCAGGTGGAAAATTGTTGCAGATGGTTCGCCGTGTAGAAATCAAAACCACTCCCGATAAGTTGGTGGACGAGTTGATACTCGACATCAGCGGCTTGGATTTGGGTCAGTCGATTCGGGTTCGCGACATTACGGTCGGCGAAGGCGTAGAGATAATCAACTCGCCGAGTATCCCAGTAGCGATTATCGAAATCCCTCGTGCATTGCGTAGCGCAGCGACGGAAGCAGCAAAAGCTAAAAAATAAAAATATTTTACACAAAGAATTTGCAAACCATTTTTTTGGAGTGTAACTTTGTGAATTATTTTATAATAATAAGATTAGGATTGGCTTCGTAGCTCAATTGGATAGAGTCCCTGACTACGGATCAGGAGGTTAAAGGTTCGAATCCTTTCGAAGTCACATTAGGAATGTGCGTGAAATAATTTGCTTATTTCGTTCTCATTCCTTATTGAATTACATTCAAATTAAAAAAAATGTCTAAAGTTTGTCAACTGACAGGTGTTCGCCCCATTACAGGCAACAACGTGTCGCACTCCAACGCAAAAACGCGCCGTCGTTTTTTACCAAATTTGCAAAAGCAACGCTTTTTCATGCCTGAAACTGGCGAGTGGGTGACGCTCCGCATTACGGCGCACGCTATCCGCACCATCAACAAGTTGGGTCTTTACGCCTACCTGAAAAAACTGCACAAAGCAGGCGTTGATACAGGAATAAAACTGTAGTTTTTTTGAGTTCAGAACTAAAATTTTGAGCTTTTCAATTTCGATAATTTTTTAATAGCAACATAAAATGGCAAAGAAAAGTAAAGGTAATCGCATTATGATTATTTTGGAATGTACGGAACACAAAGCCAGTGGTCTTCCGGGTACATCGCGCTACATCACAGAAAAAAACCGTAAGAATACGCCCGACCGCATAGAATTGAAAAAATACAATTCGGTGATGCGTAAGATTACTGTGCACCGTGAAATCAAGTAGTCGCCGCGCTCATTCCTCCAATTCATTCAAAATTATTTAATCAATAATCAATCATGGCAAAGAAAGTATCAAAAAACTCGCGTGTTGGTAAGCAACGTGACCCCAATGCAGGCTCTGGAAAAGACCATGTACGCGTTATAAAAAGTATCAAAGACCCCGTGACGGGCAAATATACTTACAAAGAACAAATCGTTCATAAAGACAAGACGAAAGAATTTTTCGGAGCGAAGTAATTTACTTTGCCCCACAACAGCTCTTGCGCAGTGTGTCTATGACTTATTGTTCTGCAAAAGGCTTTTCTTTGATTGTCAAAAGAAAAGCCTTTTGTCTTTTGTCAGAAGCTCGGAATGGGTTTTTGGATATTGGTAGTAATTCGGTAGTTTTGTCCTATAAATATTGACAACCGTGGCAAAAAATCATATTCGTTTCGATTGGGCAGCAAAAAATATGCTGCGAGATAAAAAAAACTTCGATATTTTGGAGGGTTTTCTTTCAGAACTTCTGAAGGACGATATAAAAATTGAGGGACTTTTGGAAAGCGAAAGTAACCAAGAGGCAGAGTACGAAAAATTTAACCGAGTCGATTTGTATGCAGAAAACTCGAAAGGAGAACACATTATCATCGAAATCCAAAATACTCGAGAGTTGGACTATTTGATGCGAATGCTTTTTGCAACCTCCAAAGTCGTCACAGCAAATCTATCCGTTGGTGAAGATTACGCAAATATAAAAAAAGTAATCGCTATTAGTATTGTCTATTTTGATTTGGGCAAGGGCGACGACTACGTCTATGTGGGACAAACTAAATTTATTGGCTTGCACAATAAGAAGGAACTCCAGCTAACGGGCGTGCAAAAAAAAATGTTTGGTAAGAACGAAGTCCACCAAACTTATCCTGAATATTATCTTATTCGCGCAGCCAAATTCAATGATGTAATCAACGATACGCTCGATGAATGGATATATTTTTTCAAAAATAGTGAAGTGTTGGATAGTTTTAGAGCAAAAGGAATGAAAGCCGTAAGAAAAAAGCTCAATATTATGAATATGTCCGAAGAAGAAAGAAAAAAATACAATAGGTATATTGAACGTTTGAGCGACGAAGCAAGCTACGCTACCACGCTGAAACTCGAAGCGGAAGAAAGAGTGAGAAGGCAAAAAGCAGAAGAAATAGCCACTAAATGTATCAAAAAAGGATATTCAGATGAAGAAATAATGGATATTACAGAATTAGAGCGCGAAGAACTGGACGAATTAAAAAATAAGGCATGAAGAAGATAGGGAACGAAACTGAAATAAATTATATTACTTTTTCTTCCTTCCCAAACCCAATTTGTGAAAATTAAAACCTCCAGAAGCAACATCAAAACGACCAACTATGAGTTTTTTTAAAAAATTTTTTAGCAAAGAAAAAGAACAAGACCTCGATAAAGGCTTGGAGAAAACAAAAGAAGGGCTTTTTTCTAAACTTTCCCGGGCAGTCGCTGGAAAAACAACAGTAGATGTGGAAGTTTTGGACGAGTTGGAGAGTATTCTTATCTCCTCCGATGTCGGATTGGAAACAACTGTCAAAATTATTGACCGCATCGAAGCCCGAGTCGCTCGCGACAAATACCTCAATACAGACGAACTCAATGAAATATTGAGGGACGAAATCGTCCAACTCCTCGCCGAAAATAATACCGCCGAAATTGATAGTTTTGAACCGCCCGTCGCTCAACGCCCCTACGTAATCATGGTGGTAGGGGTGAACGGAGTCGGCAAAACGACTACGATTGGCAAGCTGGCGTACCAATTTCGGCAACAAGGAAAATCAGTCGTATTGGGAGCTGGAGATACGTTTCGTGC
The DNA here is from genome assembly GCA_043767025.1 of Saprospiraceae bacterium. Lineage (GTDB taxonomy): Bacteria > Bacteroidota > Bacteroidia > Chitinophagales > Saprospiraceae > JAYUHK01. Next base: position 1,804 of record JAYUHK010000232.1, on the reverse strand, counting down.
AGCAGCCGTAGATCAACTCAAAATTTGGGCAGACCGCGTAGGCTGCCATTTTTTTAGCAAGGGAATGGACGCTGACCCTGCCGCAGTTGCCTTTGAAAGCGTCAATTTTGCAGTCGAAAATAACTGCGATATTTGCATTATTGACACGGCTGGGCGACTCCACACCAAGATAAACTTGATGAACGAACTTTCAAAAATAAAGCGAAGCATTGAGAAAAAATTGCCCAACGCACCCCACGAAGTCCTCCTCGTCTTGGACGCTACGACCGGACAAAATGCAATGGAACAGTGCAAACAGTTCACCGCCGCCACCGAAGTCAGCGCACTGGCATTGACCAAATTGGACGGCACCGCAAAAGGCGGCATCGCAATCGGCATCAGCGACCAATTCAAAATACCCATCAAATACATCGGCGTAGGCGAATCCATTCATCAACTACAAATTTTTAACAAGCGCGCCTTCGTGGACGCAATGTTCAAAAAATAAAATTTTATGACTACTTCCGCAATACTTTTACTCGCCGACGGCAGCGTTTGGCATGGCAAAGCGGCTGGCAAAATCGGTACCGCCGGCGGCGAAATCTGCTTCAATACAGGCATGACGGGCTACCAAGAAATTTTTACAGACCCCTCCTACTTCGGTCAGCTGCTCGTGACCACCAACGCCCACATCGGCAATTATGGTACCAAAAAAACAGACGCAGAATCCGCCCAACCTCAAATAGCGGGACTTATTTGCCACACTTTCAACGACGGATTTTCGCGCCCAATGGCGGACGAAAGCCTACAAACTTACTTTGAAAACGAGCATTTGGTCGGCATCACAGACGTAGATACGCGCGCCCTCGTGCTGCACATTCGCAGCAAAGGTGCTATGAACGGAATTATTTCGTCAGAAATAACCGATATTCAGCTTCTTGCGGAGCAACTCAAAAAAGTTCCCGACATGAGCGGTCTGGAACTGGCGAGCGCGGTCAGCGTCGCGGAAGCCTATACGCTCGGTGACCCAAGTGCCAAGCACAAAGTCGCCGTTTTGGATTTTGGCTGCAAGCAAAATATTCTCCGCAATTTGACGGATAGAAATTGTTTTTTGAAAATATTTCCCGCCCGCACCACTTTTGCTGAACTCCAAAAATGGCAGCCCGACGGATACTTTTTGTCCAACGGACCCGGCGACCCCGAGCCGATGCAGTACGCCGTGACTACCGTAAAAGAAATTTTAGCCGCCCAAAAACCACTCTTTGGCATCTGTCTTGGGCATCAACTTTTGGCTCTGGCATTGGATATTCCGACCTACAAAATGCACAACGGACATAGAGGCATCAATCACCCCGTAAAAAATTTGCGGACAGGAAAGTGCGAAATCACCAGCCAAAATCACGGATTCGGCATCCACCCCGACACCGTCCGCGCCAAGCACGAACAAATAGAAATCACCCACATCAACCTCAACGACGACTCCATAGAAGGCATTTGCCTCAAACACCAACCCGCTTTTTCGGTCCAGTATCACCCCGAAGCTGCGCCCGGTCCGCACGACGCAAGATATTTATTCGATGATTTTGTAGCGATGATGTAGTTAATTTTAGAAAAAAAGCAAGAAAAAACAACACTTCCGATTTTTTCTCTTTTCATAAGGAATGTATCTAAAATAAACTACTCATTTTTTCTGCTCAATTACACCAATCACTGCGTTATTTTTTCGTAAGTTCTTACACTTAAATAGATGACATCTAATATTCGACATAATTTGTTGATTTTCAATAGTTTATGACGACTCAAAATTAAAAACTAAAAACTTATA
>JAYUHK010000231.1:0-4034 GCA_043767025.1 Saprospiraceae bacterium | reverse complement strand
AATGCTGTGGGTGGCGGTCGCGCTGGCGAGCTGCTCGAAAACGCCAAAAGATGCAAATATTTCTGGCAAAGTAACCGAACTCGGGACTATGAAGCCGCTCGTCGGCACACAGGTAGTGCTGTCCAAAAGTATAGAAACCTGTTTTTTGTGCATACCCAAAAGAGTAACAGTAGGCTCTGCCTCTACTGACATGGACGGAAATTTTAGTTTCACATTTCCTGATACTGCCATTACGTCTTTTTACTTGAGCTTTTTTAGCGGACCGCGCTATTACGATGAATACTTTTTGCCAGTGCCGGGCTTGTTTGGCTTGGGCGATAAAAGAGGGCAAAGCGTTGTCAATTTTTCGATGGCTCCCGAAGCGTGGATAAAAATGCACATCAAAAATATCCACCCGCTCAACGAAATGGATACTTTTTCTTTTTCTAACGATGACGTTCCTGAATATATACAACTATCAGGAAAAGCCATTGATACTACAATGGTTAAGCGGTGCAAAGGCGGTAAATTCGCTGATATTAGTTACGGAGTTAACCGAATGGGTAAATATCTTAAAGTCAAAGACAGCATCTACACGATTCCGCACGACACGGTAAGCTACGAATTTTTTTATTAGACGAAATATTTTCAACCTCCTTAAACAACCATACAAAAAAAACTACAACGCTTTTCGCAGCCGTGCTACGGGTACGTTGAGTTGTTCGCGGTATTTTGCGACGGTGCGGCGGGCGATGTTGTAGCCTTTTTTTTGCAGCATACTTTTAAGTTTTTCGTCCGAAAAAGGTTTTTTCTTATTTTCGTCGCCGATGATGTCCGTCAATATTTTCTTCACTTCGAGGGTCGAGACTTCCTCCCCGTTGTCGGTTTGGAGGGATTCGGAGAAAAAATCTTTGAGGCGGCGCGTACCGAACTCGGTCTGCACATATTTGCTGTTTGCTACTCGGCTGACGGTCGATATATCGAGCAGCGTCATGTCAGCGATGTCTTTCAAAATCATCGGGCGGAGCTTTTTTTGGTCGCCCGTCAAGAAAAATTCGTACTGATAATCCATGATAGAAAACATGGTTTTGTACATCGTGTCCTGTCGCTGGCGGATAGCGTCAATAAACCATTTGGCGGAGTCAATTTTCTGTTTGATGAATAGGACGGCTTCCTTGTCTTTGCGCTTGGTTTTTCCTTCGCGGCGGTTGATTTTGTAGGCGCGCAGCATATCTCGATAGTGTTCATTGACTCTCAAATCGGGTGCGTTGCGGGAGTGGAGCGAAAGATCCAGCTCGCCATTTACATTTTCTATAATAAAATCAGGCACCACATACTGCGAGGCGCGGTCGTTTGCGCTCAAATGCGCACTGGCGGGCTTTGGGTTCAACTGCTTGATAATCAAGTCATTGGCTTCTTTGAGTTCTTCTTCGCTCACGCCCAAGTGTCGCTGCAATTTCTGGTAGTGTTTTTTTGTAAATTCGTCAAAAAAATCATTCAGCAAGCGAATAGCCAGTTTGATAATCACCCGCTCGTCGTGGTCGAGATTTTCGTCGTGGTCGTATTTGTAATGCAGCTGAAGTATCAGACACTCTTGGAGGTTGCGCGCGCCGATGCCGGGCGGGTCAAAGCGTTGGATTCTTTTGAGCAACGCCAGTACTTCGTCCTCTGTGGCGATAATATTTTGTCCGAACATCAAGTCATCTACTATGGACAGGACTTCGCGGCGCAGGTAGCCGTCGTCGTCGATGCTGCCGATGATTTGCTTCGCAATTTTTTCCATGCGCTCGTCTTCGAGATTGAGCAATCCGAGCTGCTGCTCCAAATATTCGTGGAAAGTATTTTCTACCGCTATCGGCATAGTTTTGTCCTCTTCGTCGCCGCCGAAGCTGTCGCTGCGGGACTGGTAGGAAGTTGGGTCGTCCTCCATGTAGTCTGAAATATAATCTTCAAACTCGAACTCGCCTTCGTCGCGGCGGAGGTCTTCCTCGTGGTTGGCGTAGTCATCGGTTTCGCTTTCGCCGTCTTCATAAAAAGATTCGTCGGATTGCGGACCGAACTCGTCCAAAGGGTCGGCTTCCTCGTCGCCTTCGTCGAGTGCGGGATTGGCTTCGAGTTCTTCTTTAATACGCTGTTCGAGCGTGGCGGTCGGTATCTGTAAGAGCTTCATCAACTGTATCTGCTGTGGAGACAGTTTTTGGAGCATTTTCTGTTGTAAGGATTGCTTCAACATGAGTGAAATGTTCAAAACGAAATGAGGGACAAAATATGTTTTTATGTTTTGGAATGTTTTTTAAGGAACGCGTCTAAAATAAACTACTTATTTTTTCTTCATTCCTAAAATAAAATACCCATTTTATTTAAAAAATTTGAATACTTTATTTTATTTATTCCTTGTCCTGACTTCAAATTTTTTTTTAGGAAATATTGCTACGGCGAGAAAGTGGTGGAAAATAACAAAATTTTGGATAGAATTGAGCCGTTCAGAACGGTAATTTATTTTTAACACTTTCCGAAACAAACTATGGATTTTTTACGAAAATTTGAAGTAGGAACTTTAAATTTTCTTACCTTTGTAAGAAAGAAATATTAAATTTCGTGCAATATAGGGCTTTTTATAATATCAAAAAAATTTTTGGAATATTTTTTTCCACAAAAAACATTCCAATTATTCATTACACATTGTTAATTATTTTTATATAATGATTCAAAACGCTGATAGTCAATTATTTATATCAAAAATAAAAGACAATTTTTTTTCAAAAAAAATTATAAAAATCTCTATTAGCAAACCAACGAGCGATACGGAGCTGAAAAACATTTTTATTCGCCCCGTCGAGTTGCGTGGAAAACAGTTTTTTTCGTTCAATTTTCGGCGAGCGACGAGCGACGAAACCAAAAATCTTTCGTGGGAAGAAGCGGCTGATTTTTTTCAGAAAATGCTCGGCGTTTCTTTCCTCCAAGCCACGCTTTTTGCGCACGACGCGGACGTGACTTTATTATTTTCCAAAAAAAGAAAAACCACTTTGCTCAACGCCAAACCTTCACATTCGGCTTCTCACGACTTCGCGCACGACCGCCCAAAAAAACGCAGCGAGCTGCCCAACGCCGCCCGCTACCTCAACCCTTTGGGAGTCACCAATCCGAGCGGCGAACCCTTGGCAGCCGGTCAAAAAAAATTTCGACAGATACACAAATACATCGAAATCATAGATAGTTTGCTCCGCGAACATCAGTTGCCGCCGTCGCCTTACATCGCCGACATGGGCTGCGGAAAAGGCTATCTGACGTTTGCCCTTTTTGATTTTTTGAAAAATAACCTACAACTTGCGCCGCAGATGACGGGTATCGAGCTGCGCCCCGAGTTGGTGGATTTTTGTAAAAAACTGAACCAACAAGTTGGCTTTGACGGATTGGATTTTATTGCCCAAGACATCAATTTTTTTCAGCCGCCACGCCTCGATATGCTCATTGCGCTGCACGCCTGCGACACGGCGACGGACGTTGCGATTGCCAAAGGCATCAAAGCGGGTGCGGAGTGGATTGTGGTGGCTCCGTGCTGCCACAAGCAAGTGCGCAAACAGTTGGATTGCAAGGGAGCACTCGCTCCTTTGCTCGCTCACGGCATTCTCGCGGAGCGGCAAAGCGAACTCGTCACGGACGGGATTCGGGCGTTGTTGCTCGAAGCGCACGGCTATCGAACGAAAGTTTTTGAGTTCATTTCGGTAGAGCATACTGCCAAAAATCTGATGATTACGGCGATGAAAACCCCACGTCTGCACTTGGACGCGCTTGGGCAAGTGGCAGCTATCAAAGCTCAATTCGGTATCAAAACACACGCATTGGAGGAATTGCTGAAAGAAAATCAAGAAAATATATAAATAAAATTTGTAATATGTAGCTTTGGAACGATTTTGGCAGCAATATAAATGACACACAACAGGCTGATTTAGGAGCGCGTCCAAAATAAGTTACTGTATTCTGACTTGTCTTTTGAGCCAAAACTGCGTTAGATTTTCGTTACGATGCACGGCATCGCGCCTCAAATCTGCCTT
>JAYUHK010000230.1:0-6211 GCA_043767025.1 Saprospiraceae bacterium | reverse complement strand
ACGACCAACTTTATTTCAGTCCGAAACTTGTCAAAAAAGTCCATCAAACTTTTCAGGCGCGCGCCCTGAAACTCATAAATTGCTTGGTCATCGTCGCCGACGATAAAAATATTTGGCGAGTCCCAATAATTGATAAGTTGCTGTATTAGAGCATTTTGTGCGCCGTTGGTATCCTGAAATTCATCTACCAACACATACAAATATCGCTCCTGATAGGTGCGAAGCAACATTTCATTTTTTTGGAAAGCCGACAAAACCCAACCTATCATATCCTCAAAATCGAATCGGCGCGATGCCATAAGATGGTATTCGTAGCGTGGGAAAAGCTGCACTGCTGCGCTCAACAGTGACATTTTTATTTTTTCAGCTTCCAAAATCGCTTTTTTGAGGTCGCCTTTTTGGCTTGCGCCACGTTTTATTTGATAAATATATTCACTTTTGTTTGGAAGCTCTGTCACATAATCATCAATAGCTGTCAAAATAGATTCTACTGTCCACGCCTCTGCTTTCATTTTTTGGAACAAATTTTTTAGGTGCTGCACATAAAAGTCAGAGTCGCTCGCCATCGAAAGCGGGTGAGTCGCAGGCAGTTCGAGCAAGATTTTTTTGAGAATATCCAAATTCTCCAACTCGCTCAAAGGCTCCAAATCATTGCGCCCAAACTGCTCCGCATTATCCCGAATAACGGTGCTACAAAAGCCATGAAATGTAAAAACGTGAACCCTTTGCCCCTCGCTACCAATCAGCTGCAACAGTCGTTTGCGCATCGCCAACACGCCAGCATCGGTGAACGTAAGGCACAAAATATTTTGTGCCGATGTATCTGTTTCGGTCAGAATACGTCCAATTCGGGCAGCAAGAATATGCGTTTTGCCAGTTCCCGGACCCGCAATTACCATTACTGGACCTTCGATTTGCTCTACCGCAGCTCGTTGCTCGGCGTTGAGTTGCTCCAAATTGGACTCAAAATTTTTATTAAAATCAGTAAAATTCTGGCTTTTTTTTGTCATAAACACTAAAATTTTGCAAACTCAAAAGTCCGATAAAATTTTTACAAAAACAAACTGTGCGCAAAAATACTGAATCCCTTGCAGCCAATTTTGTCCATAAAAATTCTAAAATTATGCGTATTTTTGCAATAATTCTTTCAACAAAATAAGCAAAACGATGGGACTAATCTACGAGGGAATACTGATGGGTTTGGGGTTGAGTTTTCTCATCGGACCTATCTTTTTCGCACTTATCCAGACGGGTATAGAGCAAGGGTTTCGGGCAGGAATCGCCTACTGCTCGGGCGTGTGGGCAAGCGATACTGTGATGATATTTGGTATCCACATCGGTATTTCCTACATCACTTCGCTGACCCAAAAAACAGGTTTCAACGCGACGGTCGGACTCATCGGCGGCATCATCTTGATTGCTTTTGGGTTGAGTTCTTTTTTTTCTAAATCACCCGATTTTGACGGCAAACAAACCGTCAAATCATCAAGCTATCCCGCGCTGTGGCTCAAAGGTTTCGTTATCAACAGCTTCAATCCGGGTTCGATTTTATTTTGGCTCGCCGTCACCAGCACCGTCGTAGTGCCAAACAACATGGACGGCGGCGACTCTTCCCTCTATTTTGGCTCGCTTTTGAGCGCGCTCGTCGTCACCGACACGCTCAAAGTCCTACTCGCCAAACGCCTCCGAAGTTCCCTAAAACACACACATATAGTAATGCTCCGCCGAGTCACTGGCATTGCGCTGCTCATTTTCGGCATCGTCCTCATCGGAAAGGCAATATGAAAGACGACAAAGAAAAAAAATAATCAAAAAATATGCTGATTATCAACACTTTAAGTAAAAAATAAAAAATAATTTTCACTAAATGTATTGTTTTATGAAAAAAATAAACCTACCTTTGCGCACTCAAAAGTAAGAACGGTCAAACAGCGTTCTTTTTTGCGAAAAATGCTTCGGATTGGGCTAAAAATAAACTATCCGTACAAAATTTTATTTTATTTATAAAAATTTCAATTGTGAATACACTTAGCTACAAAACCGTATCTGCCAACGCAGAAACCGTAGAGCATAAATGGTATGTGATTGATGCAGAAGGAGAAATCGTAGGTCGCCTATGCTCCAAAATTGCGCACGTACTACGCGGCAAACACAAGCCGTCATTCACGCCCCATGTGGACTGTGGTGACTATGTAATCGTCCTCAATGCGGACAAAGTTCGCTTCACAGGCAACAAAATGGCGGACAAAGAATACCTCAACTATTCCCTCTATCCGGGCGGTTTGAAAAGAACCAAAGCCGAAAGCCTGATGGCAAAAAAGCCACACGCAATCGTAGAAAACGCAGTCAGAGGAATGTTGCCAAAGACCAAATTGGGTCGTGCGATGATAAAAAAAATGTTCGTCTATGCAGGCTCCGAACACACGCACCAAGCACAAAAACCACAGCCGTTTAACTTCTAATTAAAAAAAAATTTATTTTCTCAATATGGAAATGATCAACGCAGTAGGTAGAAGAAAGGCAGCAGTAGCTCGCGTCTATCTTATGAAAGGAGAGGGAAAAATTACCGTCAATGGTAAGGATTACAAAGATTACTTCCCTCAACAACACGTCCAGCACAACGTCACTGACCCGATGGCAACAGTAGAAGTGAGTGCTATTTATGACGTAAATGTAAACGTACATGGTGGCGGTTACAAAGGACAAACCGAAGCGGTGCGTTTGGGCATCTCTCGCGCACTGCTCAAAGTGAACGAAGAGTTCCGCAAACCACTAAAAGTAAAAAAATTCCTTACCCGCGACAGCCGCGAGGTAGAACGCAAGAAATTCGGTCGCCCAAAAGCAAGAAAGAGCTTCCAATTCAGCAAGCGTTAATATTTTATATTCGATGGATTTTACTTCCTGCGCGACATCGTTTTTTTTATTTTTTGTAAAAAAAAATGGTCGCCTGAAAGAAATCCTTTTATTTCATTACAAAAATTTCTAATCATATAATGGAAAAACCTTCATATAAAGAGCTTTTAGATGCTGGCGTACACTTCGGTCACATGAAACGCAAGTGGAACCCCAAGATGCAACCCAATATTTTTATGGAGCGCAAAGGCATCCACATCATTGACCTCAATCGCACTTCCGACGCGCTCGAAACAGCCGCTGCCGCAATGCGCCAAATGGCAAAAGCGGGTAAAAAAATCATGTTCGTCGCTACCAAAAAGCAAGCGCGCGAAATCGTTACGAGAGCCGCACAAAGCGTCAATATGCCTTACACCACCGAGCGTTGGTTGGGAGGTATGATGACCAACTTTGCGACCGTCCGTAAGTCCGTCAAAAAAATGCAAAACATCGAAAAGATGTTGGCAGACACCGCAAACGTCACCATTACGAAGAAAGAACGCTTGATGATGGACCGCGAGCGCATCAAACTCGAAAAAGTATTGGGTGGTATCGCCAACCTCAACCGCTTGCCATCGGCAGTGTTTTTGGTAGATATTTCGCACGAACACATCGCTTTGGCAGAGTCCAAACGCTTGGGCATCAAGACTTTCGGTATGGTAGATACCAACTCTGACCCGACTACCGTTGATTTCGCAATCCCGTCCAACGACGATGCTTCTCGCTCCATCTCGCTCATCGTGAACTATATGGTAGAAGCTATCAAGCAAGGTCTGGACGACCGCAAGTCACTCAAAGGCGAGGAGGAAGCAACAGCAGCCACCGCAGAATAATAAGGAATGATATCGAATATTGACTATTTTATACTGCTATTTTGGTAGTATAAAATAGTTTTTATACAATATTTCAAAACCTAATTTTTTACTTTTTTAAAATAAAATAAAATGAGCGAAATAGCAATCTCGGCAGCAGACGTAAAAAAATTGCGCGATATGACCGGAGCGGGCATGATGGAGTGCAAAAAAGCACTCACGGAAAGCAGTGGCGATTTTGAAGCCGCTATTGACTTCTTGCGCAAGCAAGGTCAAAAATTATCTATCAAACGCGCCGACCGCGACGCAAAAGAAGGAGTCGTAATGGCTCTTACTTCCGCCAATCGCAACAACGGAATCATTATCCGATTGAGTTCAGAAACCGATTTCGTAGCAAAAAATGAAGGCTTCGTCAATCTGGCGAAAAGTCTTGCAGACATCGCACTCAAAAATCTTCCAGCCAATCTGGAAGCACTTTTGGCTTTGCCTTACGCCGACGGCGTGACGGTGAGCGAAAAAGTAGCAGAGCAAGTCGGCGTTATAGGAGAAAAAATCGAGCTGGCACAATACGAAAAAATCGAAACCGCAGCAGGCGCAGGTCAGGTATTACCTTACATTCACAGTGGCTACCGCGCGGGCGTACTCGTGGCGCTGAACCTCGAAGGTCCAGAGTTGATGGAGGCAGGAAAAGACGTAGCTATGCAAGTGGCGGCGATGAAACCCGTAGCAGTCACGAAAGACAGTGTGAGTGCAGCTACTATCGAGCGCGAATTGGAAATCTACAGAGAGCAGACTCGCGCAGAAGGCAAAGCAGAAGCTATGGTAGACCAAATAGCAAATGGTCGCCTCAATAAGTTTTTCAAAGAAAGCACTTTGCTATCACAGGATTTTGTGAAAGACGGCAGCAAGACCGTTGCACAATATTTGGACGGCGTAAAAAAAGGCTTGACCGTTACGGACTTCAAACACGTAATGTTGGGTTAATAAAAATAAAAAAAAGCGATTTCGGTAGTACTCGAAATCGCTTTTTTTTTGTTTATTTGCAACGTCTTGGCGCAGCTCGTAGCGGACAATCAAAAAATTAAATTTTTTAAATGCTTATGCTTGAACTAAAAGAACATATCAGCACGCACCCAAACATTATGTTTGGCAAACCAACTATAAAAGGTACGCGAATCCCTGTCGAACTAATTGTAGAAAAATTAGCCTACGGCGAAACAGAACAACAACTTTTAGAAGCGTATCCGCATATTACCCATGAGTCCATTCAAGCCTGCTTGCTCTACGCTGCGCTGTCATTAAAAAATGAACTTGTCATTTTTGTATGATACAATTAATAGCTGACGAGAATTTAGATTTTTCAATAATTAAATCGTTAAGACAGAAAGGGTTTTCAGTAATTTCTATATTAGAAACTTACTCCGGAATTAGCGACGAGGAAGTTTTATCCATAGCCGTAAAAAATAATGCAATACTAATTACCGAAGATAAAGATTTCGGAGAATTGGTGTATCGTATGAAGAAAATACATTTTGGTGTTATTTTAGTCCGCCTTATCGGAATGTCATCTATCCAAAAAATGACGATATGTACGGAATCTATTGAAAAAAATATATACGAAATGCAAAATTCATTTTCCGTAATTTCTTCCCAGCAAACACGAATCAAAAAATTAAATTTTGTAAATGGCAATTAAGTACAAACGCATACTCCTAAAACTCAGCGGCGAATCCTTGATGGGCGACCAAAAATTTGGCATCGAAGCCGATATGTTGAGTTATTACGCCGCTCAAATCAAAGAATTGATAGATATGGGCGTAGAGGTAGCTGTCGTGATTGGCGGCGGGAATATCTTTCGCGGGTTGCAAGCCACCAAGTCGGGCATCGAGCGCGTGCAAGGCGACTACATGGGCATGATGGCGACCGTCATCAACGGAATGGCGATTCAAAGTGCGCTGGAAACTCTGAAAGTTCATACACGACTTATTTCGGCTATCGAAATGAAGCAAATCGCAGAGCCGTACATTCGCCGTCGCGCCATTCGGCATTTAGAAAAAAATCGAGTAGTTATTTTTAGTGCAGGCACAGGCAGTCCGTACTTTACGACCGACTCCGCCGCCGCTCTGCGCGCCAACGAAATCAACGCCGAAGTCATCTTGAAAGGCACTCGCGTGGACGGCGTTTATACTGCCGACCCCGAAAAAGACCCAACCGCTACCAAATTCGATACTATTTCATTCGCTCGCGTCATCTCGTTGGGACTCAACGTGATGGATATGACGGCTTTCACGCTCTGCCAAGAAAACAACCTTCCAATTATCGTTTTTGACATCAATCAGAAAGACAATTTGAAAAGAATTATCGCTGGCGAACACATCGGGACTTTGGTGCAAGGGTGAAGAAGTGCGTCTAAAATAAACTACTCATTTTTTCTGCTAAATTACAACCAATCACTGCGTTATTTTTTCGTTTCAACGCCCTGCGTTGCGCCTCAAAAATGCCTTGTT
>JAYUHK010000229.1:0-1784 GCA_043767025.1 Saprospiraceae bacterium | reverse complement strand
CAGACGTGCCTTGTAGAAATTCAAGTTTTTGCAAAAATATCATCTGGCGAAGCGAAAACTGTTTGAAGTCTGGCGGAGCCGACGAGTATTTTTCGCGCGTCGATGATATTTTTAAGCAAAAAGTTTAGAATTTATACAGAGCACTTGATTTTTTTGGTTACTTTTTTCATCAAGGAAAAAAGTGACAAAAACCAAGTCAATAGCTACAAAGCTAAATTCAAAAGAGTCAATTTAAAATCCTTGCGTAACATCAGATGATGACTCAAAATTAAAAACTAAAAACTTATAACTACTTAGTTTATTTTAGATACATTCCTAAACCATGTCACAAATCATGTATTGTCACAAAAATAAACTTTTTTAATAAAAATGAATGTCGTAAAGAAAAAATTAGTGGTGCTTTCGGGGGCTGGAATCAGTGCCGAAAGTGGTATCAATACCTTCAGAGATACTGACGGACTTTGGGAAGGTCACGACGTGTTGGAGGTCGCTACACCTGAAGGATTTAAAAAAAATCCCACACTTGTTTTGGATTTTTATAACCAACGGCGGCGACATCTCGTGACAGTAAAACCCAACGTAGCGCACCTACTTCTTGCCGATATGGAAGAATTTTTTGAGGTCAGCATCGTTACCCAAAACGTGGACGACCTTCACGAGCGAGCGGGCAGCTCCAATATTTTGCATTTGCACGGAGAATTGCTCAAATCTCGCAGTTCTAAAAACGAAAATTTGGTGTATGATTGTAAAAAAGATATTTTATTGGGTGATTTATGCGAAATAGGCTCACAACTTCGTCCGCATATCGTTTGGTTTCGAGAGCCAGTTCCGTTGCTTGCGACCGCCGCAGAGTTGGTTGCGGAGGCTGATTTTGTGGTGGTAGTAGGTTCGTCTATGCAAGTTTATCCCGCTGCTGCGTTGGTAGGATTCGCTCCACTTGGAGCAAAGATATATTTAATTGACCCTAAACCAACCCTAAATTATGAACTGGAACACAGTCACAATTTGACAATAATAAATGAAAAAGCATCTGTTGGAATGAAAATATTGTACGAGAAACTGCTAAAAAAGTAAAACTTGATTTTATGAAAAAAAAGATAATCGTCGCTATTGGCGGAGCAAGTGGCTCTATCTACGCCAAAGTTCTTTTGGATAAATTAGTGCTTTTGCAAAGCCAAATTGAGAAAGTAGGCATCGTGATGAGCGACAATGCAAAATATAATTGGGAATTAGAGCTGAATAATACCGACTTTCGGAATTATCCCTTTGATTTTTACAAAAAAAATGATTTTATGGCACCCTTCGCGTCGGGTTCTGCGCGCTACGAAACGATGATTGCTTGTCCTTGCTCGATGGGGTTGCTTGGTCGCATCGCCACTGGAGTATCCGATGACCTCAGTACGCGCGCCGCCGACGTGATTTTGAAAGAACGCCGACGGCTTATTTTGGTCGTCCGCGACACACCGTACAGCCTACTTCATCTCCGAAATATGACCGCACTTACCGAAGCGGGAGCTATTATTTGCCCTGCTACCCCTTCGTTTTATAGCAAACCAGACAGCTTTGAAGCACTCGCCGCCACCGTCGTAGATAGAGTGCTGGACTTGGCAGGACTTGATCTCGCCCAAACTTTTCGTTGGAGTGAGTGAGGCAACATTTCTCATTGTTTCTTGTTTTCAACCCGATAAGTAGTTATAAGTTTTTAGTTTTTAATTTTGAGTCGTCATAAACTGTTGAAAATCAACGAATTATGTCGAATAATAAATGTCATCTATTTAAGTGTA
>JAYUHK010000228.1:0-12512 GCA_043767025.1 Saprospiraceae bacterium | reverse complement strand
TATTGTTAATTTGGTGTAGCGGCATTTCGCAAAGTCAATTAATTGTGGGTCAGATTTTAGATTCGTCGGGCAAACCGCTCGAATTAGCTACCGTAATGTTGTTGAACTCCAAAGATAGCACATTTTTGAAAGGCGCGGTCAGCGACGAAAAGGGAAAGTACGAATTATTGGGAGTCAAAAGTGGTAATTATTTTATCAAAGCCAACTCGGTAGGCTTACAGGAATTTGTCACAAAATCGTTTATTTTTGACGAAAATATGGGTAAAACCATCGAGCAAATCAAGCTCAATGAAACCTCGCAAGAACTCAAATCTGTGACAGTCGTTGCGAAGAAACCTTTGTTTGAAATCAGGGCGGACAAAACGATTATGAACATCGAAGGAAGTATCAATGCTACGGGAAATACAGCGTTGGAATTGTTGCAAAAAGCACCCGGTGTGATGATTGATAAAGACGAAAATGTGACGCTCAAAGGGAAAAATGGCGTGCGGATATACATAGACGGCAAACCTTCTGTGCTGGACGGAAAGGACTTGGCGAACTACCTCAAAGGAATACAATCCACTGATATTGAGGCGATTGAACTCATTACGAACCCTTCGGCAAAATACGACGCATCGGGAAATGCAGGCATTATTAACCTGCGTTTGAAGAAAAATAAGAACTTTGGAGTCAATGGAAATATCGGGATTTGGAACGATTACGGGATAACTCCGAAGGGCGGAACGTGGGGAAATGTCAATTATCGAAATAAAAGTATTAATGTTTTTGGAAATGGAAGTTACAATTTGGGCAAAAATCAAAATAATTTTCTGCTTTACCGTCGCCAATCGGGTAAGATTTTTGACCAAAATAATGTCAATATCAACGACGCAACCAGAGGCGGCTACAAGGCTGGCGCAGATTATTTTATAGACTCCAAGAATACGATTGGTGTGGTGCTGGACGGCAATTTCAGCGATGGAAAATCCATTAGCAACAGTCGCACGCGCATCGCAAACGAAGCGACGAGCGGAGTAGTGGACTCTGTGTTGGTAGCAACAAATGACAACCCCAACAACCGCGCTAACCTCAATTTAAACCTAAATTATCGCTATACGGATACGTCTGGACATGAGCTAAATATTGATATTGATAGAGGAATGTTCCGCAATCGAGCGAACAGCTACCAGCCGAATTTTTATAAAACGAGCGACGAAAAAACTATTTTTAGCAGTCGAATTTTTAGAAACTCAACGCCGACAGACATTCAAATAAGTACACTCAAGGCGGACTACGAGCAAAGTCTTTGGAAGGGTAAATTCGGCGCAGGATTCAAAATAGCAACTGTCACAACAGACAATATTTTTGATTTTTTTAATGTACAAACCGATGACACAAATATCAAAGATTTAGAAAAAAGTAACCGCTTTAAATACTCCGAAAATGTGAATGCAGCTTATCTCAACTACAACGCACAGGTCGGTAAGTTTGGGCTTCAAACGGGAGTCCGAATGGAAAATACAAGGTCGAAAGGGGAGCTGATTCGAGTCAATCCTAAAAAAGACGACATCGTAGAACGTCAATATACTAACTTCTTTCCGAGTGCTGCCGTCACTTACAACGTCAATAAAAACAACTCGTTGGGGCTGACTTACAGCCGTCGGATTGATAGACCAAGTTACCAAGATTTGAACCCATTTGAGAACAAATTGGACGAACTAACCTATGAAAAAGGAAACGCATTCTTGCAACCCCAATACAGTCACAACTTTGAGTTAAATCATACTTTTATGCAGGGTTTGATAACGGGCTTGAGCTACAGCCGCACGAATGATTTATTTACTCAAATTATTGATACTACTGAAAGATATAGGACTTTTGTGACACAAAAAAATGTAGCAAAACAAGATAATTATGC
This sequence comes from Saprospiraceae bacterium, assembly GCA_043767025.1. Lineage (GTDB taxonomy): Bacteria > Bacteroidota > Bacteroidia > Chitinophagales > Saprospiraceae > JAYUHK01. The sequence goes on along the minus strand of JAYUHK010000228.1, from coordinate 10,612 downwards.
ACTCAATATATCAGCTCCACTGCCGTTGGCAAAATGGTACAATGGGTTTTTAAACCTGTCACTATATCACTCAAAATTCAAAGCAGATTTTGGAAATAACTACATCATTGACACAAAAATTACTTCTTACAACGCATATATGCAAAATAGTTTTTTGCTCGGCAACGGCTGGAGTGCGGAGCTTTCGGGTTGGTACAACGGACCCAGCATCTGGGGAGGAGTTTTTAGAAGCAAACAACAAGGCAGTGTGGACGTAGGCGTGCAAAAAAAGATTCTTAACGATAGAGGTATCATCAAAATCGCCGTAGATGACGTATTTTTTACTACTCCTTGGCGAGGAATAAGCGACGCTTCAAGCGGCTTTTACATAGACACAAAAGGAAATTGGGAAAGTCGGCGACTAAAAATTAACTTCACTTATCGTTTCGGAGGCAACGACGTAAAAGGTGCGCGGGAGCGAAAAACTGGCTTGGACGACGAAAATCGCCGTATCAAATCAGGCAAATAAATTGTCACAAAAAATTAGTTTTTTCATACATTTATCGTGAATTTGTTGGGTGCGGCGAGTAATTCGTCGCACCTTTTTTTATTGCTCATTTTTTAGTATCCATCGGATATTGATGAAACAAATAAACACCACCACCGCCAACCAAATATACATCCACACGTCAGGCGAAAATATAAGCATCGTCCGAGCATATTCTTCCAAGTCCGAGCGCGGTCCGATGTTAAAATCTTGGACAATGTAGATAATCGAAGCTATCCCCAAAAACATTAGGACTTCTTGGTGCAAAAAGCGACGGCTGCCAACAAAATAAAGGATATAAGAAGCAAAAATAAGAAATAATGTTGTGTAAATGGAATTGAACCAAACAATAGCTGCCAATACCATCACCGAAGCAAGTAAATAAAGTGCGAAAACTGTTGAGTTTGGCTTCTTTACTGCTACATAAAATAGTAGATTTCCGAGTATCGCACTTCCTACATATCCACCCATCAAAATAATTGCTTTCCAGCCGCCTGCTGTGACAGTGTATCCACTGCCATCGCTGTTGATTTGTAGAGCTTGAACGCTTCCGCCAGTCAAAATAGCACCGAGTGCGTGACCAAATTCGTGTAAAAAAGTAACCAATAATGTGACAGGGTATAAAATCACTGCTCCGACTGTACCCCCCAAATATTTTAAGAGTAAATAGAGCGATAGGGCGACGATTATTTTTGGAAATGCGGCTTTCATATCGCGATAGGTGCAGTTGAAATATCACTCAAAAGTAGCTTCAACTCAACAGCATCAGCACCTTTCAAGCGTCCGCTCAAAAGTAAACGAAGTTCGCGCCGACGCATAGCACTTTCATATTGGTGCTGCTCCTCCGCCGAAAGTGCCAGTACCGAAAATGTAGAAATTGGCTTGAGCGTGACATCATCTAATGCCACGAAAGTGTAGTAAGCGTGATTGCACCTTCGGGGATTAGTTCCCTTGACGCTGGCAGCAAAAACCTCCACATAAATCTCTACCGAAGTGTTGAACGCACGAGTTACGCAAGTGTCTATCGTAATAACTTCTCCCATTTTTATTGCTTTCTGGAACGATACCAAATCTACTGACGCAGTTACTACATGAGCTTCGCAGTGCTTACCAGCACAAATGCCCGCCGCAATATCCATCCATCGAAGAAGATTTCCACCCATAAGATTGCCCATTGGATTGGTGTCGTTGGGCATCACCATTTCAGTCATCACAGTCCTTGAGTCACTGACTTTTTTTTCTTGCATAATTAAAAATTTTAAATTTTTGTGACATTTTAAAAAAAAAGTAATTTACCGAATCATAACGCCTTTTCTACCCAAAAATGGAACGAGCGTAAAATTAATTGGATCAATACTGCCTGTCACAAATATATATTTTTTATCAAATAAATGACCCTCGAACTGAAAGCTCACCCAAAACTCGTGTGAGAGGTTAAACAGTTGATTGTCAATGGGTTCTATCAAGACAACGCCCAACGCGGGGATTTCTTCAAAGAAATAGCGGAAGGTAGCCGTCTTTCTCATTTCGCCTCCTATTTCGCCATAACCAGTCGTGTTGATGAGGACATTTTTGATATTTTCTTCCTTCAAATTGATAATATAACTGTCCCAAAGCTGTAAGTCGCTCGTTTCAGAAACGTCTTCACGCGGCACAATCGCTATCAGTAAATCTTCTACTTTTATGTGTGGAATATCTTTTATCATTTGTTAAAATATTGAAAATCAAATACTTGTGAAAAATTTCGGATAAGTTTTTCTGTCACTTCTGCACGGTCAACGAAGTATCCAAGTTCGTTTTGGAGAGATGTTACCTCCTTGTCGTCGTCCGAGATACCGCACGGAACGATGTGTTGAAAATAAGATAAATCTGTATTAACATTGAAAGCAAAGCCGTGCATCGTGACCCAACGGCTCAAATGAATCCCGATGGCACAAATCTTGCGTTTTTTTTTATTTTTTTCGTCTTCTGCCAACCAAACTCCCGTAAATTTTGGAACTCTAATTCCCAAAAGTCCATACTCGGCGAGGGTCAATATAATCACTTCTTCGAGCGAGCGGACGTAGCGATGTACGTCGGTAAAAAACTCATTCAAATCAAAAATCGGATAACCTACAATCTGCCCCAATCCGTGAAAAGTGATGTCACCACCACGATTTATTTTAAAAAATTCTATTTTCTTGTCTTTCAGTTCATCTTCTGAAAGAAGTAAATTTTTGATGGACCCGCTTCTGCCCAAGGTAAAAACGGGAGGGTGTTCGCAAAAAATAAGTTGGTGTTCGACAGTTTGAGGCGTGGTATTTTCCAAGTTTTTCGACCTAAAATCAATCACTTTTTTTAAAAGTTGCTGCTGCCTGTCCCAAGCAGTTTGGTACGAAATTACGCCCCAATCTTGAAAATAAACCATCGGTTTCATAGGGCAAAGATAGCAAAAAAATTCTTGTAAACACACAGTTTTCTTCGTTTCTTGTCTTTCCTAATTTTTGATATTGGAAATTCATTTCGCAGTGAAAAGTTGTCAAATACGAATGCTTCATTTTTAGACTTCTTTTATATTCGTGTGCTGGACTTTGAAAAAAAAGAGTAACCGTGAAAGTGTAGGCAGTCTTAAAAAACCAAAAAATTACTATCTTTGTCATTTATAACAAAATTTTTAGCAACTTATGTCTGATTTATTATTCCTAATTATTGGCGCGCTGGCGGGTTATTTGAGTGCGCAATTTACGGGTAAGCGCACTTTTGGCTTGCTCGGCAACATCGTAATCGGAGTGATTGGAGCGATAATTGGTGGGAAAATATTTGGATTTTTAAATATTTCGGCAGGCGGAGGCTTCTTTGGGGCATTGATTACCGCGACTTGCGGTGCTTTGGTAGCACTTTGGATTCTTAAAAAATTGAAATTGTAGCAACTTGATTGCTCAATCTTCGCGCCCGCTTCGATTGATATAAGTGGAGCCAGCTTGCTGCGTACTGGTCATCACTACGTCCTGAATAGTGACGCGTTGCGGGCGAGTTGCTATAAAATAAACGGATTCAGCTACGTCGGACGCTTTCAAAGGCTGAAAATCCTCGTAAATTTTTGCTTTTTCTTCGTCGCCGTCAAAGCGAACTTTTGCAAATTCAGTTTCTTCTACGTGTCCGGGATTGATTTGACTCACTCGGATATTGTGTTCGTACAAGTCCAATCTCATTCCTTTGGTCAGCGCATCTACCGCGAATTTGGTCGCGCTGTAAACGTTGCCCTTCGGATAGACTTCTTTGGCAGCCGTAGAGCCAATGTTGATGATGTGACCGTTTTTTTGAGCCACCATCTTGGGTGCGACCAATCTCGTCATGTACAAAAGCCCTTTAATATTGGTGTCAATCATCTGCTCCCAATGCTCCAAATCGCCTTCTTGGATAAAAGAAAGACCTTTGGCAAGTCCTGCATTGTTGACTAAAATATCAATTTTCGACCATTCTGGCGGCAACGAATTGACCATACTTTCAGAATCTTTGGCACTTCGGACATCAAAATTGAGTGTTTTTACCTCCGCACGCGGATAATTTTTGGAAAAATTCTTTTGCAATTCCTCCAAACGTTCCGTTCTCCGACCCGTGACAATAACGCGATGTCCGTTTTTGGCAAAAATTTCTGCCACCGCTTTTCCTATTCCCGAAGTTGCTCCCGTAATCAAAACCGTTTTTACATCAACTTTTTTGAGTTCAAAATTTTCAGTCGAAACGAAACCCGTATGTTTGAGAGCAGTCGGCTGGTTGGCAAAATCCAAACTGTAAAGACTGAACGCGCGGTCATTTTGGGCAGTTTTTAGGTCTTCATTGATTTCGATGGCTGCACGATAGTAATTCGCAGCAAGTGATTTTTCGTCTAATTCGTGGTACATCACCGCCAAATCATAGTTCGCAAACGGGTGGAAAGGATTTATTTTGAGTGTTTTCTTAAAATAATGCGCAGCTTGCTTGTATTCGCCCAACTCTTCGTACAAAATCACAGCTAACTGGTAGGCAGCATCGGAATTTTTTTTGTCACGTTTCAGCGCATTTTTAAAATATTTTACTGCTTTTTTCTTTTTGCCACGCAGTTTGAAAGCGGTCAAAAAACCTAATTTATAATAAATATTTGGGTAATCTGCATCTAAAAAAGCAACTTTTTCATAATTCGTTTTCGCTTCCGAATAATTCTTTTTTACTTCCATCACTTCCGCCAATAAAAAAAGCGACGGCGTGTGGTATTTATCCGTTTTTAGTATTTTTTGTAGCAAAAAAACCGCCTTATCGGGATTGTGTTCGGTCATAATGCTGTCGTAAGCGGCTTGATATTTTTTGTCAGTTTCGCTGCTTGGCTCTGCGGAAGCGGAGTTATCGACGGTATCGTTTACATCTTTTGAAGTGAAAATTTCTTCATTTTGGGCTTCATTTTTTTGACTTTGTTGCTCTCTGCTCATTTGCTCAAACTGAAAAATCAACTCCTGCACAGAAGATTCTTCCATATCTTCTAATGTCACAATTTCCTTATTTTTATCTTTAATTTTTTCATCAATGGACTCCTTTTCAGCTTTACTCTTTGCAGGCAACACTGGTTCGGCTTCGGACAGATATTTGTCAAAACTGCTTTCAGAGCCAGTGAATAGTGCGTCCATCGAGGATTTATCGTAAAGCGGTTTTGCATCTCCGCTCACTATTTGCTCCAAAAGCGGCTTCGACGCAGAGCGAATCGGCAGAGGATTACTAGATTTTACCAACTCGACAACCGGAAACTCGTCCAATGGTTTATCAAAATTTTCGTCAGATTGCTTGAAGTTGAGTCGGTCGCTTTGGGTAATAATTTCTACGCCCAAAGCATCAAATAAAGGGCGATATTGCTCGGCGACGAGTTGCTCAAAAGTCGGTCCTCCCAAGCTGAATACAAAGCGAAGGAAGTCGTTTATTTCGGCAGTAATAGCACGGGCTACGTTTACTCTTTCGTCCAAAGGCGTTAAAACGCTGCTTTCTTGGAGTTCGTCTTGAAGTTCTCTTTTTTCTTTTCGGAGTGCCAAATACTTGTCCTGCCAAAAATTCATGTAGTCAATCACGTCTTTGACGCGTCCGAAAGAGGTAGGAACTTTAGTAATTTCTTGCCCTTTTTCGGCATATTCTCCGTCGGCTATTATTGTAAAAACTTGGTGGTTGGCAGCTAAATTTTGAAATAAATCCAATGCACCGAACATACATTTTTCGGATTTCAAAAAATTATCTGTGACAATAAAAACAACAAAATCGGAAGTGGCTGCCAATCTATCGGAAAGAAAGGCGACATCTGGAAGGTCGTTGCGCACCGAACTAAACTTTACGATGAAATCTCGCAGAGTCAGTTGTGTGCCAATAATTTCGGCAATATGTTCATGTTCTACACAATACGCAAGGGCGATATTGCTTGGCTTTTTTGCCATTTTCTCGTAAGTTTGCTCGGTTAAAGTCGTAAAAGCCTATTACTTTTTGAGCAAGTCGCGAATCAATTTATCGAAGTTTTGCGCAAATTCGTTGTATTTGCTGGTTGCTGGTCCCGAAAAACCCGTATGTACCAACCGAATTTTATTTTGTTTATCAACGATTAACAAAGTCGGAAAGGCGCGAATTTTATCGATTTGGGGAAAAGATTTCGATGCTATTTCCTTGCTTGCTTCTCCTACAAAAGCGATTTGCCAAGGAATTTGCATCAGTTTTTTATAAACTTCAAGATGCTGGTTTGCTTTCTCACTCTCTTTATACCTTTCAAAATACAAGCCAATTATTGCCAAATCGTCAAAATTGTTATTTTTTATGTAATTTGTTAGAAAATTTGTTTCGTCTTTGCAGTTCGGACACCAAGTGCCAGACACCTGAATTATCTTCACTTTGCCTTGATAATCAGCATTTTGTAAATTTATTTTTTGATTATTTGAACTCAAAAAGTCTAAATTAATTTCTTTTGAGGGCTGAATTATTTTTGTAACATTATATGCGTCGGGTAGGGTAGCTTGTGGATTTCGCTTGGCACTCCAAGTAGTCTTGTAATGAATACCAGACTTGAAAAAGCCAGTTAGATTGTTTTCGTCCGTTAGTTTGCCTTCAAAAAGAAAGGCGTGGGTGCCATCGAAGCACGACAAATAAATTTTATTTGCCTGCACCGTGCCTTCCAGATACCGATAATCGCCCGACTCCGTCAAAAATGTACCCGTCAAAAAATTACCTTTTTGCTGAAATTCGCCTACCGCTTTTTCGGGCGGATTGCCTGCATCTTCAAAAGAAGCCTCCCACGTCCCCGAAATATCGGTCAGAGGCTCTTTGCGAAGCGTCGAAAATCTGTAATCCTGTCCCTGCCGCGCCAAAAATGGAATGCTATAATTTTCTTTGCTCGACACGACCCATTTTCCTTGCATCACGCTGCCTTCGTAGATAGCTTTTATATACGAATCATAAGCTGGAAACTTGACCAAAAGCGTATCTTTTCCAGTCGCACGGTCACGCCCAATACTTATTTCGCTCGCCTTCACACGCTCCGAACCGTTGATAAGTTCGATATAAAAATTATTTGCGTCCGTGTAGATAACCTCAAAATTGAACGGTAGCTCACCTTGCGACACCGCCTCAAAATTTTTAGCGGGTTCTTTTTTCGTCCCCAATCCTTGCTTCGTATCCTCCAACTGGAGTACCGCGCGCCACTTTCCGGGAGCCACGGCAGTGTATTTATGCTCCATCACGATACAAGATTGAGCTAAAAAAATAATTGCAAAAGCCGCACACAACGTCGAAAATATTTTCATAATTGGTAAAATTAATTTGAAATAATTAAAAATTTGTGACAAAAATCCTATTTGGTTTTTTCTCCCGTAAAATAATCCTCTTTTTCCTTGAAAAGCACATTAAAAGTAGTCAAACTGCCGTAAATCTTTGTGATGTATTGCTGCAAGTCTATTTTTTCGTCTTCCTGCAACTTGCTGGCATTTATTTTTTGTTCCATCACCCGAATCCTGTCACGAACCATCACTATTTTATGAAAAAAAGTTTCTATCGGCAGCTCTTTTCCTTGCAAATTGGTTTCGCCAGCCTCCATAATCAGTTTTCCGCCACGCCACTTTTCGTGAATCGGAATAATCTCCGAAGTATCCAACCAAGCGCGCAACACCCTCGCCAAAGATTTTTCGGCTTCCGAAAAAGTAACCGCCGAGTCTGCTGCGATAGCCTCAATAATTTCCCAATTTGCAGCGTCTTTGCCCACATTTTTCAGTCCATACTGCATGAAGCAAACCTCATACGCCGCCAGATGAAGCCGCGTCACCACGCCCTCGCCAAAAGCAGCGTGTTTTACCCGTGAGCCAACACCTAAAAGTTCTTTTTCCATATTTTTTTAAAAATTTCGTTGTATATTTGCCCAGTTTAACGCCTTCGAGCAGTATAATGTTTCAAAAAAAAATTATCTATGAAAACACTAAAAGTTGGAATTACTGGCGGTATTGGAAGCGGCAAAACAACTGTTTGCAAAATATTTGAAGTCTTGGATATTCCTGTTTATTATTCAGACGAGCGCGCAAAATGGCTGATGAATAATAATTTAACATTAAAAAATGAAATTTGTGACTTATTTTCTCGTGATGCTTATTATGAAAATGGAGAACTTAATCGTACATTTTTAGCAAAAATAATTTTTGAAAACGATACAAAAAGAACCTTGCTCAACAACTTAATACACCCCAAAGTCATGGAAGACGGAGAAAATTGGTTCAAAACCATCGACGGAAAATTCTCGTATGCTTTGAAGGAGTCCGCAATATTATTTGAAAGTGGTGCTTATTTATGGGCAGATAAAGTCATCACTGTCAGTGCTTTTGAAAAAATAAGAATAAATCGTGTCCAAAAACGTGACTTTGCAGACCTTCATTCCGTCATAAGAAGGATATTATCGCAATGGTCGGACGAACAGAGAGAGGCAAAATCAGATTTTGTGATACAAAATAACGACACTCAACTTTTAATACCACAAATAATTGACATACATAAAATGTTGATTTGAAACAAGCAATATATTTTTTTAAAAAAATATGACATTTTTATAAAAAAAATGTCAATTAGTGACCTTTTTTGAATTATTAGCATTACTTTTGTAAGTATTTAAGTTTTACGACCCTAATAAATAAATTTGCCATTGATAAGAATTTTGATTGGCAAAACTCCACTTTCAGAGCGTCCTTTGTGACACTCAAAAATCCACACTTTTTAGTTTGGTTATTTTTAACACACTCCATTTTCTATTTGACTACGATAAACATTAGAGTTGTTTGTCTGGTTGGTTTTTTTGTGACTATATTTTAACGAATTACATTATAAATTATTACCTAATAAAATTTCATTTTTATGAAACTTATTTACTTGAAAGACATGGTTTTTATCCCCTGCAAGTCTGCACTAAAAGCTGCATTTTTACTGCTTTCTTTGGGATTTTTACTTCATGGAAATTTGCAAGCAAACAACCCCGAGAAATGCTTGGTTTGCGACAACATCACCTACGGTGGTGTCATCTCTGGCAATGAAACTGCCTGTCCTAACCCGACTTTCGACCCATCTATCATTACCAACGCCACATTTCCAACAGGTGGCTCTGGCGTAATCGAATATATGTGGATGTACACCACCGGCGACCCGAATGCAGCAGTCATCAACTGGACTCCAGTGATGATGAGCAACGCTCCGAGCTACGACCCCGGACCGATTTCGCAAACCACTTATTATGTAAGATGTTCGCGCAGAGTTGGTTGCACAGAGTTTGCCGCCGAATCAAACATTATCGTCAAAAGACTTGAATGTTGCGATAATATTACCAATGGTGGAAAAATTCAACAAGACCAAATGGGCTGCTTTCCATCTTATGACCCTACGACTCTTGTAAATCAAACTGCCCCAACGGGCGGTATGGGAGTCATTGAGTACGCATGGTTCAAAAGCCTCACAGGCGTTCCATATTTCAACGGCAGCTCCGCTTGGACTCGTATAATAGGCGCGACTGGACTTTTTTATGACCCGCCAGCCATTACCGCTACCACTTACTATGTCCGCGTGGCGCGCAGAGTCGGTTGCACCGATTTTACGCCCTCTAATATCGTAACCGTAAGCCTAAAACCCAAGCCAGTTATTACCCCCAACGCCTCTATGGTAGCCTGCAACGGAGGCTCTACAGGAGCAATTAATTTAATAATTTTTGCAGGCACGCAACCCTTCAACTTCAACTGGAATCCAAATACCATCGGCAACCAACAAAATCCTATCAATCTGCCTGCCGGAACTTATTCAGTCACCATGACCGATGCGATCGGTTGTACCGCAACCGCCAGCACGACAATTACTTCTCCAACTGCCGTCCAAGCAAGTGCCACTTCAAATAATGTAACTTGTTTTGGGCAAAATAACGGAAACGCTACGGCTTCGGCTTCGGGCGGTGTTGGACCATATACTTTCAAATGGAGCAATAACCTTACTTCGCCTTTCATAAACGCATTGTCAGCCGGTACATACACGCTCACTGTCACTGACAACAACAACTGCCAAAAAACTACCTCTGTCACCATCACTCAACCACAAGACATCACAGTCACCATATCCAAAACAGATATTGGGTGCGCTGGAGCAAATACTGGTTCAGCAACTGCAAATGTTTCTGGCGGCACATCGCCTTACACTTACGCTTGGAGCGGCGGCGGTTCTGGACCTACAAAAACAAATCTTTCCGCAGGAAACAATACGGTGACTGTCACCGATGCAAATGGTTGTAGCAAAACGGCAAGCGTTTTTATCGGCGAGCCAACTGCTATTACTTTAGCCTTCGCAATAACGAATGCAACTTGCAATGGAGTGACTGGAAGTATCACTGCGAATCCTTCTGGAGGAACGCCAAGCTATACCTACTTGTGGAGCAATGGAGCTACAACTCAAACGATTTCTAACATACCGACAGGAAACTATACTGTCACAGTTACTGATACGAAAGGTTGTACAAAAATTGGTTCAGCAGCAATATCATCGCCTTCGGCAATATCTCTTTCTATCACAAGTACAAATGTGTCTTGCAACGGCGGA
>JAYUHK010000227.1:0-16887 GCA_043767025.1 Saprospiraceae bacterium | reverse complement strand
TTTGCTTATGGACTACAATCCATAGCACAAGCTCTCATTAATTCCTTTCAAAATATTATCCAAAATTTGATAGCCGCTTTTTTGTCATGTACTTAGATGTTTATTATAGGTAAATTTAGTGAAAAATTGTCTATTGAAAAAATGGAATCCGTTGAAGAAAATGTAAGGCAAATTATTTTCTCTAACAAAGAGCAGAAAAGTATAGTAGAAGCATCGGAAATTAAAGATATTTTAATTTACATAAGAAACCACTATATTTATTCAAGATGTATGATTCCATGTGTAGAAAAATACTTCAAATTACGGCTAAAAGATGATGCTCATGAGTCATTTGTACCTAATTACAAGTTATTTTATTATTTAAATCTACAGTATCCAAAAATGCTCTCGCCTTTCGTTTCTGTACGTGACGAAGAAAATAACTTAAAATTACAAATTGCTCTGAATGACAAATTGTATGATTGGGTTTACAAAAATAGATACGATGGTAAGACGACACTTGAGGAGATAAAAGAAACATATCAAAAGTTTACTGACGAATATAAAATTGAAGAGTTGAATAAACAAACCACTCCGCCTACACAAACGTCGTTCTTTGAATAAAATCCCGTGACCTTAACATTGCAGACTTAAAACTCTGAAATGATGTCACCCACCGCCCAGCGACTGATAGATATTGAAAATATCTTCGCCGATTCGCTCGTAGCTGCATCGGTTTTTGATGTTTTGGTGCAAGTAGGCTCGGTCGTAGTGAGAGAAAGTGTCTAACATTTTTAGCATCGCTTTTTGGAGTCCTCGGTCATCGCCGATGCGGAGCAAAATGCCTTCGCGCTCGCCGACCCAATCCGAAATACCGCCGGTTTCGGTGGCGATGACCGGCAAACCAGCCGCCATTGCTTCGAGCAACACGCACGGCAAACCCTCAAAATTGCTGAACAAAACAAAAAAATCGGCACTTTGCATCTGTTCCGCTACTTTTTCGAGCGGCAATCCGCCCAAAAAATGTACGAAGGATTGAATATTTTTTTCTGCTACTTGTCGCTTCCATTTCTCCATTTCGTCGCCCGTGCCGACCACCGTGAGTACGAAATCCTGACGTGTTTTTGCAATCTCGGCAACTGCGTTCAAGATGCCTCCAAAGTTTTTGTGCCGCTCGCCCAACGTCGAAACATGAAGCAGTCGAATAGTCACAGAATCCGATTTTTTTTTCAAAAAAAATAATTCTGTCTGCACGACATTCGGAATACTCCGAAATTTTTTGGGACTGCCCAAACCCAAATTGAGCATTACGTCGGTCATCTTATCTGTTTCGCTAATCGCTAATTTCGCCCGCCGATAGACGAGCTGCGTGAGCATTTTTTGCAAAAAACCACTCCTCGCGTAGCTGCCGTCGTCGGGGCGATAGCCTGTCCAATGCTCCGATACCAAAAGTGGCAAGCGATGAAAAAAACTGTAGCACAAAGCAATCAATCCAGCAGGAAAAACGGCGTGAAGATGGATATTATCTGGCTTTCCGAAATTGAGTTCTTTCAGTTGGCGCAAACCAACTGCGTGTGCTTTCGCGAAGCGCAACAGTTTCAAAAAGCGCAAAGGCTTCGGCAAGTCAGAAAAATAGACCCGAATTTCGAGCGGATTTTTGTCCGACGAAGGATTTATTGCTACTTCATATTTTTTGCCGCTCCGCGAAGTCGGACACGCATATATCACCGCAACATCACAGAAAGCCTGTGTCGCTTCGGCGTGGCGCATGATAAAATCGCCGCCGTAGGCTTCTTCCCGACTCGGATACCACGACACGAACCATAGAGATTTCGTTTTTTTTGCACTGTCACGATGATTGTTATTTTTCATTCAAATATTTGTTTAATTTTTCTAAAAAAAAGCATAAAAAATACTGGAACGTGACGGAGTAAACGAACTCGTTTTATTTTTTTTGATTGTGTGTAAAACTCTAAATGGTTCTTTTTTAAATATTTCAAAATGCGTTTTAGCCAGTCATACTGAAGATCGTAGCGCAGAGCGGTCGCTACTTCTTCGAGATATAAGAGCCACGCTTGATGAATATCTTTCTCCGAGTAAGGGCGGCTTACTGAATATTTTGTATTTTCTTCTACATACAGATTTAGACTTTTCATAGTTGGTATCAAATCTTTGGTATGGTCAAAACTTCTCAATAGTCTGCTCATGATTTTTTGATTGTCTGCAAAAAAACCCATCAACATAGTGTTAGTTTTACTTTTTTTATGCTGCCGAAACGCAGACCAAATACCGTCTGCCTCCGCAAGTTCATAATTGAGAAAAATGCGTATAAACAAGTCAAAGTCCATACAGTAATGGAGAGATTCGTCCAAAAACCCTTGTTCTTGGATTACTTTGCGTCGATAAAATGCAGACTGTTGGGGAAGGTTCATGCGTGCTAAATTCTCAATTTCAAAATTTTTACGCGTTCCTCTATCAACATAACTTTTGAAACCGTCGCCAAAAATCAGGTTGCCAGCATAGACCAAACTCACTTTGGGATTGGCTTCAAAGGCGGCGGCAACCTCGTATAGCGCATTTGGAAGAAGTAAATCGTCGCTATTGAGCCAGCCGATGAGGTCACCTGTTGCTCGTTGCCAGCCTTTATTGATGGCGTGCGATTGCCCACGGTCTTCGCAACTTTCCCAATAACTCAACTGCGCTGCATATTTTTTTATGATGTCAATACTCCTGTCTTTGCTTCCCCCGTCTATGACGATATATTCCAAATTAGGGTAATTTTGTGACAAAACCGACTTTATAGTTTCCTCCAAAAAATCAGCTTGCTGAAAAGACGGTGTGACGAGCGTAATGCGTGGCAAATTCATTTTTGGGAACATAATTTTTCGTAAATTGCCTTGTATTGCTCGGCTTGATGGCGTAAATTGTATTTTTTTACTGCGGCAGCACGAATCAAGCTGTTATTACTTGCTATCAGATAGTCTTTTTCTAATGCACGGTCAATGGTAGCCGCAAGCGAATAGGCAGTAATATTGTCACAAAGATAGCCATTTATTTTATTTTCTATCATCTCCACGATGCCGCCGACGGGAAAGCCAATGACAGGTGTTCCGCAAAAAAAAGATTCTATAATTACATTCGGTAGATTATCTGAAAGCGACGGTGTAACCAAATAGTCCGCCGCCGAATAAGCCAGTTTCAAGTGATTGGAGTCCGAAAAGATACCCAAGTGACGTATTTTTGAGTCGCCTTGCCATTCACTTTGCCCTGCTCCGACCGTTACAATCATCAAATCGGGGCGACCGATATTTTGCATTGCTTGCTCTAAAAACTGAAAACCTTTTCTGCTATCGCAGAGGTCGGCGGCTATAAAAAGTAGTATTTTTTTATTGAGAGGAAGTCCTAATTTTTTGCGCGCAATTTGCTGTTCGACTATCTCGAAATCGGTTTCGTTCAAGCCGTTGTAAATTTGACGATGTTCACAATTTTCAAAAATCAAACTCTGCTGCGCCATTTCGTAAAGCCAGCGAGAGGGAGATACTACGAATATCTTTCCGCCGTTTTTATGAAAATTTTGTATCGTTTCTATTTTTTTTTTCAACTGTTGCGCAGCAATATTCGCAGAAAAATCAGGATGAAGTTGCGGACATTGGTGGCAATTTTCAATATTTGTCCATTTTTCGCAGTCAAAATTAGCGTGGCAACCGCCCGTAATTGGCTGTGTGTCGTGGAGCGTCCAAACAACGGGTTTTTTATTTTTTAGAAAAAAAGTTGGAATATCTAAAAAGTGTGACACCCAATGTAGATGAATAATATCGGCTTGTTGATAACACGGCTGCAACGTGAGGTCAAAAAAACTTTCGCACTGCGAAAAATAAGACGCACCAGACGGACGACTTGACGTTTGTTTGTTTTGTAACTGATTGAACCGCCAGTATCGGAACTTTTTGATTGGGTTAGAGAGCCAAGTTTTTGAAAAAAGCAGCCTTTCTTTTAGGTCAGATGCGGACAAAAAATTAGATTCTACCCGAATAGCACGGAGAGAGCTGTGCAGCCGTTGAGCCGCCGCCGCCGCGCCACCGCTCGTGTATGAGTTGAGGTGTAGAATTTTCATACTACAAAATATTTAGCAACTAAATATCTGATTTTTCTATTCAATCTAAATTTAAAACTAAATTTTGGTTCTTCGCAAAATATAGTTTGGTCAAAAAAAGTATTGGCAGCCGAATTTATGACGTGATTTGTAGATAATTTTGGGTGGATAATCGTATGAATTTCGCCTTGCGGTATATTATTATACCAATCGGGTGCTGACCATTTGGTGTGCGTTGCGCGCTCGTCGAAGCCAATATTTTTGACTAAATTAACACTTGGGCAAATGCAAACACCATTTTTTTTCATTAACAAAAAGGTAAATTGATAGTCCCAACAAGTTATAAATTTTTTGTCACAAATTCGCTGAAAAATATCTTTCCAATAGTCATTGAGTCGCATTTCCGACGCTCTTTTTGGGTAGTCCGACAGGTCAAAATCGTAGTTTTCCCATACCCGTCGCCAAGTTGCCCAACCCCAAGTAAAAGGATATTTTGAAAAAAAATAACTATCCGATGTGTGACTTGCAATATTCGGGAAATTGCAGTTGCCCGAAATCGCCATTACTCGCTCGTCGATCTGATAATGAACGAGTAAAGTTTGACAAAAGGAGAAGAAAGTTTGGTTAGGCAGACAATCATCTTCGAGGATAATTCCTTGCTCGACGTGGCTAAAAAACCAAGAAATCGCAGTTGGAGGAGCTTTGCCACAACCGAGATTTTTTTCTTGAAACAGTAGTTTTAGGTCACAATTCCAGTCCACTTGTGTTGCAATTTGTCGCACCAATCGGCAATTTTCGACATCTGAATGATTGCCAGCGCGTGCGCCGTCAGCAGCAAAAAAAAGCTGTTTGGGGCGAGCATATTTTATGCGGTCGAACACTCGCTGCGTAGTATCGGGACGGTTGAAAGCTAACAAAAGTACAGGCGTTTCTAATTGCATTTTCTAAAAGTGCTGCGGTAGAGTTGAAATTTTATGCCAATAAGTTGGAATAATTTTGGACGGAAATTCTTGATTTATTTTGAATCCGAGCCAATTTTCGGGTGCAAAAATAGGCTTGTCTTTACTCAAATAAGCTGCCCACCACGAAAAAGTGCTGTTAGCCGTCACTATAATGTCAGCTTGCATGAGTGTTTGAAAATCCATCACAAACTGTGGATAGCACACAAAATGATATGTCACATTTTCTATTTTTTTGAACCTAAAAAATGATGTTTGAAAATCTTTGAGTGGCTTTTCTGCAACCCAAATAGCATGAAAACCATTGGGAAATATTTTACAAATTGTGTCCCAACAATTCACATAATAATCGAAGGGCAATATCAAATTTTTTCCACCCAATTCATCATTTCCAAAACTGAAATAATCTTCTTGACGCACATGAAAAGCAACGCAAGGGCGACCGTCGCAGATGCCAAGCCAACGGCGAGCATCTATTCTATATTTTTTATTTATCTTTAAACTATTGATTATCAAATTTTTATGCTCCAAAAAATAATCCTCCGACTGAAAATATCCATCGTATAAGACATTAGATTGATTTTCAAAATTTGCTAAATTTTTTGCTGGTGCTATCCATTGATTTTCTTCAAGTTGATTTTTTAAAGAATATTTTTTTGATATTTTTTTTAGAATTTTTATGTTTTGTAAATCAAAAAATGATGCCAGCATTTCTGAATATCCAAATCCTTCTGCAAGTACAAAACTGCATCGCTCTCGCTGGCTTTGCGCCACCCCAAAAGCCAACTGAAAAAGTTGGTTACCCAATCCGCCTTGTAGTTTTACCACTATCATATTATTATTTTTCCGATTAGATAGAAGTTATTTGGCAAATGCACGATTGGAATTAGTTGCCAATGGATATGTGGGTTTTCTTGTTGCAACTGATTAAAATACAATATATTATCAATATCGGAAAACTGATTTTGGAATGCGATTAACCAATATTTACAGTCCGACAAATGAGCAATAATTTGCGCACGCGCCGCCAATGGCGTTTCGCTCAAAGACCACAAAGCTACAAACAAATCGGGAGCAGCATATTTTTTTTCAGAGAACTCACTCGTATTTTTCCACGTAATTAATTGATTATCAAACTCATGCGGGCGAACTTCCGACAAATAATACTGCTGCAACATAGCAAAAAGCGGTAAATCGAAAATAGAATATTTGCCCGAAAAGCGCGCCTGAAAACAAAGTCTGCAAAAACTGCCGTAGCCGCCGCCCCACTCCCAAATATGGTCTATATTTTTTAATAAATCTGGTGTCACAAATTCTAATAATTGTAATAAAGAATAAGCATGATGAATCAAATTTCCGCTACTTTGACGGTGTAAAATATACGGCGACGGGCTGCCCAAATGATGCTCAATAGTAGCATTTTTCCAAAGCCATTGGAGTGGTTTGGGCGCAGTTTGTAGTGCATAAAATTCTTCATCGGACGGCTCAAAAAACATAGTGTCCGCTACGACTTTCCACTTTGTAAAAAAACGTGGGTCGTCTTTCATCAAATGCGTCGCTAATTCTTGTTGAAAAAAAATCCAATCCGTAGTACTTTGACTTTCTGTAAGTTTATAAGTCCCATCTTTATCCAAAAAATCAGAAATATTTTTACGCAAAAGTGCTAATTTTTTCGTTTTGCCGTCTGTATAAAGATAAAAAGGCAATTTTTGCGATGAAAATAAAAGGCTTACTTTTCGCAAAAAAGTGTATTTTAGCTTATATATAATTTTCATTTATAATTTTACAACATTTTATTTGGCTAAAATAATTTGAATCAAATGAGTGACACATTGATTAGTTTTTAGTCCTAAGAAATGAATCAATCCACTTCCCCCCAAAAACGTACAAATTTATACAAAATAATGAAATTTTGTTACTAAAACCTATTTTTTTTCGTATATTGAATGGTATATTTGCAAAAT
Source organism: Saprospiraceae bacterium (assembly GCA_043767025.1). Taxonomy (GTDB): domain Bacteria; phylum Bacteroidota; class Bacteroidia; order Chitinophagales; family Saprospiraceae; genus JAYUHK01. Next base: position 9,892 of record JAYUHK010000227.1, on the reverse strand, counting down.
ATTTTTTAACACGTCCGTTTCTTCATGTCCGTTCCTTCCAGAAAGAAAATTGCGATAGTAGCCAACACGACTTGGAATATCTACAATTTTCGTCTAAATATCGTCAAATTACTCATAAAAAAAGGGTTTGAAGTGACTGTCATCGCGCCTGTTGATGAGTATATTTCGCCGTTGAGCCACATCGCGGGCTTGACGTATATTCCGCTCCGACATCTATCCCGCAAGAGTACGAACCCGCTCCGCGACCTGTTGTTGCTGAAAGAATTGTACCGAATCTACCGAAAAACGAAGCCCGACTTGGTGCTTCATTATACAATAAAACCCAATATTTTTGGAAATTTTGCCGCTTCGCTCGCCAAAATAAAGTCTATTTGTATCGTCACGGGTCTTGGATATGCTTTTCTTCATGCTGGAATCGTAAAAAAAATTACCACACAACTCTATCGTTGGTCGTTTCAGCGCAGCGAAAAGATTATTTTTGAAAACGAGGACGACTGCCGATTATTCTCGAATCTCGGTATAAGTCCAGCCCAAAAGAGTATTTCGGTAAAAGGTTGTGGTGTTAATACTGATTTTTTTGCACCCGCAGCCAAGTCACAAAATATGTCAAAAAATAAAAAATTTATTTTTATTGGTCGTCTTTTGCACGACAAAGGGATTTTTGAATACGTCGAGGCTGCGCGTTTGGTGAAAGAGCAATATCCAGGCACTGTTTTTGAGGTATTAGGAGCTTTCGACGAAGAAAATCCTGCCAATGTTGCCAAAGAAAAATTGGCAGAGTGGATAGAAAACGAAATAATTGACTATTTAGGCTCTACCAAAGACGTAAGAAATTTTGTCGCCAACGCCGACTGCGTAGTCCTCCCCTCCTACCGCGAAGGTTTGCCGCGAGTAATCCTCGAAGCGATGGCGATGGCAAAGCCCGTAATCACGACCGACACAGCAGGCTGCCGCGAAACGGTAATATCCAACAAAAACGGGTTTTTAGTCCCCGTCAAAGACGCAAAAGCCTTGAGCAAAGCTATGATTGAGTTTTGTAGCCTATCGCCGTCCGAAATAGAAACTATGAGCAATGTGAGCCGCGAGCAAGCTCTAAATGTCTTTGATGACCAAATAATTGCGAATAATTATCTGAAAATAATAGAAGAAATTTTGCCACTACACTTGTAGCCAATCCCAAATAGGTTTTAACTTTACAGACCAATCCAAATTTTCTTCGGCAAATAACCGCATTTTTTTTCGATAATTTGGCTGTATTTGAAGCAGATTTTCATAAAAATCAACTACTTGCTGTACTTCAATATCCGACTCATCGGGCGGAAAATGCAGTACAAACGGCGTATCTGTCTGAAAATCAACATCTTTGCCAGCCAAGATAAACGGAATTCCCTGCGCACAATATTCCCGATGCTTGAGCGGCGCAGCCTGCGAAAGTCCATTTCGATGAATTGCCAGCGAACCAACTGCTAAGTGCGCCCGAGAAACAGCATTTTCTAAATCTTTTCCGTGCAGCGCGCCACAAAAAATAACAGAGGATTCGATGGATAATTTTTTTGTAAGTTCTTGATAATGAGTCAGTTGAGAACCCGTACCAATAATTTTTAGTTCAATATTTTGCGGCGAATGAAATTTTGCCAATCCACGCAGCAGACGGTCATAGCCGTGCCAAAAGCTCAAATTTCCAACCGCTACCAAATTTAATTTGCCCCTGTAAGACGGAATGAAACCTTCGGAAAAAGGTATTTTTTCTACCGCCACGCCATTACCGATTGCGAAGGTCGGAATATTAAAAATTTCAGAATGTTCCGTAAACGTGACAGTTTTATCGACTAATTTACTGAATTTTTTTTGCCAAAAAAAATCTAATCCAAATATAATTTTGCGCGGTAAATCTTTTGCCTCCGTCCAGTACGGAAACGAAGGAAACTCTATAATAATCCGAATTGCTGGGTTCTTTTGTTTTATTTTATCCAAAAAACAAATGAACGGAAAAGTCAAAAAAGTAAATCGAATATACACAAAATCGTAATCTTTAAACTCATTTTTTATTATTAACTCCTTGAAAATCAGGCGATAAAAGAATAAATAAAAAAAATATTTATTGCTTTGAACCTTCGTATTGAGAACTCTCCAAAGTTCTCCATTTTTTACAATACCGCTATCCGACAACATAAAAGCATCTATTTCACAACCATAGTGACGAAAAGCCGCTACAATCGCATCACACTTTTTTACAACTCCCTGATTGTCAGTTTTTTGCATATTGACTGGAAAATAAAAAAAACCTTTCATAAGTTTGATTTTTTCAGCAGTAAATCCAATAATTCAGCGATTTTGTCCGCTGCTTTTCCATTCCCTCCAAATAAATTATCAAAATTTTCGATTTTTCGAGATAAAATTTGTTGTAAATTCTCTAAATCATTGAATACTAATTGATTGCAAGAATTTTTTAAGGTTTCTGTCCACTCTGTTTCGCTCCTAACCGTAGTACAGGGTCGCTCCAACCAGTAGGCTTCTTTCTGCATACCTCCAGAGTCCGTTATGACGTGTTCTGCATACAACTGATAGGACAAATTTTCTGTATATCCTTGTGGTTCAATAAAATATATATTCAGATAATTGGTTTTTAACAAGCCAAAATCCTCCATTTTTCGTTTCGTGCGCGGGTGCAAAGCGAAGACAACTCTCAAATTTAATTTATTTAAAATATCTAATAGTTGTGACAGTCTAAATTTTTCATCAACATTATATGGACGATGCAGCGTAGCGAAATAATATTTGCCATCAAAAAGTCGCTTCAAATTTGGTTTTACCATTTGCAGCGCATCGTACATCACATCGCCGACCACGAAGTTGTTATCCGTAAGTCCTTCATTTTCAAGAAGTTGTATAGCGTATTTATCATTGCAAAAACGCCAAGTAGAAAGATGGTCGGCAATAATTCGGTTCTGTTCTTCGGGCATACTTTTATTAAAACTTCTCATTCCCGCCTCTATGTGCGCAATAGGCAAATTTAATTTGGCGGCAGCCAAAGTTGCAGCCAGCGTGGAGTTCGTGTCGCCATAAACCAACACAGCATCTACACTATTTTGTGACAATATTTTTTCAATAAAAACCAACATATTTGCCGTCTGCTCGCCCTGTGTCAATCCTTTGGAAAGCTCCAAAAAATAGTCGGGTTTCGGCAAGTGCAGTTGCTCAAAAAAAACCTCACTCATCTCTATATCCGAATGTTGTCCTGTATGTAAAGTACTGACTGTGAAGTGTTTAGAAAGCGATTGATGTGTCGGAGCGTGCTTGATAAACTGCGGACGGTTGCCAACCACACAGAGGATTTTTTTCATTTGGAGTGTTTGGATAGATGGCTATAAAGTTGCAAATAAGTTTCTTTGAGTGCGTCACCGTCTGTGCGAGAGTCGTCAAAAATACTGTTGTGAAAATTGAAAGTAATTTTTGTAAAAAAATAGTTCTGCGCTAAAAAATCAAATAAAATTTGGGCAAATAAAATTTGGTCGTAATTACACTCTTTCAACAGTGCGCAATCCATAACAACCATTGGTGTTTCTAAAAAATTATATTTTGTTTCTTTTTCAAAATTATACAAAAAATAATCAATACCCGTACCGCAACGAAATCCAATTCTGTCTTGATAGCCCAATGTAGAATCATTTTCTAATTCATTGATTTGTAGTATCTCTGGCGTTTTTTGCATCGAAAAATGTAAATAATGTTGCCTGCTGTGCGTTGGTTTAATTTTCAAAACGCTTTCAAATTCTTGTTTTTCGCTTTGCCAAAATCCTTCGTTTTCATGCGACAAGTAACTGGGGTGCAAACCTACAACATAATTTTTTTTCTTTGCTAACTCAATGATTTTCAATATTTTATCGTCACTCACAGCGTAGTCCTGCGCGTCGAAGCGATGGTATTTTTTAGTCAAAAAATAGATTACTTTTTTTATCGGCGCGTCAATGAGTAAAAAATCAAACGTATCCCAAGCATCTTTTTTGATACCAAATTTTATTTTGAAAAATGACTGGTATATCCGTATAAAACTTTTTAGAGATTCTCGTCGAATAGCTGCGCCAGCGGTCGCTCGCAACAGCTTAAAAAAGCCATTTTTCTCCCAGCGACGAATGCCGTCAATATCGTGCGTCATCTGAAAAGATGTCCGGGTTTTTTGTGCCTGCAAGCCAAGCGCATGATAAAAATTATACACTAAAATATCCACAACTGCTTGTTTTTCAATCTTATAGACGCACAAAAATTGTCGGTCGCTGCGCATCATATCCCATTCGTCGTACTCTTTTGGACTGCAAAAATATTCCTCATAGCGACTGATGTGAAAAAAAATAGTTTCAAAAATGTCAAACTGAAACTGTGCAGCTTCGGAATCAATAAAATTTACAGTAGGATTTTTTTGGCTTTCAACAGAAAATAGTGTTTGATTACCAAACAAATAATTATTTGCAAAAAGTAATTTATTAGAAATATTATTTTTTATAAAAAATAAATTTTGTTGCGGTACAAAAAAACTATCTCGCAAATTTTTATTTTGGAAATTAATACCATATTCTATATTTACCGAATTTTCTGCTGGCGTTGAGGGATTGAAATACCACTTGACACCTTCGGGAGCGCAACTGTGTCGCTCTAAAAAGTCAATTACATAGCGCAAACGATTTTCTGCCCGCAACTCCAAACCAATCGAATGTAGCGAAATATTAATTTTCATAATCTTTTGAGTAAAAAAATTCGTGCCATTTCTACCCACTTATTTTTGCATTTGTGAATTGTAAAATAAGGCATTTGGGTCGCGCCAAAGCTGCTAAAAAGATTTTCTACCCCTTGAATCATCGTACCCTCAAAGTCAAATATAAGTTGTGGTGCTGCGTCCTGTATGGCTGTCCAAAGCAGCAACGGAATCGCCCCGCTCGTCCGAAGTTGGGTATCGCCTCCAATCATAATGCAATAGGCGGATTGAGCGTCCCGCACTACATAAATTACTCCGTGATTTTCTCCTGTAACTTTGTCTTTTGCAAAATATATCGTGCGTAAATTTCTGTTAGTCAGTTCATTATCTAATTTTTTTATAAAATCAAAGCTGTATGGCATCGGTATATTCTGACGGTCAAATGTCTTTTTATTGACTTCATAAAAAGCTGAAATATCAACTAAAATTTCGATTGTTACTGATTTTTCTGCCCGCCTAATCGCATTTCGTAACTTGTCTTTGAAGTTTTGATAAATGATTTTTAAGTCCGATAAATCTTCAAAAACGTAAGTATAGCGAGTTGTTTGTTCGTAGTTGAGCCAGTAAAAAGGCAGCCAATTTTTGAGTGAATAATGGAAGGATTGTGAAGAATAAAAAACGCTCGGCAACTGCCCAATTAGCTCTTTTAAAACTTTTTTTTCAAACGAGTACCGACTTTCGAGCTTTTCGGTCAGCGGATAACGCAGCCAAGGTCCGACGAACTGCGTGAGTGGCGGCATAACGATGACGGGCAGACCAAATTTTCTACGGTGACAATACGTCATCGCACCGATGATATTTTTTTCGCCATCAAAAGCCAGTGCTGCGTCCCAAATTTCGCCCTTCTGACAGACCGCATCTAACCAAAACGGCTGCATAAAAATCGGTATATCAGGCGTGGCTTCACAAAAATCTATATATTGTTGCTTCGTTTTTGTCATTTTATTGGTACACTATTGGTGCAAAATTAGAATTTTTTATGTAATTTTGTACAACGAGAGTGTATCTAAATAAAATGGCTGGCTTTTTTCTCATTCCTCAACTTTTTTTTACAAAATGTCACAAAAACTATGATTATTGTCACGGGCGCGGCTGGATTTATCGCTTCTTGTTTGGTAGAAAAATTGATAGCTGAAGGCTTAAAAAAAGAAATTATCATCGTAGATGATTTTCGGAGTAGAGCGGACAAACAACCCAATTTCGTGGGTAAAAATATCGCGCAACAAATTGAACGTCAGCACTTTATAGCTTGGCTAAAAGAAAATTATACACAGGTGGATTTTATTTTTCATCTTGGCGCACGCACCGACACGACAGAGCAAAATATCGCTGTTTTCGACGAACTTAATTTGAATTATTCGAAGCAAATTTTCTCGCTTTGTTCGCAACACGCGATTCCGATGGTCTATGCCTCCAGTGCAGCGACGTATGGCGCAGGCGAATACGGATACGATGATAATGAGTTGATTATCAAGCAATTAAAGCCACTCAATCCCTACGGAGATTCAAAAAATAATTTTGATAAATGGGTTTTGGAGCAAGAAAAAACACCACCTTTTTGGGCTGGATTGAAGTTTTTTAACGTCTATGGTCGAAATGAATACCACAAAGGGCGCATGGCTTCCGTCATTTTTCATGCCGCTAAACAAATCGAAGCCACAAGCAGCATGAAATTGTTCCGTTCTCATCGCGCAGAAGTAAAAGATGGCGAGCAAATGCGCGATTTTATTTATGTGAACGATGTCACAAGTGTTTGTTATTTTTTGTTAAAAAACCAAACGCACAGTGGTATTTTCAATCTTGGAAGTGGAAAAGCGCGCACTTTTTTGGATTTAGTGACATTGACTTTTGAAGGGTTGAGAAAAAAACCGAACATCGGGTTCGTGGATACTCCAGCAGATATTCGAGATACTTACCAATATTTTACGGAAGCTAATATGAAAAAATTGCGTTCTGTCGGCTACTCCGAGCCGTTCTACACACTCGAAGAAGGCATTGCAGACTACATGAAATATTTGAAGAAATATTTAGCTTTGTGACACGATTTAAAGAAATTTATCAATTTGATAGACATTTTTATTTTGGTCGTTCCGAGCAATCATTTCAGCCAAAAAACCAGTTAGAAATAATTGCGAGCCAAGAATAGTCGCCAATATTCCGAAGAAGAAAAGCGGACGGTCGGCGATGCCCGTGATGTTGCCGAACAGCTTTTCATAGCTCAAATAAAGTAAAATCAAAAAGCCAAAAAAGAACGCCAGCAAGCCCATCGTCCCAAAAAAGTGCATCGGACGTTTGCCAAATTTGCCTACAAAAGTTATCGAAAGCAAGTCCAAAGGTCCGTTGATAAAACGTTCCCAACCAAATTTTGTGACACCGAATTTTCGTGCTTGGTGCTGCACCACTTTTTCACCAATCTTCGTAAAGCCAGCCCACTTCGCAATCACAGGAATATATCGGTGCATTTCGCCGTACACATCAATGCTTTTTGTGACAGCGTTTTTATATGCTTTGAGTCCGCAATTAAAATCGTGTAGATAGATGCCAGACATTTTTCGGGTCGCCCAATTATACAATTTGGTCGGAATAGTTTTAGAAAGTGGGTCGTGGCGTTTTTGCTTCCAGCCCGATACGAGGTCATAATTATCCTCTGTTATCATGCGGTAGAGTTCAGGAATTTCTTCTGGCGAGTCCTGCAAATCTGCGTCCATCGTAACGACCACATCGCCAGAAGCAATTTTAAATCCTTCGTTGAGTGCGGCGGACTTTCCGTAATTTCTACGAAATTTTATGCCCCGAATATACGAATTTGTGACAGCGAGTTGCTCCACCATAGCCCACGAACCGTCCTTGCTGCCGTCGTCCACCATGACGATTTCGTAGCTCAAATTATTACTTTCCATCGTCCGCCGAATCCACGCCTCCAACTCGGGCAGCGACTCGACTTCATTGTAAAGCGGTATGATGATTGATACTTGCATACTTTTTTGTACAGCAAATATTTTAAATATTTGCTAAATTGTGACATTTTATAAAAACAACTTTTGGCAATATATTTGCTCAAAAATTTTTTAACTTATTGTATTTTCTTCGGTTAGTCACCGTGAGCTGCCCATCAATAGTTTTGTACGCTATTAATTCATGCTTCCCAACCGAATTATCAAAGATCAATGCCCCATCTACTATGGGTAAATAAATCTCGAATAGGTTTTTAATTCCTCTTACGTAACGCCTTTCAATAACTTCATTTATAACATTGTGTCCTCCTTCGGAAACTCTAATTTTTACCCTTTCCTTTGCCAATTCTATATTTTGAAGCCAAAAAAATAGCAATGTCACAGTATATCCACTTTGTTTAGCAAATTCAATTTTAGATTTATAGCTTAATGTGGACAAAGTTGTTTCAAAAGCAAAACTTTTTCCTGCTTTTAGCAAGTCGTTTATACGATTTAACATGATTCGACCTGACTCAAAAGCTATTTTTTCTGGCTGAAACGGCGACAAACCCCTCGCAATTTCGTCTGCATTTACGAACTCTTTACAGTCAATAATTTCAGGTAAAATCGTAAAAGAAGCTGTGGTTTTTCCTGCTCCATTGCAACCAGCGATTATATAAAGATTTCTTTCAGCCATACATTCAAACTTATAGAATTACTTTTATAAATTTTTAATTTTTTTGAACGTCTGATTTAAGCACACTACCTCTCAATCGCCCGCATTCACGAAAAAAATATTCGCAGCGACGACACTATTTTGTTAAGGCTTTATTCTTACAATTTTATTGTCTTGCAAGACAACAATTTCAGTATTTTTCTGTTTTTTAAATTCAATAAGTTTTTCATAAACTTTCTCAAGTCCAATTAGAATCTTGTTTTTAAGTTCTATTTGCTTTTCAACAGTAGTCATAGATTTTTCACTTTTTTTATTTATTTTTCTGCATCACGCCCAATGCGACCAACGCCGACAACAAAAAGCCGCCGACCGCGCCTTGCGCCATACTCTGAACAATCTGAAAATACGATAGTTTCGCGCCGTTTTGCTCCAAATCATTGATGGCAGCTTGCCATTGCTGTTGGAGTTGGGGCGTATTGGCTTGCTGCGCCAACAATTTGGCTTGTATTATCGCTTGCTGCTGTTGCAGTTCCAACAGTTGCGTGTCTATTGCACCAAATAAAATATAATAAAAATTATAATAAAGCAAATTTGCGACTAAAAAAGCAACAAAAGCAGCTTTCAAATAATCTTTAAAATCGTCGGTAGATACTACATTCGCAGCAGCATACATGGCAGCGACGTAAAAAATCATCGTCGCCCAGACGATGTATGGATTGACCAACAAATTTTTATTCGTAAAATAAAAAATAAGCAAATAAATAATGGTTGCGAAGCCCGCAAACAAGCCGTAGCGTATGGATAAAATCATATTATTTTAGACGCGTTCCTAATGAAACGGTGGATTTTTTTTCATAAAAATTGATAGTATCGCAGACAAAATAACTGCGAAAAACAACGTCCCAACGATGCTCCAAAAAGCCATCATCGGAGGTGTCATCACCATACTGGTCATAGACATTGCTTGGTCTATTTGGTCGGTAGGCGTTCCTTGATCTATCATTTTTTCGCGCGTAGTGTTCAGCATCGTATCAATGAGGGTCGGCTCTATGAATTTGAAGAAGATAATCGCCCAAATGCCAGAAATAATCCCCATTATCAGTCCCATAAAAGCTCCCAACCCAATACATTGCCCGCTCGTGATGTAGCCGCCCAACTCTCCGTCGCGGTAGGATTTTATAGCCACCACCAAGATAGCAACGTTGAGCGAAACCTGCCCCAGCGTCGAAATCCAAGTACCTGTTTGCTTCGCAATATCCACCAAACCCGTCACGTGGAGCAGCAAATTCAGCACCACCAATGCTAATCCGCCTATCAAACCGTAGCGAATCGCTGTTGGGCGCATCGAAATTTGTTCGTTATTTTCCATAAAAATTGGTTTTAAAAAAGTTAAATAGTTTTTAGTTTTTAGTTTTTGTTAGCGGAAATAGTTGATTAAGTTCTTACACTTAAATAGATGACATTTAATATTCGACATAATTCGTTGATTTTCAATAGTTTATGATGACTCAAAATTAAAAACTAAAAACTTAT
>JAYUHK010000226.1:0-6306 GCA_043767025.1 Saprospiraceae bacterium | reverse complement strand
GAAGTACATCGCGAAACGATGTCAGCAACAAAAGGCATCAATGCAAGAACATTGGATATGTCCTATCTGCCGCAAGGAACTTATTTATTGACCATCAACAACGGCAGCGAGCGTGTTATCGAAAAAGTAGTAAAGCAATAGAAATTTTAAAATTCTAACGAATTTTTTTTATAGGAAATGAAGAAAAAGTAAAGTAATTTATTTTGGACACATTTCGAAAAATTGTAAAGGGGTTAATGCAAATCCTGGCAACCTGTCAAAGGTTGTCAGGATTTTTTTTGTCTATGAAAAATACCTTTTCGTAGAATAATCGCAATAAAATAAGAAATCTTAACTACTTTTTATGATATTTGCAGTTCAAACTTATATAGGTATAAATCAATCACTAAAGTATGAAACAAAAAATAATCTTTGCATTGTTCGCGTGGCTTTTAGTTTTTGCGCACGCAGCAAACGCTCAAACCGAAATACTGTTCAAGGAGTACGACCTGCCGAATGGCTTGCACGTCATCGTGCATGAAGATCACACTACGCCCATCGTAGCGGTTTCGGTTATGTATCACGTCGGCTCGAAGAACGAAAAGCCCGAGCGGACGGGCTTCGCCCACTTTTTTGAGCATCTTTTGTTTGAAGGCTCTGATAATATTGGACGCGGCGAATACGCCAAATATGTCGAAAAAAATGGCGGCACGCTCAACGCCAACACGACACAAGACCGCACTTATTACTACGAAATACTGCCTTCCAACCAGTTGGAACTTGGGCTTTGGCTCGAGTCCGAGCGAATGTTGCACGCCAAAGTAGAAAACAAAGGCATCGAAACGCAGCGTCAAGTAGTCAAAGAAGAACGAAGATTGCGCTACGATAATCGTCCGTATGGTACTTTTTTGGAGCAAACGGTCAAGCGCGCTTTCAAAAAACACCCTTATCAGTGGTCTGTTATTGGCTCAATGGAGCATCTTGACGCTGCCAAAGAGGAGGATTATGTTGGCTTTTATAAGCAGTTTTATGTTCCCAACAATGCGATTTTGAGCATTGCGGGAGATGTCAGTGAGGCACAAGTCAAAGAATTGGTACAAAAATATTTTGAGTCTATTCCGCGCGGACAAGGTGAGGTGTACCGTCCCAAAATAGTAGAACCTGCGTTGGAAAGAGAAATCCGCGATACGGTTTATGACAATATCCAGTTGCCCGGAGTTTATCAATCGTATAGGATTCCAGCGCAAGGAACAGAAGATTTTTATGCCCTTGAGCTTCTCGGACAGTTGCTTTCGCGCGGAGAAAGTTCGCGTATGAACAAGGCATTAGTTGATGAGCAACAAAAAGCAGTACGCGCCAGTTCGTTTCCGCTTTCGTTGGAAGACCCCGGACTTTCCGTTTGTTTTGCCATCGCTGCGGTAGGCGTAGATGCAGGCGATTTGGAAAAAGCGATGGACAAAGAAATACAAAAAGTACAAAAAGAACTGATAACAGACAACGAATTGCAAAAACTTCGCAACCAAATAGAGAATGATTTTGTAAATTCAAATGCGACTATCGCAGGGCGAGCAGAAAGTTTGGCAAATTACAAAATGTATTTTGGCGATACGAAGCTCATTAATTCGGAAATAAAACGCTATATGAAGGTAACGAAGGAAGATATTCAGAGAGTTGCCAAACAATATTTTGTTCCAAATAACAGAGTTGTTTTGTATTATTTGCCGAAATCAGCTAAAAAGCCGAAAACATAGGCAAATTTATTGATTTTAAAAAAAATGTAGTTAAAGTAAATCAGCATTTATGAAAAATATTATTTTATTATTTTTGATGTTAATAATAGAAAATTCTGCATTTTCGCAAGATTTTCGCAAAAAAGCTCCAGCTGGCGGACCTGCTCCCAAAGTTCAAATTGGCAGTTACGAAACTTTTAAGTTAGAAAACGGATTGCAGATAATTGTGGTCGAAAATCACAAACTCCCAAGAGTTTCTTTCCAGTTGTTTTTGGACAATGACCCAGTTTTAGAGAAAGATGCCGTGGGTTATGTGGGCGTTATGGGACAGATGTTGGGAAAAGGAACTACCAAACGAACCAAGTCACAGATTGACGAAGAAATAGATTTTATGGGCGCAAGTTTGGGTGCAAGTGCGAGTGGTTTTTATGGACAATGTTTGAAAAAACACGCCGATAAGTTGATAGAAATAGCCTCTGATGCAGTCTTGCAGCCGTCTTTTCCGAAGGACGAATTTGATAAAAGTAAAAAGCAATTATTGTCTGGTTTGGCGAGTTCCAAAGAGAATGCGGACGCTATCGCGAGCAATGTGAGTAAGGTAATGCGCAACGGACGCAAGCACCCCTACGGCGAAGTAACTACCGATGCGTCGGTAGAAAAAATTACTTTGGAGCTTTGTAAATCATACTACGAAACGTACTTTCGCCCCGACAACGGCTATTTTATTATCGTCGGCGACATAACACCTACCGAAGCTAAATCGTTGATTAGCAAGTATTTCGGAGCTTGGAAGAAAGGAAATATACCCAAAAATAATTTTGAAATGCCAGCCAAGCCGAGCAGCACGCAAGTTGATTTCGTAAGCAAAGTCGGAGCGGTGCAGTCCGTGATTGCCGTAACGTTTCCAGTTGATTACAAGATTGGAGTAGAAGATGCGGCAGCTGCCGACGTGATGAATGGTATTTTGGGCGGCGGCGTTTTTTCAGGTCGTTTGATGCAAAATTTGCGCGAAAAACACGCCTATACCTACGGCGCGCGGTCGTCGTTGGGAACAGACAAGCGCATAGGAAGATTTTCGGCTGGGGCTAGCGTAAGAAATGTAGTTACGGACAGCTCTGTGACAGAGCTTATGAGCGAAATTAGAAAAATTAGAGATGAAAAAGTTTCCGATACGGAATTGAGTACGGTCAAAAATTATATGGCTGGTGCTTTTGCTCGCTCGCTCGAAGAGCCAAGAACGGTTGCTGATTTTGCGCTCAACACAGCAAGATTCAATCTACCCAAAGACTATTATGCCAATTATTTGCAGCGTTTGAGTGCTGTGAAGGCTGAAGACGTACAAGCGGCGGCGAAAAAATATTTGTTCCCAGAGCAAGCGCACATCGTGGTGGTAGGCAGTAAAGACCAAGCAGAAAAGCTGAAAGTTTTTTCCAAAGAAGGCAAGATAAATTATTTCGATAATTACGGAAATGTGATAGAGCAAAAAGAAGATTCCAAAAATGTCACAAATAGTACAATTTCGCCAGAAAATATAATTTCAAATTATATAGCCGCCATCGGAGGAGCGAAAAAAATAGCTTCCGTCAAGGATATGACGGTGACAATGAAAACTGAAATGCAAGGTATGAAGTTAGAAATTACGCGTACCGCAAAATCACCCAATCTGTACTCCATGAGTGTAAAAATGAATGGAAGTGTGATGCAAAGCCAAATTTTTGACGGTGCAAAAGGCAATACTTTGGCGATGGGACAAAAAGTAGATATGGACGAAGATGACATCGAAAATGCCAAGACCGAGTCAAAAATGTTTAAAGAAGCTGCGTATTTACTGAAAGAAAATGCGTACAAACTAACTTACAAAGGCGTAGAAAATTTGGACGGCGCGGAAACTCAAACCGTTCAAGTAATAAGCCCAAGAGGGAAGGAGTCGCTGCTGTTTTTTGATGCAAAAACAGGTTTGAAAGTGCGCGAAATTAGCACTCGAAAAGTGAAAGACGATATTAAAACATTGACAACCGACTACAAAGACTATAAGGAAATAGACGGAATTAAAATTCCGCACACGCTTGTTTCTTCGGGTTCGATGCCGATGCCTATGACGTTGGAACTTTTGAGTGCCAAATTTAATTCTAATTTAGACAGTAAAATTTTCAAATTGGACTAATTTATGACATTGTTTGGAAACGAAAATTCTTTTTCGCACAATGTTCTACCTGAAGGCGGAACTGTGAATTATTTTGGCAAGTTTGTCGCAAAGGAGGATGCAGATTTTTGGTACGAGAATCTTTTATCTTCCATTGACTGGAAAAACGACGAGGCTATTATGTTTGGAAAAAAAATTATTACCAAACGAAAAGTGGCGTGGTACGGCGACCAACCTTTTGCCTACACCTATTCCAAAGCGACTAAATACGCTTTGAGTTGGACAGCGGAGCTGTCAAAAATCAAGCAATTAGTGGAAAAATTGACAGCTGCAAGCTATAATTCGTGTTTAATGAACCTTTATCACGACGGCGCGGAAGGCATGGCGTGGCACAGTGACGCAGAAAAAACGCTCCTCGAAAACGGTGCGATAGCTTCATGCAGCTTCGGAGCGGAGCGCAAGTTCTCGTTCAAGAACAAAAAAAACGGTCAAATCGTTTCGCTGAATTTGGAACACGGCAGTCTGCTTTTGATGAAAGATGAAACACAAAAAAATTGGCTGCACCGCCTTCCAAAGACCACCACTGTAAGTTCGCCGAGAATAAATCTTACTTTTCGGACTATTGTAAATCAGTTTTAATCTAAAAAAATGGATTTTTGTGACAATTTGCTGCACGCTCTTTGTCAAATAATATCCACCAATGTGATGCCGTCGCCGCCAGCATTCATTTCGGGGTGTCGGACGTTTTTGACACTTTTATACTCTTTCAATTTTTGTCGGACAGCTTTTTTCAAAATTCCGTCGCCCTTTCCGTGCAAAATCTCAATGTTATTGACGCTGCTCATCAAAGCTCTGTCAATAAATTCTTCTAAAAGTTTCATGGCTTCTATCATTTTAATGCCTCGCAAATCAATTTTTGACTCAAATTTTGCCCGATTTTCGACAATATCGCGCTGAATCCCGTGTACCGAAATAATTTTCATCGGTTCTTTGGCGACTGGCTGCAAGTCCAGCATATTCACTTTTATAGTCATCAAACCCATTTCGACCGTTGCCAAACCTTTTGCTTTATCAATTCCCGCGATTTTTCCGATAGCTCCACCTGCTCGAAGTCGGATAAAATCTCCGTTTTTCAACGTATCAGGGTTCACAAAAACATCGGCTGCAACCAATTCTTTTTTCAATATTTGGGCGGATTGGATAGCAACTTCTTTTTCTTTTTTCTTCTCTTCCGCAAGCGCAAGCGTTCTTTCCAAATTCTTTTCTTCCCGAAGTTCACGCGCCAACTTGCTGAGTTGCTGCGAATAGTCGGCACTGCGCTGGATTTCGATTTCTTTCACATCGAGTTTCATTTTTTTGCGCTTGAACTCCATCTCGCGGTGCATTTCCTCATACGTTTTGATAAGTTTTTCCAACTTCTTTTCGCGCTCCGTCATGCCGCTCAATTTTTCCTCCAATTCTTGTTTTTCGCGCTGCAAATCAATCAACAACTCATCTACTGCTTTTTCATTTGCGCCCGTCCGATGCTTGGCATAGTCCAAAACCTGCGCAGAAAGTCCGCTATTTTCAGCAATCTCAAACGCATACGAACTTCCTGGACGACCCACGCGAAGCTCATAAGTCGGCGAAAGGGTGTCGCTGTTGAAATTCATACAGCCGTTCAAAATGCCTTTGGTTTTGTAGGCGAACATTTTTAAGTTGGAGAAGTGCGTCGTAATCACGCCCCAAACTTGCCGACCATTAAGTTCTTTTAGGATTGCTTCTGCAATATTTCCGCCGATTTTGGGGTCAGTGCCAGAGCCAAACTCATCAATCAGCACCATTGTCCGCTCGTCCGCGCCGTCCAAAAAAGCCTTCATATTTTTCAAACGGGAGCTGTAAGTACTCAAATCGTCTTCTAACGACTGCGAATCGCCAATATCGGCGTAGATTTTGTTGTAAATTCCCATCTCCGAATGTGGCGCAACGGGTATCAAAAGCCCAGCTTGCATCATCATTTGGAGCAACCCAACGGCTTTCATACTAACAGATTTTCCGCCAGCATTCGGACCGCTCAACACCAAAAGGCGATTAGAGCCGTGCAAAGTGAGGTCAAAAGGGACTGTTTTTCGCTCAATTTGTTGATTTTTGAGCAATAAAAGTGGGTGAAAAGCCTTTGCGATACCAAAAAATGGTTCATTTTTTACAATCGGCATATTGGCTTTTAGGCGGACAGCGAGCCGCGCTTTGGTCTGAATCACATCAAAACGACCGATAAGCTGCTCATAAGTGCGCATTGCAGATGTATAAGGACGCAGCACAGCACTCAATTCTTTTAGAATTTTGTATATTTCGCGGCGTTCTTCTTGCTCGAGGTCAAAAATATCGTTGTTGATATCAATGACTCCTTCGGGTTCGATAAAAGTCGTTTTTCCAGTCGCAGATTCATCGTGAATAATACCGCGCACCTTGCGT
>JAYUHK010000225.1:0-10238 GCA_043767025.1 Saprospiraceae bacterium | reverse complement strand
CCTCGAAGGAGACACCGAAATACACTCTGTGTTGCTCTTGGAGCAAGCAGCAAGCAGCAAAAAAGAAAAAATATTGACAATGAATAGATTTTTCATATTGTTTTAGTTTTTATTTTTTAATCAAAATGATAATCGTGAAATAAGATATATACCGCAGAGGAATAAGAGTTTCCGTTTTCTTGCAGCAGTCTGTTTCTAAACTGCTGCATGGTCTTCACATCGTTGTCCAAGGCATCAAATATCTTTTTGTTGTTGTAGCCATACACGTTGTCATGAACAGGTGTGTTTTCCGCGGCTTCGTCCATCAAGTCCCACATCAGTCCTTTCGGTATCCAACGATTGGGGTCATAGATAAAATCAGGGTCGTAAGTTTCTAAAAAGTTAATGCTGCCGCTTCGATTGTTGGAGTTGTAGTAGCATCGTATCTCTGGCGAGCCGTCGCACTCGGGGTGCTTGTCTATCACGCCCTGCTCGGTGAAAGGCACGGCGTTGTAGCCCCATTTTTTGTCCGTCAGATAACGCCCCATGTGGTACGCCCAACCTTCACCTACCGTAATAATCGGTGAGTATTGTGTATTCGTTGAGCCATAAGGCACTCCATCGGAGTTGGGATATAGCATTGGGTTCAGATATTCAGCTACTCCAAGTTGTGTCCAATAGCCTGCGCCCTCTTTTTTGTAGTGAGAAGCGTGGGAGAGTTCGTGATACACCAATTCGCAATAACGGTCGGTGGTCAAAAAAGCGGCAGTATTTACTCCCGCTATGTCACCCTGTCCGTAGCCCAAACGGATATCGCCAAGATATGACTTTGTGACACTCAATGCTGGTACGATAGTGCGAATGAACCACGAGTAGGCAAGTGACTCGAGATCAGTGCCGCTTGGAGCAGTTCCGTTGACTACCATGTCATGGAGCATCAAAGTGCCGCCGTGCTGCGGGGAGAGATTGGAGCGCATGACGAGGTGCAGCCCCAAAGGCGGCAGCCCAACTTTTTCGTCCAAACACATTTCGCGGTGTTCTCTTACTGCATTGTGAGTGACGGCTGCACACCAGTGTAAGCAAGAACCTGTTCCCATAGCATTGCTTTGATAAACTTTCAAATCGAGGTTGCCGAGGTCGCCGCTGCTGTGAGAGCCAAATGACTTTTCAGTGGGGTTGCCAAAGCTCCAAAAAAACTGCCACCAATCTACATACCGTTGCTCTCTACCCAAATCATTCGTATAAATAATATCCACATCTGCGGACTTATTAAAAGATTTAGACCCCGTAAAATATCCGTCGTCGTTGGTTTCTTGTTTATCGGTTTTCCAAAAGTTATGGACGCTCACCAAAATATGCCGTATCGGATTGAACTCTCTGTAATGGGTATTTAGTATATTCTGTACTTGCACTCGCCCTTTGCATTTCGTGCCTCTACCTCCCAATCCAGCGGAGGGAGGGTTTTCGACAGTAGCAAAGCCAGTACCATCTATTCGTCCCAATTCTTTGGGGTAGTCAGCCGCAGGGTTTTCTCTCACTTTGGCGATGATAATAGCTTCATTCGAAATAAACACATTAGGAGCTTTGATCATATTTACTAATTTGAAAGCCTCGTTTTCCAAAGTCGGAGCGTCATCTGGAATAAACATCGTTTGCAAAATTACGTAATTAATATCACTTGGAAAAATAAAATTACTTTTTACGACAGCATAAAAAGGCGGTAGATTATCGGGAGTTGCTCCGGGCGGAACATAAAACTCTCCCTGCACAATAACCTTTCTATTGAGCGGATAGGCTTTGATTTGTTCGATTGCTTCGTTTTCAAATAATGCGATTGCTTGTTCTGGTTTTTTGGGCAAAAACTGTACGTACAAGTGTGTAACAGGCAACTTCACGCCTGGCACACGTCCATAGACATTTAGAAAAGCCTGCGTCATGTTAGGTATCAAATACGGATTGGAAACCGTATCTTCACTCAACACAACTTGGTGCGCAATGGTATCTTGATACGATTGCTCCAATGCTGCATTAGATGCGCTAAATTCTCCGTCGCGCTCTGACACCCCTCCGTTGCCATTCCAGTTCCCTTGCGGGTTAGCATTTGCGGAGTCTTCCAGTAATTTGTCGCGCGTGCAATTAGTGAACACAAGCGAAAAAACAGTCGCAACTACTGCAATGGCAGCAGCATATCTCAATAAACGGGGAGATATAAACCCTTTTGTTTTTTGGGAAATTTTTGATTTTAAATGTTTGATAGTCATGATTTGCATGATTTTTATAAATGAAAAAAAATATATAAATTTTACGAGCTGTGACAGTATTGCACAGCAGGCTTGTAGTACTTACAAGCTGTGCAGCACTTTTAGCATAATATAAAAGCAAGCATTATTATTTTTTAAGTAATGGGGCTAAATTAATTATAGTTATCTCCTCAAGCCGTTGTCGAAAACTTATACATAACTGACTGATAGTCAGTTATGTATAAGTTTTCCACAACGACAAATTATATAAATAATTTTGTCTTATTACTTAGTAAAAAATAATAATGTAAGAAATATGCACTTTCACACCAAATAGGCAAGTGAAAATAACACGAAACGAAAACCAACTGTCGGAGTTGGCAAAAAAAGACAAACGGAAATTTGAGCCGCTAAAGGCGGCTTTAAAGATAAGAAAGGCTAAACCAAAGGTGGAAGAGTAGTAATAGAAAAGATGGTATTGCGAATGCAATTAGCGAGGCTGCGATTGCTTCGGTTTCCTTTGGTGCAGATAGGGCAGTTGGGTAGCGCGCTCATAAATAAGGTTTTTAGGTATTTATAAATGCTTTTTATTTTTTACAAAGATACGGACATAAATACTTGTTTAGCAAATTTTTTATGCCTAACTTTCGGAAGTTTTTAGGTAGTTGGTCGGAACTTTTAGTTCCGAAATACTCCATATTGATTTATACTTATACTCTTTTACACAATAAAACACGCTTGGATATGGCGCACTCTATCGCATACAAAATAAAAAAAACTCGGGAGGACAAAAATTATACCCAAGAATGGGTGGCAGCTCAATTGGATATTTCGACTCGCTCGTATGCAAAAATCGAACACGGAGAAACCAAACTTAATCTCGACAGGTTGGAGCAACTATTGAGGATTTTTGAAACTACGTTGGAGGATTTTTTTGTGAGCGACGCTATGGTAATTAATGTGCAAGGAAGTGGAAAATACAGTACCACTAACGGCGGATACATCGTGCAGCAAAATGACATTCATGCGTTTTTGGCGGCAGTGCGAGAGCCTTACGAAAAAATGATTGCCGAGCGCGACGAGCGGATAAAAGCACTCGAAGCAACGATACTCCAACTGCGACCAAGCTGAATAACTCGCCAACGCTTGGGGCGCAGACGAACTGGTGCGGCGAAATGTAAACTGGCTTTTTTGTCATTTATTTTTTTGATATTTTCAAAAAAAGCTATATATTTGTTTCAAATTAAAAATGAAATGGTAACCAAAACAGATGTTTTTCAACTATTCACTGCTCTGCCTTTGCCCGAGCAACTCAAAGTAAGCCAACAAATTAACCAATTTTTGCTGCAATATATTGAGAAAATAAGCAATCAGACAGAAGATGCGGAAAAAAATCAGTGGAACTATTTTTCAAAACAACAACTCGCCAATGCTTTTGGTGCAGACGAACCAGTGTACGAAATGTAGCTAAGTAGTTATAAGTTTTTAGTTTTTAGTCATCATAAACTATTGAAAATCAACGAATTATGTCGAATATTAAATATTATCTATTTAAGTGTAAGAACTTGACTGGTATTATACAGAATATTTTTTGATAAAAAGTATTAGACGAAATTTTATTCGGACTAAATTCCCCCCAAACCACACGCTCTCAAAAATCCATTTTCAGTCTTAAATTAATGCGGCGCGAAGTCAGGTAGTTCGGGATAGCGTATTGGGAGTTGTAGATGGTTTTTATCCATGTGTTCGATGCGGTATTCGATACTTTTAGAAGGTTGAAAACCTCCAAACTCAACCACGCAGCACGCGAAAAACTCATAAAATGTTGCGGACGGCGCAGCCGCCGAGCCTCGTCCCAAAGCGCGACCGCAAAGCCAATATCTACTCGGTGGTAAGGCGCGAAGCCGTAGGTGTTCCGATAGACCGTGTTGTTTTCGGGCAGTCCGAAAGGAAGTCCGGTGCCAATGGTTGTGTTGAGGTGCATTTTGAAGTTCTTATTGCGGGGCAAATAATCCTGAAAAAAGATAGAAAGCGTAAGCAGTTGGTCAGTCGGTCGGCGTACATCTGCCACATTGACCCCCTCCGCCTGCCCTACTTCTCGCTGGCGGTGCTGGATGCCGTCCAACTTTTCGCGCGCCCGAAGCAGCGAAAGGTTTATCCACGACTCCGCGCCGGGAACAAACTCGCCATTGATGCGCATATCCAAGCCCGTGACGTAGCCCGTCGCGTCGTTTTTGCCCGAATACCGCACTCGCACATTGTCCACGTCATACGAAACCAAATCCCACAGTTTTTTGTAGTAGGCTTCCGCAATAAAACGAAATTTCTTTTTGCCAAATTTCGGCATATCGAAGTCGTAAGTGAATCCGCCGACCAAATGCGCCGACTTTTGGGACACCACATTGGGGTTCACGATGCCGTCGCGCTGCCGCAACTCTCTATAAAACGGCGGCTGATAATACAAGCCGCCCGACAACTGATACGATATATTTTGGCTGCCCGCCAAAGGCTTGAAAAGTACCTGCAAGCGCGGCGTTACGAAAGCCTCCCGATTGAGCGTCCAGAAAGCTCCGCGCACACCTGCTGTGACTTGCAGCTCATATTTTTCGTCTTCGCGAAGCGTATAAGTGTCCTGAAAGTGAGCCGAAAGACGATTGGAAGACAGCGTATTGCGAGATTTGATGACCGTCCGCACGTTGAGCGTATCGGGATTTGTTTTGATAGAATAACCCGCCGAATCGAGGCGTTCCCATTCATTTATTTTGTCAAAAATGTATTCGTGTTGGTATTTTGCACTCCACTGAAAAAAGTGGCTGCTGGTTTTCTGCGAATTATCATACGTTTTTTGGAGTTCTACGCCGCCTTTGTGTTCAACATTGGTGACATTGGAAGTCAAAAAATTACGAACATATTGCTGCTGAACGCCAGTCCCCAACACAGAAAGTACCTGCCCGAAAGTGCTGCTGCCCGGATCTGTGTTTATTTCGCCCAAACGATAGTAGCCCGTGATGTCAATTCGTTCATTTTCGGTGCTTTGGTAGGTAGAAGCGAGAAATTTTAAAAAATACGGATTTCGCTTCAAATCGGGCAAATAAGTCAGCGCAACGCCACCCATTGCGGTCGTAAAATCATCTACTTCCTGCCCTTCGAAAACGCTGTAAAGCTGGAGTGCAAAATTCACCAAACCCAACGCAGTGTTGCGTGAAGTGGGAATAAATTGGTAGCTGCTTTTGTTGTAATTGCCTATCAGACCGAGCTGCCAGCTGCGCGTGAGGTCGTAAGTAAGATAAGCCTGAATATCCGTAAAGTTGGGCGTATATTCGCCTTTGGTGTCCAAAGTGCCGAGCAAATATTGGGTCGTTTTGTAGCGCGCCCCCGCCAAAAAGCGAAACCTGCGATAGCCTTCTGCATCTAATTTTTTGCTGCCTTCGACGTGAGCCGAGCCGCCCAAAAAACTCATACCGATAGAACTCCGCAGCGAGTCGGGACGCTTGTACCGAATATCCAAAACCGACGAAAGTTTGTCGCCATATTTAGCCGCAAAACCGCCCGACGAAAAGGTCAAATCCCGAATCAAATCTATGTTCGCAAAAGTAAGTCCTTCTTGCTGCCCTGCGCGGATAAGTTGCGGACGGTAGATTTCAAAATCATTGACATAGACCAGATTTTCGTCGTAGTTGCCGCCCCGCACTTGATACTGCGAACTCAGCTCGCCACCCGTACCCGAGTTGGTGCCGAGCGCAATATGCGGCAGCACGCTCTCCAAATTCCCTGTCGTAGATGGCAAATATTTGAGTTCTCTCACGTCTTCACGGATAATACCTGCGTCGCGCGTTCTGTTTTCTTTGATGATAATTTCCATCGTGGAGGCGAGCGGCGACAACGCCACATCTACTCTGTACCGCTCCCCGACCGACAATGCTCGAATTTCTATCACGCTTTCTTTGAACCCTAAACGGCTGATTATCAACTTGATAGCAAGTCCCGTCGGCACTTTGAGGGCGTACTCTCCCTTGTCGTTGCTTTCGGCTGCCACCGAGCCGCCTTTGGCATAGACGGTTGCGACCTCTACGAAGCTGCCCGTCGTCACGTCCGTCAGCGTGCCGTAAATAGTGGCACTTTGGGCGGTCAGATTGTTATTTTTTAGAAAAAATAAAGCGATAAAAAAATAAAAATATACTTTCACAAACAATGATTTTTAATTTTTCGGCGCAAAGCCGTGATAAAATAGTGCGTCAGCGCACAAACGTTGATTTATATTCTTAAAGTGTTTGGAGGATTTTTTTAACCAAAAAAAAAGTTACTGCAACGGACATCGGATTTTTTACAAAATATTAGAAAAAATGTGATACATTTGCAGCGTCAAAAGACAGAAAATTACAGCTTTTTCGTCAAGGAATGTCCCTAAAATAAATTACTTTATTGCTCTTAATTCCTAATGATTCGTTAAAGATAGCTTATTTTCCAATAGTTCTTTGTTTTTTTACGTTATTGCGCAATATCATTCTTTTCATCAAATTTTATACTAACATAATGCGATTTGCAGCTATTTTTTTTCTAACTTTCTGCACTCTGAATGTTTGTTTTTTGAGCAAACTTCAAGCCTCTACGACTCAAAACTGGACGGACAGCACCAAAATACCGCGTGTGTTTCTGCTCGGCGACGACACGGACAGCTACTCGGAGCGTTTGTCTTACGAATATAGTTATTTGTTGATTTTTGCTTGCAACAACAGCGTGGAAGAAGCCTCCGCCAAGTGGGTAGATATGATGAACGCTATCGAAGAGTACAGCAATCAGGTCAATTTTAACCTGAAAGGTTTGAAGTTGTGGATAAATATTTATTGGGACAAAGACGGCACGATAAAGCACATTGCTTATCACTTGCGTCCCGAATCGCGCAACATCGAAGTCAAGCAACTTACTACTTTTTTGACTAATTTTTGCGGACAATACAAACTGCCTTTGACGGCTTCCGCCAAAAAGAAATTCTCACACAGTGGCTCGACTTATTTTCCATTTTTCAAAGGAAATGTGGGCGGCAATTAGCAGATAATTCCTCACAAATCGCGCACCGAATTTCGGTCGCGCACGATGTCTTTGAGTTCTTTCAGAAAAGCATACTGCGAGGGCAGTATCTTTTTGAACGCTTCTTTTACGGCAAAATAAGTACCTTCTTCGGAGTCCACTATTTCTTGGACGTGGCTTTTTACTACGTCCCAGTCCTCGCGAAGCAAACTTTTCAGCGACGGGACTTCGGGCAAATTGTCCTCTACTGCCAGCGCATGGTTCAAAGACGAGCGGCTTTCCTCTTGCTGCACAGGGTCTAACTGAAACGCACAATCGGAGTCAATCAAGGTTTGAGCTTGGTGGCATTGCGTGAGGCTGTCGGCTGGCAGTTGCCATTCCGCCGCTTCTTCTGTCTGTTTGTTTTTTACCAAAAAGACCTCCAAACCTCGCTTTCCCAAGCGATAAATCACTAAATTTGCCCTTTCTACTACGCTCATAAGCTGCTATTTTATTGATTACTGCCACATTTACAACGCAAATATAACAAATAAGTTTGTCACAGTATATTTTTACTAAAAAAAATACTTTCACTCATAGACAAAATCCGTTAGATAGTCGAATTTTTTTGTCAAATTTCCGTTTTTTGTGACCGTTGCTCGCTCTATCACGTCGCTGTGTTCGGCTTGCATCAATTCGCCCAAAATATTCTTAATGAATTGATTACCAAAAAATTCTGACGCGTCGCGCGGCAGTTCGTTGGGCAAATTGTCAATCGTCATCATATCAATTCCGTCGGGAGAATAGGCAGGAATTTCCATTTCGGTCTGCGGCTGGTAACAAAAAACGGGTTCTGCGATGGTCGTAGCGCGCAAAGTAGATGGAATAGACGACTGCGGAGCCATGTCGCAAGTAACATCTGCGATGACTTTTATCCTAAAATCTGCACGCTTCATGTCCGCTCTCGTAAAAAATTGCGGCGAGCGACTGTCCCAATAAATACCGTTTATCATCAAATCACTGCTCTGAAAGTAAGGCTCAAAAGAACTTTCGTACTCCGATGGATAAGCGTAAAAATGCGCCTTTTCAAAGGGTTCGCCGTCTTTCCTACGGGCGTAGTGCTTGGCTTTTAGCTGCGTAAATATCGGCTCGTCAAACACTTTTCCCGACAGATATTCTTTCGGAGAAACGTGCTGAAAACCCATATTGAGCAACACCAACTCCGCCCCCTGCGACACTCTACCAGTCCCCGTCAGGACAATCCGCATAGCAGGAAAAGCAATTTTTTTGTAAATATTTACCGCTTCTGCATAATCGTGACAGGCAAACATTCGAGGGAGATGAAAAGTCTGCGTCCGCGCTCCGTAGAGCATCACGCCGTTGTGTGCGCCGACAATGCCCGCAAAACGCCCAAAAGCTATCAATCGTTCATCGTTGGCATCGGTCAGCACTTCGTAGTCAATGAGGCGGATTTTTTTTTGTAAAATAGTTTGCAGCAGCGCGCGGTTGTAAGGCTGTTTTTTGATGGTGTGCGAAAAGAAAAAGTACGTTTTGTCGGCTATCAACCACTCTTTCGGCACTTCTTTCACGCCCATCAACACGTCGCAATCCGATAGGTTTTCTTGCAAAACAACTCCTGCCGCAACATATTCGGCATCAGAATAGCAGCGCGACGGCGAGGGCTGCACCACAATCTCGAGCGATGGCTGTGCAGCTTGCACGCTCGCGCATTGCTCGGGCGTGAGCGGTACTCTCGAGTCGGGTGGATTTTTTCCTTCTTTGATAATTCCTATTTTCATACGATGTGGTGTGCAGCAAAGTCATTTTTTTGCTGCGCACAAAAGTACAGAGCTTCAGGCAGGTTTTTACCAAAAAAAGAATTATTATTTCAGCGCATCATCGCTGCTCGATGACTTTCTGGTACCAAATTCCTGCACAGCTGCTCACCAACACCACATAAAACCCACTCGGTAGCGAAGCCGCAGAGATAGTTTGGGCGTGGCTTTTAAGGTTTTGTTTTGGAGATGTTCCTCAACAAAAATCCTTACCATTTTTTTGAAAAAAAATTCTTACTTTTGCAAAAAACTCGAATGAACAAACACCTAATTGCACCGTCTTTGTTGGCGGCAGATTTTACGAAACTCGCCGACGAAATGGCGATGGTCAATCGCAGCCAAGCCGATTGGTTTCATGTAGATGTGATGGACGGACGGTTCGTTCCCAATATTACCTTCGGAATGTTCATAGTAGCGGCAATGAAAAAATTGGCGACCAAGCCACTCGACGTACATTTGATGATATTAGAACCCGAACACTACATCGAGCAATTTCGGGCGGCAGGTGCCGACGTGCTGACTGTCCACTATGAAGCCTGTCCGCATCTGCACCGCAATATCCAGCAGATAAAAGCGACGGGCGCGAAAGCTGGAGTCGCCCTCAATCCACACACGCCTGTGCAGTTGTTGGAGGATATTTTGCCCGAGTTGGACGTAGTTTGCCTTATGTCCGTCAATCCCGGCTTTGGCGGGCAGCAATTTATTGAGCATACTTACGAAAAAATCAAACAGTTGAAAACGCTCATAACTCGCTGCCAATCAAGTGCATTGATAGAAATTGACGGCGGCGTAAGCGCGACCAATGCGGCGGCGTTGCTCGCAGCAGGCGCAGATGTGTTGGTGGCGGGCAATAGTGTTTTTGCGGCAGCAAACCCGACAGCCGCTATTGAACAACTAAAAAATATAGCGTAAGTACTTGCGCATGATTACATTCGTTTAAAAATCCCGAAGGGATTAAATGTTTATAAAAGACAAATGCCCTATATCTGCGACCCCTTCGGGGTCGGACGCTATGTACCATATATTTTTCTATAAATGTTTGATGCCTTCGGCATCAGGTTGTAAAACTTTTTTTTACTTAAGAACTCATGTTACGCAGAATATTTTTACTAAAATTTTAAGCAGCATTTTATTCAATGTGACTGTATTTTCAGACGTGCCTTGTAGAAATTCAAGT
>JAYUHK010000224.1:0-5970 GCA_043767025.1 Saprospiraceae bacterium | reverse complement strand
AAACTTTAGAATTTCTACAGAGCACTTGATTTTTTTGGTTACTTTTTTTATCAAGAAAAAAAGTGACAAAAACCAAGTAAATAGCTACAAAGCTAAATTCAAAAGAATCATTTTAAAATCCTTGCGTAACATGAGTTAGTCACTCATTCGACTAATTTGTAATTTTTAAACTCGCCAATATGAATACCTGTTCTCTGAAAAATGTAATTTAGAAATCTTCTTCTCAAACTTTCTTTTTTAGCTTTTGTAGGGTCAAAAGAAAATTTCCAATTCATTCTTTCTAAACGTTTTTCCATAACTTTTGGGTGCGTCCCTTCAAACAAAGCAACAGACTCTACTTGCGAAAAATCGTACTCATCTACCTTTTTTACATTTTTATCCACCCACTCATCATCGTGCCACAATTTATGAAATTCTAACTGTTTTTGCTGCATCGCAACAGGTGTTTTCACCCAACCATAGTGGTGGACAGCAGCGTCAATATAAGCCACATTAAGTTTTTCATTTTCATTTTTTCTAAAACTAATTGCGTCAAGATAAGAGTAAATATTAGGATTATTTTTGATAACTCGTATCTCTTTTCTCTGCCAATGGCGAGAGTCCGCAAGGTAATCGTAAGAACCGTAAAAATTAATATAATCAAATAAAAGTGCGTCAATGTCAGCATTATTTTGATATTTTTTCATGCCTTTATAAATACTTTCGAGATACTTTTCATGTACCACTTCGTCGCCTTGAATATAAAATGCCCAGTCACTGTCAGGAGATATTTTTGCAAAAGCTTTATCGGTTTCTACTGCTAACACTCGCCCGCCTTCGCGTAAGGAATCGTCCCAAATAGTTTCAAAAATTTTTATTTTATCCGACTTTATTCCTCGAATAAGCTCCAAGGTATCGTCGTCAGACTTGCCAACCGCGATAATAAATTCGTCACAAATGGGCAAAATAGACTCAATCGCTTCCACAATCGGATAATCGTACTTAATTGCATTTTTGATAAATGAAAAACCTGAAACTTTCATCTGATGAATTGTTGTTAATTTTAAAAATATTAGATTGCCAAAGTTACGATTAAAATTTTGACTCGAAATGTAAGATTGGTAAAAAAAATCATCGCTCAAATTTCAAAAACCTATATTTTTATCTAACTTTACATCACGAAATCAACTATTTTTTGTAATCAAGTAACTTATCAAGTTAGTATGAAGCTAATTTTCAAAATTTTAATCCCTATTTTTTTAATTTTAGGTGTCGCATTTTATTTCGGTCCCAAGCCAAAATATACTCCGGTTATACAGAGTTTTAAAAATACTCACGTTTCAGAAATTAAAAATTTAAACAGCTATGTGACAGGGAATGAACCACTTAATGGAGATATAAAACCCGACAATCAAGCTCGTATCGTATGGGCAGATTCTACACAACAGACTGAATATTCGATAGTATATTTGCATGGATTTTCGGCAAGTCAAGGCGAAGGGGCGCCTTTGCATACCGAATTTGCAAAAAGATATGGTTGCAATCTCTATCTCTCTCGCCTTTCAGCGCACGGCTTGACGGATAAAGATGCGTTCCTAAATTTAACGCCACAAAGTCTGGTCGAATCTGCAAAAGATGCGATTGAAATAGGAAAAAAAATAGGAAAAAAGGTAATTTTAATGTCTTGTTCTACTGGAAGTACGCTCGCAATCTACCTTTCGTCCAATAATCCAAATGTTTATGCACACTTTATGTACTCTCCAAATATTGACCTTTACGACCCAAAATCAAACGTGTTACTTTATCCGTGGAGCAAACAAATAGCACAAATGGTCGAAGGTGGCGACTACCACAAATGGGAAATGCCCAAAAAAGCAGAACAATATTGGAACAAAGAATATCGGATTGAAGGCTTAATCGCACTCAAATATCTGATAAAGGAAACGATGACGGACGATGTTTTCAAAGGGGTAAATCAACCTATTTTCTTGGGATATTATTACAAAAATGAAGAAGAATGTGACAAAACTGTTTCTGTGTCACGAATGAAAGACTTTTTTGAAAAAACTACCACTCCCTCCAATCAAAAACAAATGTTGGCTTTTCCTGAAGCTGGCACTCATATCATAACATCACCTTTATTTTCAAAACAATATGAAGAGACGAAACAAAAATCTTACGAATTTGCGGAGTCCGTTTTGGGTATGAAACCAGTCCTATAAATAAAAAATTGTACGCTATGAAAGATGCTTTTGATTTGTTGGGAAGAATAATGTTGGGTTCTATTTTTATTTCGGAAGCCTACGACGCGGTCATACACTTTGAAACTACCAAAGCAAAAATGACCGAATATCATCTGACTTGGCAGCAGGATACTCTGATATACGGCGCAATTTTATTCTTAATTTTAGGCGCGATTATGCTTATAATTGGTTATCGAGCGTCCCTTGGCTCACTTTTATTGTTTTTTTATTGGATTCCTGTCACATTCACAGTTCACCAATTTTGGAAAATACCTTACTCCGAGCAGCGAATTGAGTCTATAGAATTTATGAAAAATATAGCTATTGCTGGAGGATTGTTGATGGTTTATGTCAATGGAAGCGGGCGTTACAGCGTTAGAAGACTTTTGGCGACCACTCGCGTGCGCGGCGTAAAATGGAGATAATAAAAAAAAAAATTATTTACACATATTATGGATTCAACTTTTTTTTCTTTTTTGAAAGACCTCTCTGAAAATAATAACCGAGATTGGTTTACGGCTCACAAAGGCATTTACGAGCAATCGGTAAAAATTCCTTTTGAAAATTTAATTGGAAACGCTCTGTCACAAATTGCCGAAAAAGATGCACGATTTACTGCGACTATCGCAAAAAACTGTATCTATCGGATTTATCGCGACACTCGGTTTTCGCCTGATAAGACACCATACAAAAATCACGTTTCTGCATCTATCACTCCCTACGGAGCAAAAAATAAGGAGTTTCCCGGCTTTTATTTGCAGATGGGCGCGGATAATATTATGCTTGGAGGCGGAGCCTATTTTTTAGAGAAAGAAACACTTCAAAAAGTTAGAAAATATATTTCTACAAATTTGGAAGAATTTTCGGAGGTCATCAACGACAAGGAATTTTTAGCTATTTTTGGGCAAATCCGTGGGGAAGCCAACAAGCGTATGGACAAAGATTGGGCAGATATTCTGAAAATACAGCCTCTGATAGCTAATAAACAATTCTATTTTATGGCAGAGGTAAGTCCTAATCCGAAGCAAACTGCACAAGACGTTTTGAAAATGATTTTGAAACATTACGAAGCGTCAAAAAAAGTTACAGACTTTTTACAATCGGCTATTAAAAATTAAAAAAATATTATTTCTGTGACAAATTTATTATTTGTCACAGAAACGTTTATTTTTATGAATAAAAATATAAAATCTAATTATAAAATATGGAAAAAAATTTAAAAAATCTCTTCGGAACGAACAGCCAATCAGACGAAAAAAGTTTGGAATTTTTGACTGCCGCACTCGAAAAAAATAATCTTCCCGGCTTTGATTATCTCGAATTTAAACAATCTCTGGCAGCACTTTTTGAAATGAAGTTGGACGAAATAACCGCTTTCAAGTCGTCTTTTGCGACCGCGTCCATGATGGGTTTGACAAAGCTAAAATTGCTCGAAAGTGGAGAACATTATCGTGGAGTTTTGAGGAGAGAAAAAGAGCAGTTTGATACCGCATTGGCTGGACAAACAAAGCAGCGAGTAGAGGACAAAGCGACCGAAGTGGCTGCGCTGAAACAGGAAATTACCAACTTCAAAAAACAAATTGAAGATTTAGAAAATAAAATTTTAACGGCTCAAAAAACGATTGACGGCGCAGATGAAACCATAAAATCTGAAAAAGAAAAAATTGAAAAAAGCCGCTCAAACTTTGAAAATACATACCAAAGTGTTCTGAATCAGATAGAAAAAGATTTAGAAAATATCAATAAATATCTTTGATGAGCAGTGATTTAAGTGTTCCAAAGAGTCATTTTTTGTTTGCTGATTATGTAAGAGTACTTGCAACTTTGGCAGTCATCGCGCTTCATTCGAGCGGAGAGTTGCTCAATAATTATAGTGACGTCGCTAAAAATGATTGGTGGATTGGTAATATCATCAATTCAAGTTTGAGGTGGAGTGTTCCTTTGTTTGTCATGTTGAGCGGTGCATTGTTGCTGGAGGGAAAGCAAGAAGGCAACAGAAATTTTCTGAAACGGCGAGCAAGTCGAGTGCTTATTCCATATCTTTTTTGGTCGTGCATTTATGTGATTTACGTCTATCGCTACGACTTTCGGGACGGGCTTCCGTTGAAATATGACGAAATTTGGTACAAATTGGCGTTCAACGACGGTCACTACCATTTGTGGTTTGTTTCCATGATTTTGGGTTTGTATTTGCTCACCCCTACGCTTCGTATTTTATGTGCCAATGGAACTCGAAAAGATTTAGAATATTTTATTACTGTCTGGTTTTTCTCTGTCACAATATGTACTTATTATCCTAAATTTTTTGTTATCAAATTCATGGGTTGGATGGCGTATGTAGGTCTATTCGTAGCTGGACATTATCTAAAAAAATATGGTTTTAGATTTCAAAAATACTTATACGCGGCGGGCTGGATAGCTTTTTTCATTACGCCATTGGGGACTTATTACCTTACGAATAAAAAAGGTGAGTTCGATGGTCAGTTCCAAACTTACTTGGCTCCCAACATTTTAGCTTGCTCTTTTGCACTGTTTTTGTACTTAAAGAACTACGACTGGCAAAGATTGGAGGCTAACTTTCCTCGCAGCACTCACGCAATTCATCGCTTTGCAAGTATGAGTTTTGGGGTCTATTTACTTCATGCCCTCATTTTAGATGTACTCAAAAACGGTTATTTTGGATTTACTATTTACAACAACAACATACTTGGTGAGCCGACCAATCCATGCTTTGCAGTTCCAATTTTAACAACTTTTGTGACAGTCATTTCTACGATAATTATCGCTTTATTATATAAAATACCGCACGCAAAAAAATTAGTTGGATAAGATTTCATTCGACTTATATGGCAACTTTTTTAGCTTAAGTTCATGTACATAAATAGATGACGTTTAATATTCGACATAATTCGTTGATTTTCAATAGTTTATGTTGACTCAAAATTAAAAACTAAAAACTTACAACTACTTATTTGTGATGCTGCGTTGATTATTTTGGCTTTCCTATGGATTTAAAAAATCGAATCGTTGTTTGATTTCCTCGGGATTTGCTTTGGACACTATTTCGCTAAAACCAAAAGTAAGTTCCGTCTTGCCCTCTTCTAACTGTTTGAAAATAGAAGCGATAAAATCACTGACGGGCGGTGCGGTATCGTGCAAACCTTTGCCACCCAAATCGGTATTCAAAGCGGGCGGAATGATTTCGATTACTTCAATGTTTTTGTCTTTCAGTTGGTATCGCAATGACACAGTGTAAGAATGAAAAAAGGATTTTGTAGCACAATAAACAGGTACTTTGGCAAACTGTACAAACGCCAAGCCCGAGGTTACATTCATGATGGTATTGAGAGCTGGCAGTTGGGTAAAAAGTGCCGTTAAATGCACTGGAGCCAACACATTTGTCGTGATTTCAAGGTTTGCTTTTTCGTAAAAATCGGCATCGGCTACGCTCATCCAGTTTTGAATCCCGGCATTGTTTATCAACACATTTAGGTCGCTGTGGTTTGCTGAAATCCAATCAAAAAGTTCGATTCTATCTGTTTCTAATGACAAATCGCATACTTTGGTAATGACCGAAGGGAATCTTTCGGCCACTTCTTGCAAAACTTCCGCACGTCTTCCACAAACGATGACGGTGTTGTTTTCACTCATAAATCTTTCGGTTAAGCCAAGTCCTATGCCGCTTGCCCCGCCCGTAATTAGTATTTTGTTGTTGCTAAGTTTCATTCTATTTTTATAATTTAAACAG
>JAYUHK010000223.1:0-31124 GCA_043767025.1 Saprospiraceae bacterium | reverse complement strand
GCACAGCTTTTTCGCTCTCGTTGGCATAGTTTACAGATTTCGTAACCCGAAAATTAGGCAAACTTGGCGAAAAAGTCTTTTTTGTCATGTACTAAAAATTTTTTTATGAAAAAATTGAACGTTCAAAAACTCTTTTTCGCAGCGTTGGCTGCACTTTTCCTTTTGGGTTGTGCCTCCAAACAAACATTAGAGGAATACAAACCTGACTTTGGTTATAATTATTTTCCACTTACCATCGGAAAGTATGTCACATATAGAATAGATTCTACGATTTATGACCCTGCGCAGTCGGGGACAAATGTTTTAAAATCGACTACTTTTGTGAAAGAAATCATCGTGGACACTATTTACGACAATTTGCTTGGGTTGGGCTATAAAGTGGAGCGATATTCTCGAAAGTCCGACACTTTGCCATTTGAAATTCAAGATGTTTGGGCTACATTCAGAAACGAAACGCAGGCGATTCGAGTGGAAGAAAATCTGAAATTTATTAAGATGGTTTTTCCGATTAAAAAGGGAAATACTTGGGACGGAAATGTTTTTATTGACCCCAATCTGGTCGTAAAAATCGCCGAAGAAAGCATACAAATGTTCAAAAATTGGAATTATCAAGTGCTTGGGACTGCTCAAAGTTTTACTTTGCTTGGAAATAATTATCCCAAAGTGACGACCATAGAGCAAGCAAAAAGTGAAAATTTGATTGAGTTGAGAGAATCTTCTGAAAAATATGCCGAAGGTATCGGATTGATTTACAGGCAATTACGAATTTTAGATACTCAAATAATAAATCCAGCACTTTCTTGGGAGCAAAAAGCTCAAAAAGGTTTTACGCTACTTCAAGTAATGATAGACCACAATTAAAAAAAACTATGGAAAATTTAATCGCAGTCGGCTACACCCAAAAACCGCACGGACTGAAAGGGGAATTGAAATTTTTTGTAGAAGAAAATTTTGAAGATGATTTTTTGGGTACTGAAGCTATTTTTATCGAAATCAAAGGAACTCGTGTGCCTTATTTTATGGAATCTGTACGCAGCGGCAATCAAATAATCGTAAAGTTGGAAGGCGTAGATACGAAAGAAGCCGCTCAAATGCTGTCCTCCAAAAGCGTGTTTTTGTCCGAAAAAAATATTGTTTCAGGAAATTTTTTGGCAGATAGTGACCTACTATATTCCGATTGTGTAGGATTTTTGGTAGAAGATGTGGAGTTTGGAGTCATCGGAGTGACGAAAGAAATTATCGAAATGCCACAGCAGGAAATGGCTATCGTGGAGTATAAAAATAAAGAAATTATGATACCCTTGCACCCCAAATTGATTGAAAAAGTAGATTACGAATTAAAAAAAATCATCATTAATCTTCCAAACGGTTTGTTGGATTTGTGACATGAAAAAAAGAGCTGTAAAATAATTTTTACAGCTCTTTTTTTATTTGATAACAATTTTCTTACGGCTATTGGTTGCCGATAATAACGGGATTGCCCTTGCCACCGCTCATAATAATTACCTTTGTGTTGGGAGAAGTCGCTATCTCTTTGTACGCTTTTATCTGCTCGTATTGAAGTTGGTTATTACTCAATCCAGTGTTGATAATTCGTTGATAGTCAGCGATTCCTTGTGCCTCCATTCGCTTTCTCTCGGCTTCTTGCTTTTCTTTTTGCAGCACAAATTGCATTTTTTGAGCCTCTTGTTCGGCATTAATTTTGGACTCAATAGTCGTGCGGACGCTCTGTGGCAGCGTGATGTTGCGCACCAAAAGTTGCTCTAAAAATAAACCTCTGTCCTTGAAGTCTTTTTCAATACTTTTGAATATTTGTGACTGAAATTCTTCGCGCTTGGTAGAGTAAAGCGAAACTGCATCGTAGTAAACAGTATTGTCGCGAATACGCGTCCTTGTGACAGGGCGTATGACGACATTTTCAAAATCCGTCCCAATCGTGGAAAGAATTTTTGGAGCTTCGGTCGGCACTACACGGTACAGCACCGACAAATCCATAACTACCTCCAAGCCGTCGGCAGTCAGGGCGCGAATCGCGTCGTCGCCCGTTTTTTTACCTTCGTCATGCACACCGCTCATGGTATAGTTTTGGGTTCTGATGTCGAAAGTCGTTACGTCCATAAACGGATTCATAATTCTCAAACCGCTTTCCAACACGTCGCTTTGCACTTTTCCAAAAAGCGTTTGCACTCCAACCGTTCCCGGCTGAATGATTACAAAAACTTTGGAAAAAATACCCAACGAGGCGATTAAAAGCCCAATAGCAAAGGCGTAACTGCTGTAGTGAGCCATCGTAGGGCTGCTTCGCAGCACCGACCTTCCGACAAAAGCACAAATAAGACCGAGAATAAATAGAAACATATTTTTTTGATTTTTTGATATGAAATGAAGAAAACCTGAATGCTTTGTTTCAAATGCTTTCTTCAAATACGAAATTACAAATTTCAATCCTAACTAAAAAATAATTTCGACTAAACCAACTTTTTTAGCCTTTTTCGTAGCTTTTTATCCTACCAAAAAAAATAAAAAATACAAATTATGTGACAAAAAATTTAGTTTGTAAAAATTTTTATAAAAAACACAAAATAAATTTGGTAGTTTGAAATTAAATGTGCTACTTTGCAGTATTGGAGTGGAAGTTCTGTTTTTCAGGCTTGACCATTCCCTTAATATACCCAAGTTGTGCTATATAAAAAGCACATTCTTTCCAAACTATTTCATTCAAAATAATTTTTAACTGGTTGTTCGGGTTTTATTCCCAAATGCAGCCAGAGCCAAACTATGTCAGATAAGATTCAGATTATTTTTTGTCCGCTTTCATCAAAAAAATTATTCTGAACAATGAAAATTAAATTCACACTTTTAGCACTTTTCTGTGTTGGCAGCTGCCAACTCAATCTGTCTTTCGCCCAAAACAAACAGTTTGTGTTTGACGCATGGACGAAATCCGTTGCACCCAAAATAAGCTCTGCGGAGTCATTTGAGCGGCGGCAAATATCGGCGGACAAAATTTTATACTTCAAGTTGGAGCAGTCCGAACTCCAAAGTTATCTCCGTGATTTTGCGACCCAACGCTCTTCTGCCACCATTAATATACCTCTTTCGGACGGTACTTTGCTGGCTTTTATGCTTCAAGAAAGCGACGTGATGTCGCCAGAGTTGGCTGCCAAATTTCCCGAGATAAAGTCTTATTTCGGCACTTCTATCGGCAACAATCCCAATGAAAATTCTTTTATCCGATGTGAGTTCAACAGCACAGGTTTTCACGCAGCTATTTATAGACACGAAAAAAATATCGAACTCATAGAACCCGAAAGCGACTATTACATTTGCTACTCTCGAAAAGATATTCTCCAAAAAGAAGAACATTTTGCCTGCAATTCGCTCCACGCACACCCTCAAACTCCGCACCATTCGCTGGCTTCGGAGCGGGTTGGAGATTGTAAGATACGGAAATTCCGTCTGGCGGTCGCTTGCACTGGCGAGTATGCAGCAGCGCACGGCGGCACGGTAGCAAGTGCTTTGGGCGACATAGTGACTACCGTGAACAGAGTAAATGGAATAATGCTGCGAGAGATAGGAGTCAATATGACTTTGGTAGCCAACAACGACCAAATAATCTATACCAACGCAGCCACAGATCCTTACAACAATACCAATACTGACCTGATGCTGACGCAAAACCAAGCAACCATCGACTCCAAAATTGGTGCCGCCAACTACGATTTGGGACATCTTTTCAGCAATGCCAATTTGGGCGGAGTGGCTTATGTAGGGACGATTTGCTACGCTCCATACAAAGCGCAGGCTCTTTCCACAAGTACAAATACTTCGGGAGATAATTTTGATGTTGATTTGGTTGCCCACGAATTTGGTCACCAATTCGGTGCCGAACATTCTTTTTATGCTGCAAACGGAAGCTGCGCAAATCGGGTAGTCGGTTCTTTGTTTGAGGTCGGAAGCGGCTCTACCATCATGTCGTACTCGGGAATTTGCGCCCCTTACAATGTGCAAGTATTGAGCGACGATTATTTTCACGCAGGAAGTCTTGGGCAAATTAGTGACTATTTGCTGCAATTCGATGACTGCTCGACCATCTTAACAACGCTCTCCCCTCCCACTATTCCGACTTTGAACAACTATACCATTCCACAAAATACGCCTTTCTCTTTGAGCCAAGTTGCTACCGCTTCAGGCGGATATACTTTGACTTACAACTGGGAGCAATTCGATATAGAAGACGGATTTCAGACTCCGCCAGACCCAACAGCTACGGGCGGACCGACTTTTAGAAGTCGCAAACCAACGGCAAGCAGCAACCGATTTTTTCCAAATTTTACAGATTTCGTGACCCCGACCCTCACTATTTGGGAAAAATTATCTACCGTAGCTCGCAATCTTAACATGAGATTGACTGTCAGAGCCGTTGATGGGCAAGGACGAGGCTGCTCGAGCGAAAAAAATATGCTTATTACCGTCAATAATTCGTCGGAGTTCAAACTCATCGCACCTATCGGAATGTGGAACATTGCCAACGGCAACCAACTTACACTATCTTGGAGCGTAGGCGCAACCAACGTCCCGCCCATCAGCACTACGCTGTTAGACCTTTTTGCGACCACAGACGGAGGAAATACGCTGAATCTGTTAGCTGCCAATATCTCCAACACGGGTTCGGCGACAGTCGTTATTTCGGGGCTTTCTGCGCCTATGGCGGCGGCTCGGCTGGTATTGAAGGCAAAAAATAATGTATTTTATGCTGCCAGTGTAGGTGCTACCATTTCCACCGCCCAGAATCCGCTTCCTATCGAATTACTCACTTTTCAAGCAAAAGCGATAGATAAAAAAATTAGACTTCAGTGGATAACTGCCAACGAACAAGGCAACTTCGGATTTCAGTTAGAAAAATCTATTTATCCCGACAAAGGTTTTGACGTGTTCGGATTCGTTACTGCCAACGCACCAAATGGTGGAGGAAACTCCTATAGTTTAGACGACGCCGAAGTTTTGGCTGGTATCCATTATTACTATAAATTGCGGCAGATTGACCAAGACGGCAGAGCTACTTCTTATCCAGTCGTGTCGGCGATAATTGGCTCGGACAGCGAAAATAAAAACGGACTTGACGTATATATACACCCCAACCCTGCGCAAGATGTGGTAAAAATTTCTGTACTTGGCGAAGTAAACGACGATGTTCAGGTAGATTTGACAGCATTCGACGGCAAGACTATGTTGGACGAAAAAATGTCTTTGGACAACAGCAACCAATGTAAAATCAATGTTTTTGGGCTACCGAATGGCATTTACGCTCTCAAATTGACGTACAAATACCACCGAATTATAAAAAAATTAATCATTCAGTCCGATAAATAAAAAAGGTTACTAATTGAAAATCGCAAAAATAGAGCGTAAACAAAGTGTCTATACCGTACTATTTTTTGAGAAGTTCTTTCACTTAAATAGACAATATTTACAATTTGACATAATTCGTTGATTTTCAATAGTTTATGATGACTCAAAATTAAAAACTAAAAACTTATGACTACTTATGAAATAATCTTATAATCTTTAATTTTCTTTCAATTTTTTACCCAAATATTGTCTTTTTTTTGTTCTATCAGAGTATTTTTAAAACCTAATTTCTCAATGGACAACTGCGAACTCCGACATTCGGCAAGCGTAGAAAATAAACCCAAGTGAACGACCGTCAGACCGGCTGCTGTTTTTTCTTTGCTCAAAACACCCAAATCCGTAAACTTGCGCTCATCAAAAGTCCAAGTTTTGAAAGCTCCAAGACGAATGCGAAAGTTGCCTTCCTTTTTGGGGTCTAATTTGGGCAGAGTATTTTTATTTTCCTGTATTGGCGTGGGCGCAAGACCGACTTCTACTACGAAACCGCTTTTAACATCTCTCGAATTAATTATTTTTAGCACGTCAGAAGCCTCTTTTTTTGTCCCAAAATCGCCCAATCGCACTCTATATTTGGATTCTTTTTCCACTACATAAATGTCACCCAAATCCTTTAAATCTGGAAAATCTGTTTTTTCTGCAAGTTCCGCTTGGTCAAAAGATGCCAACTGAATAGCATAAAAAATACTACCATCTTCTGTTTTTTTGGAAGGCAGTGGAGCGTCCGTGATAACTTTTTTCTTTTTGTGGCTTTCCTGCGAAGTCATTTCGGTAGTGCCGAGATAAGTAGTAGCCGACAAAAATTCGGGGGTTTTTACAGTTCGATTCAAGGACACATAGTTTGCAGCTTGAAAGCTAAAAAGATATGTTTCATTGGTTTTTAGTTTCATTTGGTACAACCCGTTGGAGTCGCTGACACACGTTATTTGTTCAGTATTCTTGGGATTGGTAGCCGTAATATTGACCGAAGCGATGGCATTTTTACCTTCTGCATCAACTATTTTCCCGGATAAAAAAGGCAGCGATTTTTTCAAACTTACCTGAAAATTAACTTCTCCATTTTGGTCTTCGTCGAAAGTCGGAAGGACTAACGCATAGTTTTCATAACCTTCTTTTTGAATATTGACCTGATAGTTTTCGTTTTCTTTGAGCGTGAATTTATAGTTTCCGTTTCGCTCGGAGATTATTTTTTTCCAATCCAAATATTTATTTTTCTCAAAAAAAATATTTACTTTTTCAATATTTTTCTTGGTTTTTTCTTCTCGCACTAAAATATTGACTGTCACAGCAGTCGGTTTTTTTCTTACTAAATAAATATCCTCCAAACCTGCGCCGCCGTCGCGATTAGACACCAAAAATCCCGTATTGATTTTAGAAAAAACGGTATAGCCAAAGTCGTCTTTGGAAGAATTGACGGGTGCGCCAAGATTTTCGATATTTTGCCACATTTTATCTTTTTTATGTGCTGCAAAAATGTCGTGTCCTCCCAAGCCAGCATGAAAGTCCGACGCAAAATAAAGTATATTTCCTTCGACAAATGGCGTGATTTCGTCGCCTTTGGTGTTGATTTCTGTACCCAGATTGACGGGAGAAGACCAAGTGTTGTTAATTTTTTCTGAAAAATAAAGGTCAAAACCGCCTTGCCCGCCGGGTCTGTTGGAAGAATAATAAATTTCTGTTCCGTCCGAATTCAGAAAAGCATAGCCCGTAGAGTAGCCCTCTGTGTTGAACTCAAACGGTTTCGGCTTCGCCCAAGCACCCTTATTAGTTGCCTCGGCGATATAAATTGAAAGTTCCAAGCCATTTGGAGTCGTTTGGCGAGTGCCTACCGAAAAATTATTTTTGGTGATAGCGACCCATTTTCCGTCGGCAGAGTAGCTAACGGGTGCGTCATTGAAAGTATTTTGAAGCTCCGTTTTGAGCAAAACAGGTTTGCTTGGATTTCCGCCTGCACTCAAATCGGCAGCAAAAATTTGGTTTTCTGATTTACCATTCCAATCGTCGTTAAACTTTAGGTACTCATTTTTTAGGTCTTTTCGAGCTGACGCAAAGACGATTTTTTGGTTATTGAGAAACGAAACTCCAAAATCAGGCAAGGAAGTATTCAGTACATTCAGTGGCGAAACTTCATATCTGGGTATCTTTTTTTGAACGTCTTCGGATTGCTGGACGTATTGCAACCATTTTTTTCCTTCTGTTGGAAACTTTATTGCATAATTTTCAAAAACTTTTTTCGCAAGGTCGTATTTTTGGTTATTCATCAGCACTTTTCCATAATTAAGTAGTAAAACAGGCTCAAAATTTGGTAGATTAATACGCCTAAAATAGTACTTTTCGGACTCTTTTATATTGTTCACTCGCCTGTTGGCTTCTGCCAGCTTTTCTATCGCCAAAACATTATTCGGTTCTTTGATCAATATTTTTTCAAAAAGCGAAATAGCATTAAAATACTCGTTGAGTTCAAATTTTTTAATGGCTTTGTCCATGTTACTTTGCCCAAAAACAAGCAACGGACTGAATAAAAACAAACTTAAAGCAACGATTTTGTGTAATTTTTTCAATTTTTTTGTGTTATAAAATAAAACAAAGATATTATTAGTTTTTAATATCTGACGTTTTACGCCTAAAAAATAACACATTTATCAAAAAGATAGCTCAAAATAGCGATATTTGTACTTGCAACGTCAAAATTCAAATAAAATTACAGCAAAAGCGTTATTACGGTATGAAAGGTTTTTTTTTATTTTTTATTTTTTTATTTTTTTCTAATACTTGTGACAGTCAAGTAATGGATATGCCTTTGGATAACTCCATCGACACACTGGCGAAATTGATGTCACAAATGAACGCAAGTATTCATAAAAAATCAACTTTTGAAGGCGGCTCTCAAATTGATTATGAAGCAATAAACGACAGTCTTCAAGCCACTCGAAAAGCTGCATCTGAAACCTTTGTTTTTGAGATGCAGTCGGCATTGGAAAGAAAAAAATCTTTTAAAAATATATTTCCAGAACTCAAAATTTTATCAATCTTGTACCCATTGGATTCTACTTTCAGAATTTTGACTTGGCAATTTCAAGCCTCAAATAATGTGTACGAACATTTTGGTTTTTTACAATTCAAAGATGAAAACAAATCTTTGATTCGTCTGCTCTCAAAAGTTCCAGAATTAGACGAAGACATTGAGTATGAGCAGTTTACAGAAAAAAATTGGCTCGGAGCGTATTATTATTCCATAAAAGAATTTGAAAATGAAGCCGAAAACAAGTCATATTTACTCTTTGGTTACGACGGATTTGATCAAAAAAACCACCGAAAATTCGTGGAAGTTTTGAATATATCAGGTAATCAAATCAAGTTTGGCGCGCCAGTTTTTCTTTATGATGACAAAAATGACAAGGGAACGGCTACCAAAAAACGCCTTGTTTTACAATATTCTTCCGACGTAGTGGCTCGCCTAAATTACGACGAAGACGAAAAAATGATAGTCTATGACCACCTCAATTTGATGAGTTCTGTTGGTAAAGATAAGGCTCAAACATCTGTTCCAGACGGTACTTACGAAGCCTTCAAATACAAAAAAGGTGTTTGGCACCATGTCACAATGTTGAAAATAACCAATATGAAAACTGCGCCTCGCCCATCACCTATTTTGGACAATAGGAAAGGCAAAAAGATATTTGAGCAGTAAAACAGTGCAAGCAAATTACTTTA
This sequence comes from Saprospiraceae bacterium, assembly GCA_043767025.1. GTDB lineage: Bacteria > Bacteroidota > Bacteroidia > Chitinophagales > Saprospiraceae > JAYUHK01. Next base: position 22,001 of record JAYUHK010000223.1, on the reverse strand, counting down.
AAATAATAGAAAAATTGTTATTGGTCTTGTCACACTCATCTAATTGCAAGTAGGGGTCGATTTGCAAAATTAAAACTTGTGTAAACCTCGTTTTGTCACTCAAATCAAGTTTCATAGTCAAAAAAACAGATTCGCGGCTTCGCAGCTCGGCATTTTTGAGCATATTTTTCATTTTTATACCCCCAACATTCAGCGCGGAACGGGACAAAACCTGTGTTCCGTTCAGATACGCCAATATCGCGACAGGTTCAGAACCAGCTTTTTGTGCATCAAAAACCAATGCAGTTGCATTGCCTTTATTGACAAGCCTAAATTGAATTTGGGCAGATTTTTTTTTGAGTTGTGTGACAATAATTGTGTCAATTATTAAATCGGGACAGCCAATTTTTTCTGCAATAGACTTATCTGAAGGGATTTTCATTTTTTCGTCTGGCTGAAAGGTAGAGAAAATGAATTTTTTGAACTGTTTAGTTTCTCCGATAGCCAAATACATTGGAGTTTGAAGTAATTTATTTTTTATTGCCTGCCTAAAATTTGCGGTGTCAGCAGCGAGAAATGAGTCTTCAAAAATTATTTGGATATTAAGATTGAGCGAGGCTTTGCTACCCACTACTAAATGTTCAGCTCCAGTATTTGTGACATCGAAATTAATTACATTTGCATCTTTTGTCTGCTTGACCAAGCGAATATTAGTAAGCTCCAATCGGTAGCCAGTGTATTTATTTTCTTGTGCATTTGACTGAATAGATAAAGCCATAAAAATACAGAAAACACAGAAAATGTGACATTTTATTTGAAACAAATTGTTATATATTTTACGGACATAATTCATTTTTTTTAGAATTTTATACTATTTTTTGGACTTCCAAAACAGAAGCACAAGAAGTGATGCGATGACTGCGAGGGCAACAATAAAATACTTTTCACTACCGCTTTGAGATTGGATTTCAAGCGGACTCATATCTCCAATAGGAATAAATCCAGCCCAAAAAAGAGGATGCCCCAAAAGCGCGTGGTTTCCAAAAGTAGCTTTGTATTCTTTTTTTGCCTGCCAAAGGGACTCATCTTTGGGGGTTCCGAGAAGTAATTTTTTATAAAAGAGTTGTAGTAAATCTCCTGATTTTGAGTCACTTATCTGCCAAATGGTCGTGATGGCACTCCTTGCGCCTGCATACAAAAAACCGCGCGCTACACTAATAATTCCTTCGCCAAGTACCACCTCGCCAAGTCCGGTTTCGCAAGCGGACAAGACTACCAGTTCAGAATTTATTTTTTGTGCGTAAAGTTTTTTGACCAATAAAAATTCAGTTTTTTCAGTTTTTTCGTTTTGAAAAGCCAGATAAGAAAACTTTCCATAGGAATTATTTGCTTTCCCGTGTGTGGCGAGGTGTAAAATTTGGGTCGAATTTGCCTGTTCGATAAAGGTTGAAATAGAAGCCTTATTTTTCAAAAAAATATTTCCACCAACAATTTGTTGTATGCTTTTTACTTCATTTTCGTTGTGCCGCAAAGGCACTAAATACTGGATAGTAGTGTCTAAATAAACTGTTTTTTCATTGAATTGCGGTGCAAATCCAGCAAAGGTATTTTGATTTTTTTTGATTGGTTTTAGAGAATTTTCTTTCAGTACTTGTCCCGAAAAAATATAGCTAATTATGTGATTATCAACAAAATAAGGAAAATTTGACCATTTGGAATCATCTGCCACAACATCATTAGACAGCAGTACTTCAAACGGAAAAGCGCCTAAATATTTATCAGGAACGATGGTAATTTTTTCTTTCAATTCTTTTGCAAATGGCTGCACCAACAAGTTGTAAAGAGCGAAGGATTCAGTAATAAAATCTGTTTTATTTTTTAATAAAGTATCGGCGTTATTTGTGACATATATTTTTGGGAATTTTCGGATATTTTCTATAAGTCCAATTATTTTTTTATCAATATCAACTCTATTAGAAAGCAAATAAAGAGTGAAAGTATCTCTTGAAATCACGAAAGCAAATAAGCTATTTTTAGATGAAAAATACTCTACGAGTGACTGGTTATTTTTCAAATAATTCGACTGAATGTCATCAATCTGACAAAATTCTTTATTGTATTTGACTTGATAATACTGTGGATAATTTTTTTCTACCGATTGTAGTAGGTCTTTTAATTTATGATTTTCTTCGATTAGTGACTTCTTTAATTGCTTGGATTTATCAATTTCTGAAGCTGATGTAGCCGATTTTAGTTGAAAAATATCATCTTCCAAAGTTGCGATGCTGTTCTGAATTTTCTTTTCATTTTCCAAAATTTCCGATGGAATATTTGCTGAAAATTCCGCCCTCTCGTGCGTCAAGGACTCTAAATAAGAAATATTTTTCGCTCTTTCCGAAATAATAAATGCACTTTTGATGTATTTTTTATCTTTTGTTTTTTGGTACAACTGCCATTCAATATCAAAAGCAGCTTCGTACATATTATAATTTTGCGTAAGTTTTAGTTCCTTTGATGCTTCAGAATCAATGTTCTCTCGAACCAGTTCCAACAACGTAATCATCTGATTAGTAACGTTTTCTAACGAGATTAAATCCGAAATAGAATTACTTTGTTGGTATAACTTTGTGATGATTTTTGATTTCGACTCCAATGAATTTAAGATGTCGAGAAGCGATAGTTGAACGGCAGAGTTTATATTGGTTTCATCAAAATCAAAAGCCATGAGTGACAGGTTGATTTTTTCTAATCCTTGTTTGTAGTTGTTTTGTTGGACATAAATATCCGATAATCTTTGGTAAGCAATCCCTGTCCAAGTGTCTTTTTTATTGCTGGAAGCGACTGACAAGCTAAGCATTTTTTTTGCAATTATCTTCGATTTTGTGACATTTTTATTGAGTAAATAAGACCTTGCCAAATTGTTGTAAGTCCGCAATATTTCTGGCGGAGCGCAATTATTTTGAAGTTTCATCGCCAATGCGGATTCTAAAATAGTCACAGATTCTGCATATTGTGACATGGCTCTTTTGACTACTCCTACATTTTCTAATGCGGCAGCCACCGACTTATTGTTATCGCCAAGTGTTTGTTTTTTTATCTGAAGAGAATGGGTTTGGTAGGCTAATGCTTTTTCGTAATCTTCAAAGTTTTCGTAAGTTACGCCGAGATTGTTATAAATTTTAGCTGTTTCTGAATGGTATTCTCCGTAGGTGCGAGTGTATATGTCGAGGGCTTGAAGTCCGTAATTTATTGAACTTTCGTAGTCGTCCATTCTTCCTGCGCAGGCAGTTAAGGATTTATAAACTCTACCAATTTGTATTTCTTTCAGAGAGGGATTTTGTTGGATTAAGCGCAATAAATTTAGATAAATTTTGCGTGCGCCGACATAATTTCCTTTATCGGCTTGGTAAGAACCCAAAGTATGGTATCTATAAATTTGTTGTTGAAGAAAAGAATTATGCGTTATTATTTTTAAATTATCTGATATTTGTGACTTTTCTTTACCAAAGTCAAATGCGGTAGCAAATACTGCGAACAATAAGAGAAGTAAAAATTTGAATCGCCATTTTTTTTCTAAAAAAACCGTTGCTTTCATTTACAATATTCCAGTAGATTAGCAGAAATAAGTCACAAACGTAAAAATAACAAAAATTTAAACGATAAAAAATTTTTATAAATAATTTTGCATTTCCGATTGTATCTTTTTCGCTTCCAAGCGTGCAAAATGAGCAAAATTCTCGGACTTGTCAGCATATATGATGCCTCTTGACGAGTTTACGAGCAGCCCAATTAAGTCATTTTTTGCCCATGTCGAAATATCATTCAAGCTGCCTCCTTGCGCGCCAACTCCGGGAACTAATAGGAAATGCTCTGGCACAATAGCTCGAATTTTTTGAAAATAATTAGCTTGTGTAGCACCTACCACAAACATCATGTTGTCAGGATTGCTCCATTTGACTGCTTTGTGGATTACTTTTTCGTAGAGTGGATAATTTTTTCCGTCTTGAATCGTCATCTGAAAATCTATAGCCCCAAGATTGGACGTGAGCGCGAGAAGAATAACCCATTTGTTTTTAAAGTCTAAAAATGGTTTCACGCTGTCCTCCCCCATGTATGGCGCGACGGTAATTGCATCAAAATTTAGGGTAGTAAAAAAGGCTTCTGCATATTTTCGGGCTGTATTTCCGATGTCGCCACGCTTGGCATCGGCTATCGTAAAATGCTGATTACCAATATATTGCATTGTTTTTTCTAAACTTTTCCAGCCTTTATAACCATTTGCTTCGTAGAACGCCAAATTGGGTTTGTAGGCAACACAGAGGTCGCGAGTTGCATCAATTATTTGCTTATTGAACTCAAAAATAGGGTCTTCGTACTTCAACAAATGAACTGGAATTTTGTCCAAATCGCTATCTAATCCGACGCAAAGGTAGGATTGTCGAGTTTGAATTAAAGAATAAATGTCGTCACGATTCATACAAAATAAAAAATTATTTGAAGTAAAAAATGTCACATTTTTAGGTAAAAATTAAAAAAATTATAAACCTAAAATATGTGCGACAGGCATCAAATCTTTTTTGAAAGGCTTGGAAGATGAAATCGCTTCTGCAAAAGGCGTGTAAACAATTTGGTCGTTGATAACGCCCGCCATCACATTTTCTTTGCCTTTCAAGATAGCTTCTACCGCAGCAAATCCCAAGCGACTTGCCAACACTCTATCAAAACAAGTAGGAGAACCACCGCGCTGCAAATGCCCAATAATCGTTACTTTGGTGTCATAATGGTTGTATTTTTCTTTCACTTTTGCGGCAATTTCGGCTGCTCCACCGTTCTTATTTCCCTCTGCTACGATAATAAGGCTGAACATTTTTTTGCGTTTCGCCGCCATTTTGAGCGTATCCACTAACTTATCAATGTTCATTTCTTCCTCTGGAATCAGTATAGAACCCGCGCCACTGCCGATACCTGTGTAAAGGGCTATGTAGCCAGAAGAACGCCCCATGACCTCTATAAAAAAAAGACGGTCATGAGAGTCTGCGGTGTCGCGAATCTTATCGGCTGCTTCTACCGCAGTGTTAATCGCGGTGTCAAAGCCAATGGTAAAATCAGTGCCAAAAAGGTCATTGTCAATCGTTCCCGGCAAGCCAATAAACGAAATACCGTGTTCATTTTTGAACACTTCGGCTCCCGTAAAAGTACCGTTTCCGCCGATTGCTACGCAGGCATCGATACCGTGTTCTTGCAACATTTTGAAAGCAATCGCCCGTCCTTCGGGAGTCATAAAATCTTGACTTCGGGAGGTTTTGAGTATCGTCCCGCCGCGATGAATGATATTTGCCACGTCACGACTCTCCAATTTTTTGAATTGTCCCTGAATCATACCCTCATAGCCTCTATTGATGCCGTACACCTCCAAATTATGGTACACAGCGTTCCTGACTACGGCTCGAATGGCGGCGTTCATACCCGGAGCGTCGCCGCCAGATGTGAAAACGCCTATCCTTCTTATTTCTTTCTTCATAATATGTTTTAACGAACTTTAATTTTTTGATAAATGATAATCCACCAAATTTTCTACAGGTTTTCTGATTACATTTCCGAGTGTGAGTCCTCGTTTTTCTAATACATTTTTTAAAATATCTTGCAAATGAAAGGCAATAGAACCTACAAAATGTATCGGTACTTGAGCGTGATTTTCGTACTTTAAGACGTGGCGACACACCAATTCATCGAAAGCATTGAATACCAAACCATAAATGAGCGAATGTTCTTTGTTTTCTACCATAAATTTTGCAAAAGAAGCCAAATAAACATTTGGACTATCTCCGTATATTTGGTTAATAATTTTGAGTCGAGCAGTTTCGCCAGAACCATATTCGGCTTCAAAAATTAATTTTAAATCATCAGGCATTTCTCGATAAAAATAACTCCTTACCAACAGCTTGCCGAGCCAAGATCCACTCCCCTCGTCGCCAACCAAGTAGCCCAAATTGGTCACATTGTCGGTGATTTTCTTGCCATCGTAGGAGCAAGTGTTGGAGCCAGTACCGATTATGCAGGCAATTCCGGGATTATTTCCGCAAGTGGCGCGAGCAGAAGCCAGCAAATCGTGTTCTACATAAATGACAGATTTCGTAAAAATCCGCTCCAAACCACGATGAATTATTTGGCAATGAGCTTCGTCTGAACAGCCAGCACCATAGAAAAAAACTTTCTCAATCTTATCCACGGGAACGTGATTGACAAAATCTTTGCTCAATTCTTCTACTATTCGGTCTTCATCGTGGAAGAAAGGATTGAATCCCATCGTACTTACCAAATATTGTTCGCTGCCATCGCTTGGCACAACAATCCAATCGGCTTTCGTAGAGCCGCTGTCAATTACAATAATCATAAGGTTTTACTTAAAGATTGAATAAATCATACATTCAGTACAAAGGTAGTGTATTTTTTACACTAAGTATTTGTTTGGAGTAAATTTTTAATGAAGCCCTCTAATACATCGCAGCCTCGCCTAAAGTCCTGATTGTTGTTGATTACAATGTCCGCTTGTTCCCGATACGGCTCGATATATTTCTCAAAAGTAGGCAAAACGTGATTTTGATAGCGGTACAAAACGTCTTCGATTGGATAATTCCGCTCTATCTGGTCGCGCTTGATTCTGCGAATAACTTTTAAATTTTCTTTCGCATTCAGGTATATTTTTAGGTCTAATAAACTACTGATTTTTTTAAAATGAAATATGAAAATTCCTTCCACAATAATAATCGGCGCAGGACTAAACGTTAGTATTTTTGGGTTTGCTTTTTCATTATTAAAGGTATATTCTAATTTTTCGACGGACTCATAGCGGATTAATTTCTGAATATCCTGCGCAAACATTTTCTTATCAATAGACTTCGGAAGGTCAAAATTTTGGACTCCCTCCGAGTCCGTGATTTGCTCCTCACGCGGTCGATAGTAGTCGTCTTGGGAGATAATGCACAGCTCGGATTCCGAAAATTTTTGTCGTATTTGTTTGAGTAAAGTAGTTTTGCCAGACCCTGATCCGCCACAAATTCCTATCAAAAAAGGTTTATTTTTCATAAAAATCAATCATTTTTTCCGCAATTTTAGTAAAAATTCGTTAAATTATTACAACTTTGCATTAAATAACTATTGAAAATTTAATTTATATGCTTGCATCTATTTTATTTATTGCGATTGCAGCTGTTGCGCTGACTTACGCAGGTCGAGAATTTCTAAAAATAAGGAGAAATATTTTACTCGGACAGGAAGAATTAATAGTTGGAAATGTCACAAAACGTTGGCAAAATGTTTTTTTAATTGCACTTGGGCAGAAAAAAATGTTCACAAGATTTATTCCTGCTATCTTCCATTTTTTTATTTATGCCGCCTTTTTATTGACTCAAATCGAACTGATTGAAATTTTTATTGACGGGATTTTTGGAACGCACCGTTTCTTTGCCAACAAAATTGGCGGACTTTATATGCTGGTCATCAATCTTATAGAAATTCTGTCTGTACTGGCTTTTGTAGCTACATTCATCTTTCTTGCTCGAAGAAACCTACTAAAAATTCCTCGATTCCAAAAATCTGAACTCAACGGTTTTCCACGATTAGATGCCAATATTATCCTACTGTTAGAAATAGTTTTGCTCATCGGAGTGTTCAGTATGAACGGGGCAGATACTGTCCTACAAGGCATCAATCCAGAACATTATAAGCCTATCGGCGGCTTTGCAGTTAGTAGTTGGTTAGGTCCGATGCTATTTGGTACTCTGTCACAAAGTTCATTAATAATTGTCGAAAGATTTGGCTGGTGGCTGCATATTTTGACCGTTTTTAGTTTTATGTGTTATCTTCCAAAGTCCAAGCATTTGCATATTTTTTTAGCTTTTCCGAATGTCTATTTTTCTAAACTTACGCCACACGGAAAGATGGAAAATATGCCCGCCATTATGAACGAAGTCAAGGGAATGATGGGATTACCGCTTGCCACCACTCTCGAAACTGTATCAAATGAAGTACCCGAATTTGGCTCTAACGATGTCACAAATTTGAGTTGGAAAAATATTTTAGATGCTTACAGTTGTACCGAATGTGGTCGCTGCACCGCTGTTTGTCCAGCCAATTTGACCGACAAAAAATTATCTCCGCGAAAAATTATGATGGACGTAAGAGATAGAGCGACCGAAATAGGTAGTATTTTAGATTCACAAAAAATAGAAATCAAAGATTTTTCTGACGGAAAATCTTTGTTCGATAGAATTTTGCCCGAAGAAATTCACGCCTGTACTACTTGTAACGCCTGCGTCGAAGCCTGTCCCGTGCTAATAAATCCGCTGGATATAATTTTAAAAATGCGCAGATACGAGATTTTAACCCTGTCACAAGGTCCAACAGATTGGTTGCCAATGTTCAATAGCTTAGAAAATTCAGGAGCTGTTTGGCAAATGCCTGTTGAGCGAGAAGCGTGGGCAAAAGAAAATTAAAAAAATATAAAAAATCAATTATGAATATTCCAATCATGTCACAGTTGGATACATCTGCGAAAAAACCAGAAATACTCTTTTGGGTTGGTTGTGCTGGCAGTTTCGATGCTCGTGCGCAGCGAGTTACAAAAGCATTTTGTAGTATTTTGGAAGAATGTAAAATATCTTTTGCGATACTCGGCAACGAAGAAAGCTGCACTGGCGACCCCGCTCGCCGAGCTGGAAATGAGTTTGTTTTTCAGTTATTGGCGTTGCAAAACATTCAAACATTAAATATGTACGAAGTTAAGAAGATTGTGACAGCCTGTCCGCACTGTTTTAATACTATAAAAAATGAATATCCCGCACTTGGCGGAGATTACGAAGTGGTGCATCACACTCAATTTTTGCAAGAGTTGATCGATTCTGGTGCTTTAAAATTGAAAGAAGGCGGCAGCTTCAAAGGCAAAAAAATAGCCTATCACGACTCTTGCTATCTCGGCAGAGCCAACGGTATTTACGAAGCTCCGCGCTCGCTTTTGGAGGCATTAGATGCTGACCTAACAGACCTCAAACGCAGTCGCAGCAACGGTTTGTGTTGTGGCGCAGGTGGCGCACAAATGTTCAAAGAAGACGAGCCGGGACGTGTCAGAATTAATATAGAACGCAGCAACGAGCTGATAGACTCGGGCGCAGAAGTGATTGCAGTAAATTGTCCTTTTTGCCTGACTATGATGCACGACGGAGTAAAAGCGAGAGAAAAACAAGACGATGTTATGGTGTATGATTTATCCGAAATGCTCGTCAATAATTTACAAAAAATATAGATTTGTGACAAAAATGAACGAATTTTCTCCTCAATCTAAGGTTTGGATTTATCAAAGTAGTAGATTTTTGACAAGTATAGAAATGTCACAAATTCAAGAAAAATTAGATTATTTTACAAAAAATTGGACGGCTCATAATCAGTCGCTCAAAGCGAAAGCAGAAATAAAGTTCGCAAGTTTTATAGTTTTTACGGTCGATGAATCCAATGCAGGCGCGAGCGGTTGCTCTATTGACAAATCTGTTCACTTTTTGCAATCTATTGAAAATCAGTATGGTATAAAATTATTTGACCGCCTCAACTTTGCATACCTAAATGAAGAAAATGAAGTACAAACGCTGCATCAATCACAAATTTCAAACTTGTATGAGTCAAAAAATATTTGTGACGAAACTTTATTTTTCGATAATTTAGTCGCAAATAAGTCTGATTTCGACGAAAGATGGCTAAAACCGCTCGCTTCAAGTTGGCATTTCAAAATGATAAAAAGAAATTGAATTATGTTTGACTCTCTAAAAAAATGGTTGGGAATAGAAGGCGTCAAGATGGAAATATTGCCGCCTCAATTTATCAAAAAAACCAGTAAATCACTGCACGGAAGCCTGCGGTTCGGAAGTATGGAAACTCAAACAGTCGAGTCTGTGAAGGTTAAAATTATCGAGAAATATTCGCGTGGTCGCGGAGAAAGTAAACTGATTGACGAATACGAGTTGGGGAAAATAGAACTAAAAATTCCTTTTGATGTTGTAAAAGGCGAAGTGATTGAGTTAGGATTTGAGCTTCCATTCGAGGTAAAAAATTCAGAAATAGATGAAATTGGAGCAAAAAATTTCCTGCTCGGCGGTTTAGTGGGTTTTGCAAAAAAAATGAAGGGTGCAAAATCGGAATACTTTATCGTTGCAGAAGCCAAAGTCAAAGGAACAGTTTTAAATCCGATTGATAAAAAGCCTGTCACACTTATATAATTTTATACAATAAAGAAATGTCACAAATTAACGTTTTTTGGTTTCGACGTGACCTGCGTTTGAATGACAACGCGGGGCTGTATAACGCATTAAAATCCAATCTTCAAATCCTACCGATTTTTATTTTTGACCCTAACATTCTTGACAAGCTCGAAAATAAAAAAGATGCTCGCGTAACTTTTATCCACCAAACTTTAGAAAAAATAAAATCAGATTTGGAAGCGTTGGGCAGTTCTCTATTGGTCAAATATGGCGATCCCGCAAGCGTTTGGTCAGAGTTGGCAAAAGAAAATTCTATTCATACGGTTTTTACCAATCACGACTATGAGCCGTATGCTTTGGAGCGAGATAAAAATGTTGGGGAATTTTTAAAATCGCAAAACATTGATTTTCAGACGTTTAAAGACCATGTTATTTTTGAAAAGAGTGAAGTAGTTAAAGATGATGGCACACCATATACAGTTTTTACTCCGTACAGCAAAAAGTGGAAAGCAAAATTGCAGTCCGAAATGGTAGAAAACGAAGGATTAGATAGTTCTCAAAATCTAATTTCATACTTTTTAAAACCTTACGAAACGGAAAAATATTTTCCAAATTTTATCCAGACTTCTCCGTTTTCAACTATTTCTTTGGAAGAAATGGGTTTCCAAAAGTCCGCACAGCGTATCCCACCTGTCGAAATTTCGAGGGGAATTATAAAGAATTATGCAGAGCAAAGGAACTTTCCTGCCGTGCAAGGTACGACGAGATTAGGAATACATTTTAGGTTTGGCACAATTAGTATTCGTGAAAAAGCTCTGAAAGCTATGTCACTGAGTGAAGTTTTTTTGAATGAATTAATTTGGCGAGATTTCTATGCTATGATTTTGTCACATTTTCCCCATGTTTCTAAAAATGCGTTTCGACCCAATTATGAAAAAATCGCTTGGCGAGCAGACGTAAATGACTTCAAAAAATGGTGTAACGGGGTGACGGGATACCCAATAGTTGATGCAGGAATGAGGGAATTGAACACGACTGGCTTTATGCACAATCGCGTAAGAATGATTGTAGCAAGTTTTTTGACCAAACATTTGCTCATTGATTGGCGTTGGGGGGAGGCATATTTTGCTGAAAAATTGTTGGATTTTGACATGGCAAGCAATTCGGGCGGTTGGCAGTGGGCGGCTGGTTGCGGAACTGATGCAGCACCTTATTTTAGAATATTTAACCCTGATAGTCAGCAGATTAAGTTTGACAGTAAAAAAGAATATATCAAAAATTGGGTGAAAGAATTTGATACTCCGAGCTATCCAAAGCCTATGGTGGAGCATAAATTCGCAAGAGAACGCTGCCTCGCAACCTATAAAGCAGCATTGGGAAATTCGTCAGAAACTGGATCATGAAACGCATCGGACTTTTATCGGATACGCACAGTCATTTGCCGCCACAGGTTTTTGAGCATTTCGAAGAGTGCGACGAAATCTGGCACGCAGGCGACATCGGCAACCCCAAAGTCACAGAAGATTTGGAAAAATTTAAGCCGCTTCGAGCAGTTTGGGGAAATATAGACTGTCACGATTTGCGAAAAAAATTTCCAGAAATATGGCGGTTCGACTGCGAAGGTTTAGATGTTTGCATGACGCATATCGGAGGCTATCCCGGAAAATACGCGCCCAAAATGAGAGCCTACCTTTATGATAAGCCGCCAAAATTATTTATTTGTGGTCACTCGCACATTCTAAAAGTCATCAATGACCCAATTTTAGGCTTACTTCACGTCAATCCGGGCGCGTGTGGACTCGAAGGATTCCACAAAGTACAAACCTTGATGCGCTTTTCCATAGATGCGGGCATTGTGAAAAATATGGAGGTTATAGAGTTGAAATTGCCCTGAATTTAGGATAAAAAAGAGTAGTTTATTTTAGATAAGTTCTTACACTCAAATAGATGACATTTAATTTTCGACATAATTCATTGATTTTCAATAGTTTATGATGACTCAAAATTAAAAACTAAAAACTAAAAACTTATAACTATTTACATTCCTTTTCTAAATAATTTTTTCAAATTCGTCTCCAAACCCTGACGGAACCCTGCGAATGTGCTTGATTTTGGTCTTGTGCAAAAAATCAAAATTCGACAACACGTCCGCCAAAAATTCCTCGTTGATGAGAGTTTTTAGTTCTTCCAAGCCGCTTACCTCCCCCGATTTGAATTTATAAATTTGTTCGTACGCACTGTTTTCAAACTTTACAGAAAGCTTTTCGTCCATCTTGAAAATCGTAATTTTCATGGACGAATGTGGTATGTCGCCGACTATTCGCATGGTTTTTTTATTTAAAAATTTCGCCTAATACGCGTTGTAAATCTTCGCCTTTCAAGTTTTTTGCAACAATATTCCCTGATTTATCAAACAAAATATTGGACGGAATGGAGCGAATACCATACTTTTGTGACGCTTCATTTTTCCAACCTTTCAGGTCAGAAACTTGTTTCCAAACCAATTTATCGGTTTCTATTGCTGACAACCAAGCCGACTTATCGGTATCCAAAGACACGCCAAGTATCTCCAATCCCTTCGAGTGATAACGCCCGAAAGCCAATGAAAGGTTCGGATTTTCTTTCCTACACGGACCGCACCAGCTCGCCCAAAAATCCAATAATATATATTTTCCTTTGAAAGACGACAAGCTAACTGGCTGATTATCAACGTCATTCTGCACAAAATCAATAAACGGCGACCCAACTTGCAGACGACCGAGCAAATCCAACTGACGCTTTGACTTCACGCCGTAATAACTGGCTTGAACTTCTGGACTTAGCTTTTGGTACAGCTCCATTAACTTTTCGACGCTTTGATTTCCGTTCATATTATCCGAAAGAACATACGCACTGACCAAGTCATTTTTGTGTCCGTCAATGAACTTTTGTGACATCAACAATTTGTCTTTATTAATTTGGTTCATCGCATTACCGTCGAGCTCTGTTACAGTATTTTTTTTGCCGCCATTGCTTTCATTTTGGCTTGTTTTCATCTTTTGTTCCAAAATATAAGCGAAAGAATTATTGCTTTGAAGCTCTCTTTTGGAAAGATATTCGTCCATCAACTCGGTATATTTTCCACCTTTGACGCGCACGTCCAACAACTCTTTGGCATTGCCTTTGATAGTTATTTCTTCTTCGGGTGCAACAAAAATTTCCGCCATATTCTGACTCAAATTAGACGAAATCTTGCAAACTACGGGGCAGGAAATCTTTCCTTCGTACCTGAATTTATTGTCCACCAACAGCAATGAATCAACTATGCGATTGTCGCCATTGTAGTAAATAAAAAATAATTTTGCTGGCGCGTCGCCCCAACCTTTTACTTTTCCGGCGATGCAGAATTTTTTATCTTTTGCGATAGGGTCGTTTGTCGAGAACGCAGTCAGCGACCCAAGCGATAAGCAAAGCAACAAGAAGAATATTTTTTTCATTTTTAAATAATTAATTTTGTGAAAATACGATTTTATAGTAGAATAATTGCGTAAAGCTATAAAAAATTGGTAGAAGTTCAAAAATTATTTAAGACTATTTTTTTATCCCAAAAATGGATAGCGAAAATCCGTCGGCGACACAAAGTTTTCCTTGATAGTTCGCGGCGAAACCCAACGCAAAAGATTGAACACAGAGCCTGCTTTGTCGTTGGTGCCACTGGCGCGCGCTCCCCCAAACGGTTGCTGCCCGACGACTGCGCCCGTCGGCTTGTCGTTGATATAAAGGTTGCCCGCAGCGTGTTTCAGCCGTGTAGTTGCTTCGTTGATGGCGGCGCGGTCACGAGAAAATATTGCTCCAGTAAGTGCATAAGGCGAAGTTTCATCTACCATTTTCAGCGCGTCGTGCCAATGGTGTTCGTCGTAAACATAGATAGTCAGGACGGGACCAAACAGCTCCTCGCACATTGTGATGTATTTTGGATTTTTGGCTACAATAATAGTCGGCTCCACAAAATATCCAACCGATTTGTCACAATTTCCTCCTGCAATAATTTCCACTTCTGGATTATTTTTTGCTTCGTCGATGTATTTTTTTAATTTGTCAAAACTTTGCTCCGAAATAACGGCATTGACGAAACAAGAAAAATCTTCGGTGCTGCCCATTTTGAAATCCGCTAAATCTTGAATCAAATATTTTTTGACATCAGCCCAAAGATTGGTCGGAATATACGCCCGCGACGCTGCCGAACATTTTTGCCCTTGATACTCAAATGCACCTCGAGAAAGCCCTACCGCCACTGCTTTCGCATCTGCGGAATAGTGTGCGATGACAAAATCTTTGCCACCTGTTTCGCCCACGATTCGAGGATATGTTTTGTAGGTAGCTATATTTTCACCGATTGTTTTCCATAAATTTTGAAAAACTTTGGTGCTTCCTGTAAAATGCAAACCCGCAAAATCGGGGTGTTTAAAAATTATATCGCCAGCTTCTGGTCCGTCCGTGAATATCAGATTAATCACGCCGTCGGGCAGACCTGCTTCATGGAACAAATCCATGATAACTTGCGCAGAATATGCTTGAAAATCGGAGGGTTTCCAAACTATCGTATTGCCCATGAGCGCAGGCGCAGCACAAAGATTGGCGGCTATTGCTGTAAAATTGAACGGCGTAAGTGCGAAAACAAAGCCTTCGAGAGGGCGATAATCCAATCTATTCCACAAAAGCGGCGAACTAACGGGTTGTTGAGCATGGATTTCGGTGGCAAACTGACAATTAAACCTCAAAAAATCCGCTAATTCGCAAGCGGCATCTATTTCGGCTTGATATACATTTTTGGACTGACCGAGCATCGTCGCTGCGTTCATTCGGGCGCGGTAAGGTCCCGCGAGCAGGTCGGCAGCTTTCAAGAAAATGGCGGCACGGTCTGCAAAAGGCATTTTTTCCCAGTCGTGTTTGGCGGCGAGAGCGGCGTTGATGGCAGCTTGGACGTGTGTTTTGTCGCCTTTGTGAAAAAATCCCAACGTGTGCTGATGTTCGTGCGGTGGATGTATCGAAACTCGATGGTCGGTAGTGATATTTTTGCCACCAATTACCATCGGAATTTCAATTTTTTTGGCTTTTAGCTCCGAAAGCGTTTGCTGAAGCGTCGCTCGCTCCTTCGAGTTGGGGGCATAGTTTAAGATAGGTTCATTGATAGCTTTTGGGGTTTGAAAAATTGCATCAGACATTAATTGTTTCTATTTAAAATTGGTTGAAAGAAAATTTATAGCTATTAAAAATTTATTTTTACTTTATTTCAAAATATAATATGGTAATAAAGAAATTTACTGCAAGTCTAATATTTTACGCCTATTTTTTTGAAAATAAACTGCATCAGCCAAGCCGGACCTATCAACAAATACTGGATGTCCTCCAAAAAAGATGGTTTTTTGCCTTCTATTTTGTGTCCAATGAACTGCCCAACCCACGCCAAAGCAAATATTGAAAGTGAATAATTAACCATATTTCTGCCATCGCCGACCGACAAAGCGAGCGCGTGATTGCCGAGCAATGTCAAAATTCCTATCAATAAAAAACCAAAAAACATCGGTCTGGAAAGCCTAAAATAATAGACCAACGCAGCAGCCAACACAACCGCCGCCCAGTTGAAATACCAAGTTTTTTGTGCAAAAAAAGGAAATGGCGCAGCGTATAAAATGCCCAACAAGCTGAACATAATAGCTGGAACACAAAGCCAGTGTATGAGTTTGTTGGTAGTATTTTGGTGGCTCGAGCCGTAATTGCTCAGCAATGTTTCTATTGGCTGCATAAAATAAGGTTTAAAAAGATGCAAATTAATCGAAAATAGTATCTAAAAATAAGTTTTTTCGGGTTTTTTTTGCTAAATAGTTTAAATTTTAATTTTTTGCCGAATCGTTGGCAGCATCGAAATTGGAAACACAATCTCAAATAACGTACGCCTACTCAAAAGAGGCTGTACTGTATTTTTTAAGTTCCTGTACCTAAATAGACGGCATTTAATATCCGACATAATTCGTTGATTTTCAATAGTTTATGAGGACTCAAAATTAAAAACCCATAACTATTTAGTCCAAGTAAAATTATATTCTGGCGTTGAGCCGAAGCGAAAACACACTCACAGGTCCTTGCCTGTCTTTGTTGTAGCCGGGATTCACTACCAGTTGGTAAGTTCCCGACAAATAGACGTATTTTTTGACCAACTCTGCCGAATAATACGCTTCTGTCAAGTATTCGGGCGCATAATTCAGTCCGCCGTCGCCCAAAATAAAACCTTTGCCGCCTGCAGCCAAGTAGCTCCTATGAGGCTTCGAAAGCCCCGAACTCACGAAAGCCAGCCCAACGTTGTCGTTGGCTCTCTTCCAATGCTGTCCCGTCCAAGAAAGTCCAGCACTTACGCTTCGGTCTATTTCCGTAAATGCCCAAGTTTCGGTCGCTCCATTGTTCCAACTTGCCCTAAAAAATAACCCCAAATCTTTGCTAATATCTTGCTCGGCATTGACTGCAAAGCCATATTTATAATTGCCCTTTTGTCGGGTATTTTCTATAATTGGATTGATGGGATTGAGGTCTATACTTTTTCGATAATTTCCCATGTTGGTCATAGTGCGAAACGCTAAAAGACGGATTGCACCTTCTTGGTGTCTAATTTTGTGGCGGTGCGTATATTCTACAGTCTGCGAATGTGCGTCGGCAAAGTTCCAATTCATGCTGCTACCGTTGGCGGTCATCGGCACCAACGAAAAGCCGTATCGGAGTTCGTGTTCGGGCGACACATACTCCAAAACCACACTCGGCGTATAGCCTCTGGTGTTGGCTGGATAATCCCAAGCACCATTTGCCATCAAAGCCCAACTCATAAACTGTGTTCGCGGGTCGTGACTGTATTGGTTGTCGTCGAAATAATCAACGATTCCGACTTTTCCGATGGTGAAGGAAAGATATTTTTGAGGCAGATGCTCTCCCAACTGGTTAAAGTCTGTTGCTTGGTAGTCGGTTTTTTGCGCAAGCGAAAATATTTGTCGAAAAAATATTCTGGCGACATAAATTTGAGGTGCAGGGTCGCCAATTCTAAAAGTTTCTCCGTTGGTAGCGGCGGCAACGCCCAATGCACCACTCAACCCAGAGCCACCAGCTATTTCAGGATTGATGAAAACACTTGCGCCTTTCCAAAGCCTCGCGCCCGCAAAAAGCGTGGAAGTGATAGACGTTTGACTCTCCTCATTCGTACCCAAACTATTCATTCCAGAATACTTTGCTGCGAATGAAGGCTTGAATTGATTAATAATTGTCGCTTGATAATGAACCGAAAACCTATCATTTTTGATTGAATCGCTTGGTTGGGCGTAAGTGTAGGCGTTGAAAATGCCCAAAGCGGCGAATAAAATGACGATTTTTAGTTTTTTATTTTGCATAATTGATAGTTTTTAGTTTTCAGCGATTGGTTGTTAGACACCTAATTTTATTCTGCAAATATCTATATTTTATACAGATTTTTATTAAAAAAATTAAAAAAAATATATATTCATAATTTAATTTTGTAAGATAATCATTTTTGAAATAATATTTTTGCCAATCAACCAAAAAGGAGTACTTTGATTTATCTTCAAAAAATACAATTTTATCGCCGTTATTGCGTTTGGAAAGAAAATAATTTATTGAAATCTATGAAAAAAATACTTTTTTTTACTGCTTTTATATCTATTTTTCTTCAAAATTTTGTCTTTTGCCAAAATTCTGAAAGTGAAAAATCCGACCCAAAAGCAAAAATAATTTTAGACAAACTAAAAAAACAATATGACGGCTACAAAACAATGCAAGCCGATTTCGTGCTTTCGGTAGAAGCCGCCGAAAAAAGCAAGCCAGAAACTCAACGCGGAAAACTCACCCAAGCCGCCGAAAAATACCGCATGGAACTGCCTAATCAGTTGATTGTCAGCGACGGAAAGGCAGTTTGGTTTTACCAAAAGAAAAATAACGAAGTCCAAATTAGCAATTACGACCCCGACGAAAAAGACGGCTCGCTGCTCTCTCCTACCGCCTTGATGCGTATGTACGAAAACGGAAAATTGCTCTATGCACTCGCAGGCGAGGACTCCGAAAATGGAAAAAAAGTAAAGCTCATCGAGTTCAAAGCCAAAGACCGCAAAGCGGATTACGCCAAGCTCCGCCTCGCTTTGGACGCTAAAAATAACGAAATAGTGAGCCTTCGAGTATTTAATAAAGATGGAAGCAGATATACTTTCAAATTGGATAAGTTGCTGACTAACAATAAGTTGGAGCAAAATGTGTTTATGTTTGATGCCTCAAAATTTCCGAAAGTTCATGTAGAAGATTTGAGAATTTGAAAGGAATCCGTACTTTGCGCCCAAAATAAATTCTTTATGTTGTTACAAAATAAAATTTCGTTGGTGACGGGTGGCTCGAGAGGAATCGGCGAGGCAATAGTCCGCAAATTCGCAGCCGAAGGCGCTGCCGTCGCGTTCAGCTATGTGTCCGAAAGCTCCAGCGAGCGCGCCGAAAAATTAGTCGCAGAACTCACTGCCGCAGGGCTTCGTGTGAAAGCCTATCGCTCCGACGCAGGCTCGTTTTCGGAGGCAGAAGTCCTTATCAATCAAGTAGTTACAGATTTTGGTCGCTTGGATATTTTGGTCAATAATGCGGGCATCACACGGGACAACCTGATGCTCCGAATGAGCGAGGAGCAATGGGACGAAGTGATGCACACCAATCTAAAGTCAGTTTTCAACCTTACCAAACACGTTATGAAGACCATGCTCCGCCAAAAAAGCGGTTCTATCATCAACATGAGTTCGGTAGTCGGCGACTTTGGCAATGCTGGACAAGCCAATTATGCGGCTTCCAAAGCGGGAATTTTTGGTTTCACAAAGTCCATCGCCAAAGAAGTAGGTTCGCGCGGAATCCGATGCAACGCCATTGCGCCGGGATTTATAGAAACAGACATGACGCACGTTTTGGACGAAAAAACTCGGGAGGCTTTCCTCAATAGTATTCCGCTTCGACGGCTCGGGACGGGCGAAGAAGTTGCCAACGCCTGTGTTTTCTTGGGTTCAGACCTTTCACAATACGTTTCGGGACAGACATTGAGCGTCTGTGGCGCGCTGAATTGTTAAAAAAATACGCCCAAAAGCGTATTTTTTTACAAAAGTCGTATTTACCATTTTTCTAATCAATAAACCGCTTCGGCGATTTTTTTGATGGTAATAGCGTCGCCCATTGTGTAGTAATGCAAGCACGGCGCACCTTTCGCTTTCAATTCTTTGGACTGCTGGATACACCACTCGATGCCGACTTCCTTGATGTGTTCGTCTTTGGCAGCGTTCACGGCTTTTACCAATTCCTCTGGAAGATTGATGAAAAAATGGCGCGGAATAGACGTAAGTTGGTAGCGTTTGGTGATAGGTTTGAGACCCGGCACCACAGGGACGTTGATACCAACCGCTTTGCAAGCATCTAAATAGTCAAAATATTTACTGTTGTCAAAAAACATTTGCGTCACGATGTAGTCTGCGCCCGCTTCTACTTTTTGTTTTGCATAGAGCAAATCTGTGTTCAGGTTCGGCGACTCAAAGTGCTTTTCGGGATAGCCAGATATTCCGATACAAAAATCTGTTTTTTCGCCTTTCGTAATTTCGGTGTCCATGTATTGCCCGTGATTCATTTCCGAAATTTGGCGCACCAAGTCCAATGCGTACTCGTTGCCGTTGGGGTCAGCGACGAATTTATCTTCAAACTTCATCGCATCGCCGCGCAAAGCCAGCACATTTTTGATGTTCAAAAAATTGAGGTCAATCAGCGCATTTTCGGTTTCCTCTTTCGAGAATCCACCACAAATCAAGTGTGGCACAGCGTCTGCGCCGTAGCGATGCATAATGGCGGCGCAAATTCCGACCGTTCCCGGACGCTTGCGAATGGCAGTTTTTTCGTAGTATCCACTCGGACGCTTTTTGTAAACGTACTCCTCACGGTGGTAAGTGACGTCAATAAACGGCGGCTTGAACTCCATCAAAGGGTCAAGTGTATCAAAAATAGCCTGCATACTTCCGCCTTTCAGAGGCGGCAGCACCTCAAAAGAAATCAATGTTTTTCCTGCGGATTTCTCAAAATATTGCGTTACTTTCATCTAATTTTTTAAATTTTTATCCAATACTTTTGAAACAAAAAATAATCAGAATAGTTTTTTGGCGTTAAAAAAGCTGGGGCGAAGATGCGAAAAAAGCCATATTCATCTGGGGCTTGACGAAGAAAGGGAATTAGAATTTCAAATGTTCAATTACTTTCTTCTGCCTCTTTTTTGCCAATACTCTGTTATCTGCCGTTTTTTTTCGTGTTCGACTTCTTCAATTCCAAAAGTCTAATAAGTTTTTTATTGCGTCCTTGAATAATTTGGGGGCTTTTACACCCAAAATTAGTTGCCCGTTTTCGTTGAGTAAAAAGCCGATTTCAATCGCAATGATTTTTTCTTCGGTACTTCCATACAAAACTAGTGTCCGTAAAATCTTGAATTTTGGATAGTGTTTCAAAATGTAATTTTTCTCGATATAGTCGTAATTATTGAGTTCGTCAATGCCATTTTGTCGGAACTTGTACTTTTTACCCTCCACGTTTATCACTTCACTACGCCCAAAATCAATTAAAATTAAGTCTGGAATATGTATGATTTGTTCCTTGTCGCCGTCTTTATATTTCTCTCTGTCCTTATATTTTTCAAGTGGAATATGGTCGCCACTTTTTGTTATGAAATATCCTTTTTCACAACCTGCATGGTTTTCAAAAATAGAATAACCTTGTGTGAAGTTCTCTACGACCAAATGAATAAAAATCGTTCCTAATTTCTCTCCGTCTGTGTCATATTTCCAATAATCGTTATTCATTTCTGCCTTTGGAACTGTCAAGTTTGCCAAAGAAATATTCAATTTGTTAGCAATTTGGATAAATTTATTGGTCTTGCCAACGTGTTCTTGCGAAAGTCCATGCTGTGTAATTTCAATTTTTTGTTTCCAACCAAGTTGCCGTAAAACCGCACAAATGATGCTCAAAGCACCTATATTTGGGTCGTGTGAAAGTCCACTACTTTTAAAAAGCCTACCCGAAATCTCAATTTTAGTTTTTGATTTTGTTAGCAAGATAGGCACATTTCCTGTTGGTGCCTTTCGCATCTCATTCTTCAAATCTATGATTTCATCAATAGTTTTGAAAGGTGTAAATATTTGATTGTCAAGATTTTTACCTAAAATTTCAACGCCCAAAGTCAAAAGTAATCTTGTGCCAAAAATGTAGGTTGAGGTTGGTGTTTCTTTCTGGCTAATTTGCAGATTATACAACATTACCTTTTGCACATTCGGATAGTAGCTTTGTATGAAAACGAACTTACTACAACGTTGATAAACGCCTGTATTTCTACTTTCCTTGTCGTCTGTTTTAGTTTCTTCTATCGCATAAATTGGCTCGTTTTTCAAAGTCGGTTCATCTTTTTGATAAAAAATTAGAAAGTCTGTAAAACTTGAATTTCCTGACACGGTTTTTATGTAAACCTTATCCACTTTGTTACAACGGAAGCCCGTAACCTCATAAGTGAAAGTAAATTTATTATCCTCTAAAATCGGAAAAATGCGTAAAGTATCAATGAAAACGGCAAAGCCGTAATCTTTGGCAAACTTTTTAAATATCGTTTGTAAAACTTCTTTTTTCGGTCGTTCTTCTGTTAAAAACCAAAGATTTTTATTTTATTTGCGTATTTGCTTTCGCTTCTATTCCTAA
>JAYUHK010000222.1:0-5411 GCA_043767025.1 Saprospiraceae bacterium | reverse complement strand
GGGATTTTTAAGCAAAAACTTTAGAATTTATACAGAGCACTTGATTTTTTTGGTTACTTTTTTTATCAAGAAAAAAAGTGACAAAGACCAAGTAAATAGTTACAAAAATTAAGCTCAAATGAGCCAGTCAAAATATTTCTGCGTAACATCAGTTAGCAATATGTGTAAACAGTTTTTTCTATCAATTAGTTATCTCAAAAAATATTACGAGCTACTGACTATCATACCGTTTGCCAAAAGCTCGAGGACGTGAGTTCGGCTCGTGCTGGCATCGTAGGAGCCGTCTTCGCCTGTTGCGGACTTGCCGGAGGCGATGTAAATAATCCAATCCGAGTCAATCGTAGCGACCGACTGTACGATAATGCCGTCCGCCGTCACGACCGTCCCTGCGATGGTCTTTCGTGCCAACGGTTTGCCGACTTTGGTATAAGTCGCCATCACATATTCGTAGTTGAGCAAACCCGCTTTCCAATACACGACCGCTCGCACTTCGCCGGTGTTGGGGATTTTGAAACACGGCACATATTCGGTGAGTTCTTCGTCCTCTTCCTCCAACTCATCGGGGATATACTGACGAATGGCAGCCGAAGACAGCGGCTCATTTTGTAGGCTAAAATTGCGCGCAGAGTCCTCCGCCACCGTGAGCGGAAGCTCGATTTCTGGAAATTTGGCTAAAAAAGAAGAAAAACTAACTTTTGGTTCGGGTGTATCCATTTACACTTGACGTTGTTATTTTGATAATATCATTTGACATTGCAAAGGTAATGATTTTTGTTTTTCAAAAATGTTAAATATTTATTTGCTCAAAAAATAGCAGCGAAGTAAAATAAATTGACTTTTTATTAAGAACGAAGAAAAACTTGGGTGATTTTTCTTAAATACGTTCATTAGGAATGAAGAAAAAATGAGTAGTTTATTTTAGAGGCGTTCCTTAAAAGTTTTCTATTATTTTCTGCAACCTGCCGCAACTTTCGCTTGTTTGTGTATTTTTGCGGTTCTGGATAAAAAAAATATGATACAACAAGAAGATACCATCGCCACGATTCCCGACCTCGACTATTTGGAAGTCATCGGTTCAAACGTGCACAATCTAAAAAATTTGAGCGTGCGGATTCCGCGCAACAAGCTCGTCGTCATCACGGGCATCAGTGGAAGCGGTAAGTCTTCGCTGGCTTTTGACACTATCTATGCGGAGGGGCAACGCCGCTATATGGAAACTTTCTCCGCCTACGCCCGCCAGTTTATCGGGGAAATGGAGCGTCCCGACGTGGAGCAAATCACGGGACTTTCGCCAGTTATTTCTATAGAACAAAAAACGACTGGGCGCAATCCGCGCTCTACCGTCGGCACGATTACCGAAATTTATGATTTTATGCGCTTGCTTTTTGCTCGGGCAGGCGACGCGTATTCGTATGTGACGGGCAAAAAAATGGTTCGCTACACCGAAGAACAGATGATTGCGCAGGTTTTTGCAAACTTCAAAGAAAAAAAAATAATCTTGCTCGCTCCGCTCGTGCGGGCGCGCAAGGGACATTACAGAGAGCTTTTTGAGCAAGTCCGAAAGCAAGGTTTTACAAAAGTCCGCATTGACGGCGTGTTGGTAGATATTGCGCCAGCTATGCAAATTGACCGTTATGTGACCCACGACATCGAGGTGGTCGTGGATAGGCTCGTGGTAAGCGAAGACCGCCGCGACCGCATCGTAGCCTCGCTCCAGATGGCACTCAATATGGGGGACGGACTGATGATGCTGATAGATGCCGACAGCAACGAGTTGCAGATGTTTAGCAAACATTTGATGTGTCCAGAGTCAGGTATTTCTTACGAAGAGCCGTCGCCCAACGCATTTTCTTTCAATTCGCCTTATGGATATTGTCCGTCGTGCAAAGGCTTGGGCGAGGTGGCGAGTGCGGATATGAAAAAAGTGGTTCCCGACGACTCGAAAAGCATCAACGATGCCGCCATTGTTCCTTTCGGCGAAGTGCGCGAAAATTCGATGTTCGTCCAACTGCGGCAGATTGCCAAAAAATACAATTTTACATTCGCTACGCCCGTCAAAGATATTCCGAAGGAAGCCCTTGATTTAATCCTGTACGGCGGCGAAGGAAAAACTTTTGCTTTGCCGAGCAGCGTTCCACAATCTGACCTTCAAATCTACGACTTGGCGGCGACGGGCTTAATCCCGATGTTGAAACGTTGGAACGACGAAACTACGTCCGAAAAAATCCGCCAGTGGGTAGAAGATTTTATGACCGTAGATGTCTGCGCCGACTGCGGCGGGCAGCGACTTCGGAAAGAGTCTTTATTTTTTAAAATAAATGAAAAAAATATCGCCGAACTTGCCAATATGGACGTTTCGGCGCTCGCCGACTGGACGGTGGGTTTGGAGGATACGCTCAGCGAGCGACAGCAACTGATAGGGAAAGATGTGCTGAAAGAAATACGAATGAGGCTTGGGTTTTTGCTCCACGTCGGTCTGGATTATTTGACGCTCAACCGCCAGTCGCGCACGCTTTCGGGTGGCGAAAGCCAACGAATCCGATTGGCGACCCAAATCGGCTCCCAACTGACGGGCATTACTTATATCCTCGACGAGCCAAGTATCGGGCTGCACCAGCGCGACAATCAAAAACTTATCCAAGCTCTGCGCGAGCTCACTGCCATCGGTAACACGGTGTTGGTGGTCGAACACGACAAGGATATTATGTTGGCGAGCGATTATTTGTTTGATTTGGGTCCGGGCGCGGGCAAGCTCGGCGGGCAGTTGGTAGGGGAGGGCGTGCCGTCTGTTTTTATCAAAAACAACAGCACGACTGCGGAATACCTCAACAATATCCAAAAAATAGAAACGCCCAAAACGCGCCGTACCGGCAACGGAAAAAAGTTGGAGCTTCGGGGCGCAACGGCGCACAACCTCAAAAACGTGAGTATAGAGATTCCGTTGGGAGTCTTTTGCTGCATCACGGGCGTTTCGGGGAGTGGCAAATCCACGCTTATCAACGAAACGCTGTACCCAATTTTGCGACAGCATTTTTACAACAGCCTCAAGCGACCGTTGGCTCACAAGAGTTTTTCGGGATTGGAGCATTTGGACAAAGTCATCGAGATAGACCAGTCGCCGATTGGTCGCACGCCGCGCTCCAATCCTGCTACTTACACAGGTGTTTTCAATGATATTCGGAAAATATTTTCGGAGCTTCCCGAAGCAAAAATCAGGGGCTACAAGCCCGGACGTTTTTCATTCAACGTGAAAGGCGGACGCTGCGAAGTCTGCGAAGGCGGCGGAAAGCGGGTAATCGAGATGAATTTTTTGCCCGATGTGGAGGTAGATTGCGAAAAATGTTTGGGCAGACGCTACAACCGCGAAACGCTGGAAGTGCTGTACAAAGGCAAATCCATCAACGATGTGCTGGAAATGAGTGTCACAGAATCGGTCGAATTTTTTAAGAATATTCCTTCTATTTTCCGAAAAGTGCGCACGCTCGACGAGGTCGGACTCGGCTACATCACGCTTGGGCAGCAAGCCACCACGCTTTCGGGCGGCGAGGCGCAGCGCGTAAAGTTGGCGGAAGAGCTTTCCAAAAAAGACACTGGCAACACGCTCTATATTCTCGACGAACCCACTACGGGACTGCACTTTGAGGACATTCGGAAGCTCCTCGATGTGCTGCAAAAATTGGTGGATAAAGGCAACACCGTCGTCATCATCGAGCACAATATGGACGTTATCCGTGTCGCCGACTACTTGATTGACATGGGACCCGAAGGCGGTTGGCGCGGTGGCACGGTAGTTTGCGAAGGCACTCCCGAGCAGGTCGCGAAGTGCAAAGCGAGCTATACGGGACAGTTTTTGCTAAAAGAATTGTAGCGAAAAAAGCAGATAAAAAAAGCCTATCACAAACACTTTGTGACAGGCTTTTTTTACGCGCTCCGAGAAAAATTACTTAATCTCGTCCAAACTTTTCTTGATAGACTCGAGTGCTTTTTGTTGCGTTTCGATAGTCGCTTTTGAAGTAGCTTGGTCTTTTTCGTTGCTGGCGATACTTGCTTCTGCCTTTCTGATTTTATCTTTGGCGTTGTCTATATCTTTGTGATAGTCGGCGTTGTCGCTCACCAAATTGCGGAGCTTTTTCTCCATACTTTTGAGTTTGTCTTGCTCTTCGTTGATGCGTTCTTTGGTCATATCTTGGAGTGTTTGTACTCCAAAACGGCGCAACAAAGACTCGGCTTCTTTCTCTTTTTCGGGATAATCTTTGCTATTGACGAAGCCGCCGCCGAGGTCAAACCACATCGTAACATTCACGTTGCTGCCCGCTTCTTCGAGCCGCGCATAGACATCTACGGTGTTGGCACCGCCGATAGCGGCGATTTTTGCGTTGTCCACAAACCACTCGTTGAGGTCTTTATTTTTTTTATTTTTTCCGCCCCAATCGTCCACAAATTTCTTCCAAGATTTTTCTGCGAACTTTATCGTCACGCCCGGCAGGGTAGTAGAAACCGACGGCTTCGAGCCTTGGCTCATCGCTTTATCGTCTTCCTTTATCTCCAAAGTTTGCGCCCGAGTACTCGACAAGGCGACCATCAACAACGCTACAAATGATAAAAAAAACTTTTTCATAATCATACAATTTTTCGTGTTTTAAATAAATAATTTATTGTGTTCTGACTTCGTTTGAAAATCAAATCAAGTGCAAAATCTACCTTTTTTGTGACATCTACAAATATTTGACTGCTAATTAACAAAGCATTGTGATTTTTTATAAAAAAATGCCTTTGCAGCCGATGTTTGTTGAATGAATTTATTAAAAAAAAACGAAGTATTTTATTTTTTCTCATTTCCCAAATGCAGTAAAATAAAGACCGACGAATAAAAATAATTTTTTTTCAAAAAAATCATACTTTCTTTGTTGGTATTCTCAAATCAATGACTTACCTTTGCACCGCATTACGAAATAAGTAGTGCAAAACGAGGAGATCTCGTAGCTCAGCCGGTAGAGCATTTGACTTTTAATCAAAGGGTCTCGGGTTCGAATCCCGACGAGATCACAAAAAAAAACCACTTCGTCTTGACCGACGCGGTGGTTTTTTTGTGGCCCAATAATCCTCTAAAATTTATTTTTCCACATCATACTTTCCACTGGTCGGACGCTGCGCTGCTTGTATTTTGCGCCGCTTTTGCTGTGGTACAGATTCTCGATGTCGCCTTCGACGGCAAAGTAAATCAACTGTCCGATAGGCATACCTGCATACACGCGGACGGGCAGGACGCACGAAATCTCGAGTGTCCAGTGATTACAAAACCCTACATCGCCCTTTCCTGCTGTGGCGTGGATGTCAATCCCGAGCCGCCCGACGCTTGATTTGCCCTCCAAAAACGGGACGGCGCGGTGCGTTTCGGTATATTCTTCGGT
>JAYUHK010000221.1:0-5930 GCA_043767025.1 Saprospiraceae bacterium | reverse complement strand
CAGAGAAGTTAAGCTGCCTTGCGCTGATGGTACTGCATCAAGTATGTGGGAGAGTAAGTCGCTGCCAACTCAATATTATAAAAGCCTTTAATCGCTCACGCGGTTATGGGCTTTTTTTATTTTATGTAAAAAAAATGAAAGTTTTTTGATTTTTTTGTTAAAAAACTTGCATACTTAAATTAATACGTTATATTTACGTTTGATATTTTGTGTGATGTAGTATGAGTCACACACGATTTTGCCAAACTATACATTTATTTTTAGCATATTTTTTCCGTTTCGGATAAGTCTGCGCCGTTGCTTCAATATCAACAAAAAAAAGACAAGTAGCTCTTCGTGTGCTACTTGCCTCTGATTATTATTTCGTTTTTTAAAAAAAATAATTTTTATCAAATTATGAAAAAAATACTTTTACTTTTTTCTGCACTTTTTATTACTCAAATTGGATTTTCGCAAGGCTTAAAAATGTCTTGTACGCTTAATAGGAATGACTTTACAAAAATACAATATGAGTCGGGGATTTATCGGCTGCTTGCGCCGTCTTCCTTGACGATAGAGGGAGGGCTGTCATTGACGTACCCCTTGAATAGAGAAACAACTGTCGAGTTGGGCTTACTTTATGGCAGGCATCGAATGCAGTTGTTGGCGAATGTACAGGACTCGTCAAATCCAGATTTCAACTTCGATATAGAGCCAAGATTAGACAATGATTACTATCAGGTTGTTTTGCATCTGACGCAGACGCTTTTTCAGACAAAAAAATGGCGCACTTACTTTGGTATGGGTACTACATTCCGACTCGTAGAGGGAACTACTAATGTTGAGATGGGGGTAAGTGAGGCAAATAACCCTGCACCAATATACTATTCTATTTTGAGTGGTAAGCAAAGTTATTTTCTTGGCGATTTGTCGTTGGGCATAGAAAGACGGCTGCCATATCACAACACGCTGGGTCTGCGAATAGGTTACAGTCAGGCATTCGGCAATGTGGTAGAAGGTGGTTATGCTATTTATCCTGAAGATGTGCAGAAAAGATCTACGGGCTACATCAGTACCAAAAGCCAGCAAATAAAAGTAGAATTGAGCTATACACACAACTTTGGGGGCGACCGCTATGAGTCATTAGAGCAAGCAGGTAAGCCGTTCAAAGCAAAGGACAAAAAAGGAAGTCTGTGGATTGGAGCTGGGTCGGGTTTGACGGTAGGCTTATCGTCTGCGTCTTTTGGAAAAGGGAATATTTTTACTGATTTTGAACCTATACCGTGGAAACCCTATCACGGCTCGTTGATGTATTATTGGAACAATCGTTGGGCAGTGCAGGCAGAGGTCAGCAATTATTTTCTGTGGCAAGGCAACAGCATAAGTGCCAAGTTTGTTGGAGATGAATTGACTCCCTTTGTTGCGGTAGGTACTTACAGTGGCGGAAGCCAGATGTATGCTACAACCCTCAGCGCGCGCTATGATTTTTACTCGCACCGCAGGTGGCAGTGTTATACCAATTTTGGGATTGGCTACCATCGGGCAGAGGTCGCACTCGCCAAAGGCGCATTGAGCGGCTTCGCCACCGAAACAATAGGAAAAAACCCTATTCTGTATGAGCGGAGAGCTTCGGATTACAGCTTAAGGCAGGATTTTTTAGCACTTCAAGCAGGCATCGGCGTTGATTTTTATCTTTCGCCCGAGCTGTCTATATTTGGTAGCTTGAATTTTGTGAAAGGGATTTCGGGTGCGTTTACGAAGCGCGCAGCTTTTGAAAAAAATTACCGCTACAATCGGGAAGAGTTCAAAACAATATACTGGTACGGCGACCAAGTCAATTTTAAAGCAGGAGCAAGGTACAATCTTGCTACTTTTTGGGGCAATTAAGCGGTTATTATTTTCAGCGACGAAATCCAATGCTCATGAATATCATTTGTGTTGCCTCTTATTTACACCTACAAAGCTGTATATTTTATTAAATTTTTCGATAAATAAAACACGACCTCGTTGGAGGTTATTTAAAATCAATTCTTATTATGAAAAATATCATTTTTCTTTTTCTAATTTTGTCGTCTTTTTGTGAGAGAAGCCGCGCACAAAGTGTTGGATTTGAGTACACGAACAGCAGTAGCCAACTTCAACAGAGCGAATTGATCATCGAAAACTCCGCACACCACTATCTTATGGCTGGACTGACTACGCCCTATTACGGTTCAAAGGCGTATGGTATGAAATTGATAGAACTTGACGCTTCCGGAAATTTACTTCAAGAAAAATCTTTCATCAAACCGAACAATGCCTTGGGACTTCTTGGCATCTTTGAGCGACCCAACGAATATTTGGGCATCGGTGGTATGACCCGTGCGGATTCGGATAGTAACTTTTTATGGATAGCTCATTTCTCTAAAACGCTCGACTTGCTGAAAGATACCACGATTTATATTTCTCAAAGCGAGCAAGGATTTGGTCAATGTACAGTTTTTAGGGATACCATTTTTCTGGGTGCGACGGTATTTCAATGGGCATCTACAGACCAGCTGTTGCCATTTTCTGCAAAAATAAGCATGGACGGAGAGCTGATTGCACTCAAAAAATATTCTGGTGTTTTGGACTTCGTAAATAAAATGTATGTTCCAAACGATACGAGCAAATTTTTTATCCTGCATGGAGAGGAATTAAGAAAAGTTGATAAATCATTCAATCTTACAGGCCAAACACTTCGATTCGCATCTCCTCTACCGTACTTAAATGCACAAGGCGATATAAAATATTTGAGCGATACCACTTTTTTACTAACTGGTAAATATTGGACTACGGATTCAGACGACGACCAAGACATCGGCGTAGCTATGTGTAGCACTAATTTTAACGTCTTGAAAATCAAGAAATTTGGTAAAGGCAAGGATACTGCTGATATGCCAGCCGCTTTGAAAAGTATTGATTATACGGACAAAAATAAAATTTTTATAGGCGGCACGTTAGATGTTTCGATAAGTTTGCCCACCAACGCAAACCGCCCGTCTGCCTTTGTGTTGGTGCAATATGACTCCACACTCCAACAGCGATGGATGAAAACTTATGGCAACGACGCATATTATTTTATGCTCGGGCTATTGGCAACTTCTGACGGCGGTTGCTTGATGTACGGCGTGAAGTGCGATTACCAAAATAACGCAGGCGCAGACTTGTATGTTCTCAAAGTCAATGAACAAGGCAATGTGACTGGAACTTTTGCCACTCCATTCGTCCAAACGCTGAACATATATC
Organism: Saprospiraceae bacterium; assembly: GCA_043767025.1. Classification (GTDB taxonomy): domain Bacteria; phylum Bacteroidota; class Bacteroidia; order Chitinophagales; family Saprospiraceae; genus JAYUHK01. Next base: position 2,684 of record JAYUHK010000221.1, on the reverse strand, counting down.
CCAATCCTGCCCACGAAACTGTGTGGATAGAATTGCCGTCGAAAATGCCAACAAAGTGTATTTTGGACATCTATGCCGCTAATGGTCAAAAGGTATTTGCCACCGAAGTGTCGGAGGGGCAGAAGCTATTGCAGGTCAATGTAAGCGACTGGACGCAAGGAATTTACTTTTATACGCTCCAAAGCAGCATCGGAGGCATAACGCACAGTGGGAAAATTATTGTCCGATAAAAGAATATTTCGTATTTCTAACATTTCACACACGCCATTTTATCGGGCGGACGACAAAATATAATTCGTATTGACTTTAGCCGAAATAGTTTGCTTTTGCAGACATTCGGCTAAAGCCAATATTTTCTGTCCGCGCTACCCTATTTGCCTACCGAAAAAGTTTTTTTGTCTGTTCCGACTCCTTTGATGGTCAGCGATTTCCACTTTTTGGGCAGTTGCGGTCGGTAGGATTGCACGATGCCAGCATCGGTGAACTCCAATCCCGCCCAGCCGTTGAGCAATGTTTGAAGAAATCCGCCTGCGCCTGTCGAAAAATACGGATTCGTCCCGCCCGCCGTTTCTGAAAGTACTCCGAAAGGCGGCACCGCATTGGGCTGATAGCTGTCCAAAAATTGTTCGTAAGCCAGTTCAGTATTGCCAAGTCGAGCGTTGAGGATAGAAAAAATACCGTGTGCCATAGCAGGCGAAGAGCCTTTTCTGCCCGGAATATTGTCGCCCAATACTTTCCAGTAATAGTCCAAATCCTTTTTTATTCTGGCGGGTTCGGTCACCAATCCGAGCGGATAGGAGAGCAAATTGGCATCGGCTTGTTTGATAGGTTCGCCGTTGTAAGTAGCGTGTTCGCGGGTAGTGCCGTCCGGAAATTGTAGGATTGGAATGCCCGCCTCGACCGTTTTCCAGAGGGGATTGGGCGTTTCGCCGAGTACCGCCGCCGCTTGGGTGGCATACGCCAAGTTGATTTTTGCCACACCGTTGGTGAATGCGTTGTCGTCCACATTTTCTGCCCATTCGTCGGCACAGACGACGTTTAAGAGGTGGTATTTACCGTCTTTTCCGAGTTCGGCACGGTTCGCCCAGAAGTCTGCGGTTTCTTTTAGCACCGGGAATCCGCGCGTCCGAAGCCAGTCTTTGTCTTTGGTCACTTGATAATATTTCCACATTGCGTAGCCGACGCAGCCCGTAATGTGCTGCTCAAAAGGTCCCGACAACGCCCAGACTGGCGTTCCCTCCTGTCCTGTGTCGTCGCCTTCCCAAGGATATTTCGCGCCGCGATAGCCATAAGAAGTGGCGTTATTTTTGGCGGCTTCCAATCCCTTGAAGCGGTATTCCATTGGCGACTTTGCCAACTCGGGGTGCAGCATCAAGAGGGCAGGATACATCCAAAGCTCGGTGTCCCAAAACACATGACCGTTGTAGCCCAAGCCCGACAAGCCCATCGGCGAAAGGGAATAAGCCGTGCCTTCGCGGACGAAACTATACAAGTGGTAGATGGCGGAGTGAATGTCGCGTTGCGCTTGGTCGTCGCCTTCGAGCACGATGTCGGACTCCCAAAGTTTAGCCCACGCCGCTTTGTGGCGTTCCAAGAGGCGTTCTTTTTTTTCTAATGCGGCAAAAATGGTCATTCGCTCGGCTTCGTTTTGGGGGTCGGCGGATTGAGCGGTAGAGATAACCGAACCCACTACGCTGAAACGGTAGGTTTCGCCAGCGCGGAGTGTTTTTTTGAATTTTAAGAGGTGCATATTATTGTCCCATTCTTCGTGGGTGACGCGGGGTTCGGAGCCGTGTTTTTCTTCAAACAAAAAAGTATTGGATACTGCCAGCGTGAGGCGACCTGTGGGCGATTTTGCTACCGAAGTCATCAGGGGAATGACGATGTGCGGGCGGTCAATCTCGGCATAAAAATTCTTTACGTCCTTCAGATTATCGGGGGACTCGATGACGCTGGCGGGAGTTATTTCGCAGTTTTTTTTCGCCGTAATTTCTACATTTATCATCGCCGTGTGGGGTAATTGCCGGAGAGCCATCACTTCGTGGCGGACGGAAAGCGTATTTTCGTAGTCAAAAGTGGTGGTGAGAGCGGCGTTTTTCATGTCCAAAGTCTGGGCATAATTTTTGATGTCGCGCCGCCCAAGTCGTCGCCCGTCCACGTCGAGGTTCATATTGGCGAAGCTAAAAACCTTCATAATGTTGCTCACGCGCCCGCGTCCGTAGGTATCAAAAGCACCGTTGAGGACGACATCTTTTACTTGCAGCGGGTTGGGAGAGGACACGATGCCGACCATTCCGTTGGCGACCGTCACGCCAAAATAATTATTGGGGTCAATGTTTTTGGCTTCGATGTGCCAAACGTCATTTTGAGAGAATGCAGCAGAGGCGGCGGATAAGCAAAGTAAAAAAATCAGTTGTTTCATAAAAAAATTATCTAAAAAAATTCAGTTCAAAAGGTTTTTTTTCGGTTGAAAGGTAGTAATTTTTTTGTTATTTTGGAGGAATATTTTTTTGTAAGTACCTCATGTTACGTAAGGATTTTAAATTGACTCTTTTGAATTTAGCCTTGTAGCTATTTACTTGGTCTTTGTCACTTTTTTTATCCCCAACCCGACCTTCCCCAGAGGGGAAGGAGAAGAAAGTAACCAAAAAAATCAAGTGCTCTGTATAAATTCTAAAGTTTTT
>JAYUHK010000220.1:0-9968 GCA_043767025.1 Saprospiraceae bacterium | reverse complement strand
AGACTCAAACAGTTTTCGCTTCGCCAGACGATATTTTTGCAAAAACTTGAATTTCTACAAGGCACGTCTGAAAATACACTCACATTGAATAAAATGCTGACTGAAATTTTAGTAAAAAATTATTTTGCGTAACATGAGTGAATAAACATCTTTTTGTTCTTAAATTTATTTGATTTTCCTGATGGAAAAAAACTCTCAACTCTAATTTCATGCTACTAAAATATTTCGGGCGGGGTTCCCGTGTGTTTTTTAAATTGTCGGACAAAAAATTTACGCGAATAAAAACCCAACTCCAAACCCAGTTCAGGTTGGTATTTTTTTTGAGCCAGTAGCTTTTTGGCGGCAGCCACCCTGTACCAAATCAACAGCTCTTTGAACGTTTTTCCTTCATAGGCGACGACTAATTTCTCTAATCGAGCGGAGCTGACGGGAAGTATATTGACAAACATTCGGGACTGCAAGTTGGGTTCTAAAAATAATTTTTCGTTTTCTATCTTACTTTTTAGTTCCGACACTACGAGCGACGGCGACTGCCCGCCGCGCATATTCAGCATTTTTCCCTCCACAAACGCCAAAAATTCGTTGGCGTAGCCAAACGCTATCACCCAATAAGTAAGTGCTGCTGCCGCCACGTCGCTGAGCCAAAAAAAGCTGCGTACATTGCCAAGCGACAGACCTAATATTCGGTAACTGACGTAGTCCGCCGTGATAAAAAAGGCATGAATCAAAAATAAAACGGCTAATATTTTGATGAATACGCGCAAGCGAAAAATTTTCTGCTGCTGCCACCGAAAATCCGTCGGCTGCGTAGCGCGATGAATCACAAAACGCCTCGCAAAATAAAGGTAAGTCCCAAAAATAAGCAAGTACAAAGGCTTCTCAAAAGTCCCATAATATGGAAAAAAAATCTGGTTGCCGATGTCATTTTCTACCGCTTGGTGTCGAAAAAAAGCCGTGATAAAAAAGCCGATTTGCACCACCGGAAGTATAAAATGCTTGAAATCTCTGCGCGCCAACCGAAAAGCGGGATAAAGATGGCTTTTGACGAAAAAAAATAACAACGGTCCGAAAGAAAACGTGAAATAAATCGGCAAAAAATAAAGCCAATGAAAACGGTTGAACCAACCCGTGAGGACAAATAAATTATCGAGTAATGTGAGAGAAAGCGTCGCCAGCAGAAGTCCAAACAAAAAATTAGTTTGCCGATTGCCTGTTGGTTTGAGGACGTAAAGTGCCGCCATCGTCAAACCCAAAAACGAGCCTACGGACAGCAGCAAAGCGACTAAAACATCAATTATTTTGATTAAAAATTCCATATTTCTTTCTAAAAAGTACGAAAAAAAGCTAAATTCCACTTTTATTGACTCAAAAGTACTATTTTTCGCCACTTTTTGACACTACATCACCAAATGAAAACTATTTTTTTTGTCGCGAATGGGACTTTTAGATAAAATTTTTCGTCCAAACCCTCCAACGCCGTCGGCTGAAACGCCGCATCGGACGGAGTCCCCGAGTCCAGAGGTCGCTTTCGGACGGTATTCGGACGGCAATAAATCGCCCGAGCAACTTGCGGCTTGGAACTCCTCCGTCGCAGCCTTTGACAGAGAGGATTTTATGACCGCATTCGACCACTTTTTTCGCTATCTGAAAGACAAAAAAACTCAAAACGTCCACATTGAGCGACTTACGGGACGGATTCACTTCGTAATACAGCAAGGCTCCAACCGAGTGAGCGGCTTCGCCAACGAGCGTTGGCTGCGCGCAGAAGCCAAACTTGCCAAAGCCGATGCACTCAATGTCGGCTTTATGCGCCGCTTGCTGGAGCAAAATTTTGCCCTCAAATACGGTCGCTACGCCATAGACGGCGAAGAAAATATCGTCCTTATTTTTGACAGCTACACGCTGGATTGTTCGCCCTACAAGCTCTATTACGCCCTCAAAGAGATTGCTTTGCTCGCCGACAAACAAGACGACTTGCTGCTCGACGAGTTCAAAATGTTGCGCTCCGCTACGCCCGATGCTCTGCTTCGCGAAGAACTTTCGGCAGCCGAAAAAGAACTAAAATATCAGTACATCACGGCACAAATCAAACAGACTTTTGAGCAAATACAAGCCCTCAACGCCGAAACACAAGCGGCGGCGATTGCGTATTTGTTGCTTTATTTGTGTTACAAATTGGATTATCTCATCAAGCCCGAAGGCGTGATGATGGAAACTTTGGAGCGAATCCACCGCACTTTTTTTACCAACGACGGCAAAACGCATTTACAAAAAAATGCAACGGTGGTAAAGGAATTTGAGCAGCTCACCGCTCGCTCAAAAGAAGATTTTTTTAAGGAAATGTATCGCACAAAAGCAACTTTTGGAGTTACTAACACCACTACGCACGAGCAGTTGATTGCTTTTTTGGAGGGCGAACTCAAAAATGTGAATTGGTACCAAGAAAATCACTACGAACACGTCGCGCTTGCCATCACGGGCTACGCCGTCGCCTTTTCGCTTTTCAACTACGCCCTGCCGATGCCCGACCGCGATTTGCTGCACTATTATTTTGAAGTATTGGAGTCCGATTTTTTGACTTCACTCGGCTATCCGTTGTCGCACGCCGATTTGAGTGCGCCAAAACTCATCAAAGAACATCTAAAAAATCTGACTGCCGCCCACGCCGCCAAGCACCCCGATTTTAAACCGAACACGGAACTGCTTCGCTTCGAAACAAAGGCATATTTTGCGCAGTCTTTTCTGCTTATGATGACGAATATAAAAATGTAAATCCACCGATTACTCACTCATATCCATAGTCGTGAACACGTTTTGTACGTCCTCGTCGTCCTCCATTCGGTCTATCAGCTTGATGAGGTCTTCCACTTCGTCGTCGTTGAGTTTTTTCGTGATGTTCGGCACACGCTGAAATTCCATACTCAACACGTCTAAACCTTTTTCGTCGAGTGCTTTTTGCATCATACCAAAATCCGTAAAAGCCGTCAAGATTAAAATTTCTTCTTCCTCTTGCCGAAGCTCGTCCAAGCCAAAATCAATCAATTCCAGTTCGAGGTCTTCGAGGTTTATACCCTCCGACTTGATGCGAAAAACTGCTTTTCGGACAAACATGAACTCCACCGAGCCGTTGGTGCCGAGCGAGCCGCCAGCGCGATTGAAGTAAAGGCGGACATTTGCTACCGTTCTCGTGGGGTTGTCGGTCGTGGTTTCGACCAAAAACGCTACGCCGTGCGGACCGTAGCCCTCATAGACGACTTCCGAATAATTTTCGGAATCCTTTGAAGTAGCTCTTTTGATGGCATTTTCTATATTCGCCTTCGGCATATTTGCCTGCTTGGAATTTTGGATAGCTGCCCGCAGACGTGGATTGTTGTTGGGGTCTGGTCCGCTTTCTTTTACTGCAATCGCTATTTCTTTACCGATTTTTGTAAATGTTCTCGCCATTCCTGCCCAACGCTTCATCTTGGTTGCTTTCCGATATTCAAACGCTCTTCCCATAATTGTTAGATTTTTTTTTGCGAATAATTTTTTTCGCTCCGCAAAAGTATTGATTTTTTCGCTTTGCCACAAATTTGCTGCCAAAATTATAAGGAATGAAGAAAGTTAAATTTTTATAAAATTATTTTTGTTAAAATGCTTTAATTCAACAAAAAATGTTTTAAATTTGCGTTAAATGAGACGGAGTTACTAACATCTTTCAGTTAGTGGCAATTTTAACAGAAAAAGCTGTAAATATGAGAATTAGTCAATTTCAGAAGTATTCACAAAAAGAGAATACCGTAACAAATAGTGTTTTACTAATGTTTTCACGTCTGAACGACTTAAACGTAAGTTACTACAAATCAATTATAGAAAGAGTAAACGAGGGAAATGAGTATTATCCTCAACCAATTTTTAAACAACAGGTAGGAAATGCGGTTGGAATAATTGATGGGCTAATTGAAGTAAAACCTTCAATAATATTAATAGAAACCAAAGTAAACCAAAAAGAGCTTCAAAGTAAATTAGTCAAATACGGCAAAGTTTTTACTAAAGATAGTCAAAACCAATTATGGCATTTAAGTTCAAAAAAGTTTGACGAAAATGAAGTTGTTCAAATAAATAAAAAATTACAAGAGCTATATCCAACTGTAAGAATACAATTTAACAATCTTTTATTTGAAGATTTATTAGATAATTTAGAAGGTATTTATGAGGAAAACACACATGATATGGAACTAAAACTTTTGAAAGAAGATTTTAGTAACTATTGTTATGAAAGTAACTTAATATCAAACGAAGATTATAACCTCTTGTTTGTTCCAACGGGATTTTCTTATAATTGGAATAAGAAACACAAAATATATTACTGCCCTGTAAATTGGCACAACCAAAATTTCAAATTTTTTGGTTTATACAATCGGAAATCTGTACGAACAATATGTGAAATCGAAAAAATAATAATTGCTGATTACGACAAAAATACAGATTTATTAAACATAAAAAGGGGTAAATACACACCCGAGCAAAAGAAACGACTACATGACAGTTTAAGAGAATTAGAAGAGTCTCAATCGGGTTTAAAATATTATATTCTGCCTGAAAATGAAACCTATGAAACCGACTTTAGAAAAGATTCACACGGTGGTATACAAGGATACAGATATAAAGACCTTCGAGAATTTTTAGATAAAGATGACTTTAAAGATATAAAGCAGATTGCTGATAAATTAAAAGATGTTACTTGGAAATAAAAAAAAAACTGCCACTAACAGCGGTTTGGCGCAATCGGGATTTCGGTATTTATTTAAACTCGGTTTTGCGTTTGGGGGTTTAGTTTTTAATCAACAGATTTGGCTTATTTAATCCCAGACTGTCGCAAAGCCCCAACCCTATGTCGGTAACTTAAAGTCAATAACATTCGATGTATAATGGTAACTTTGTATCGTAAAAAAAGCTATTTTGATATGGAACAGTTAATTAATATTGCGGACATAAAATTACGTTACCCCAACGAATGGGTATTACTTGGCAATCCAGTTATGGACGAGAGTAAAATAGAAGTTTTGGAGGGAATTCCTTTGTTTCACAGCAAGGATAAAAAAGAAGTTTGTTACATTGGGCGCAACAAAACGGAAAATTTTGACAAAATAACACTAATCTACACAGGTACTTATAGACCTATGAGAAAAATAACAGGGATATTATAATTAATCACGGCGTTATTTTTTTGTTACAATGCGCCGCGCCTCAAAAATGCCTATTCGTTGATTGAATTTATTAGAAAACTTGGAGTATCTTATTTTTATTCCTTCCTGAAAGTTATTCTGCCACCAACAGAAATTTTGTAAGAACTTGAATAAATACTAAAATATATTCCTAAAAATTAATATACAGCTAAACATTTTTTAGATTGAAGATAAACACCAAATATCGAATTTTGGGCATTGACCCCGGCACCAACGTACTCGGCTACGGCGTGATAGAAGTATTTGAAAAAAAAATGTTTCTGCTGGATATCGGCGTTCTCACGCTCGGACACACGCCCGAGCAAGCCTACAAACTAAAACTTATCTTCGAGCGAGTGCAAAGTCTGATTGACTTGCACGGCACTTCGGAGCTGGCGATAGAAGCACCTTTTTATGGCAAAAACGCTCAATCCATGCTCAAATTGGGGCGTGCGCAGGGCGTAGCGATTGCCGCAGGCATGACCAAAGGGCTGCACGTCACGGAGTATATGCCAAAAAAAATCAAACAATCCGTCACTGGCAACGGCAACGCCAGCAAAGAACAAGTGGCAGCGATGCTCAACCAGATTTTTAGCTGCTCTTTGGAAGCCAAATTTCTTGACGCTACGGACGCTTTAGCCGCCGCCGTCTGCCATTTTTATCAATCCAACTCCCCAATGGCGGGCAAGTCCAGCGGCAACAGTTGGTCTTCTTTTGTCAAGAATAATCCAAGCCGCACGGCTACCGTCGGAAAAGTGGAAAAAATAGAGAAAACAAAAGTCTCAACCTTCCAGAAGTAATGAACGCATACACTATAAAATTACCTCAATTTGAGGGTCCGTTTGATTTGTTGCTGTTCTTCATCGAGCGCGACGAATTGGATATTTACAACATTCCGATTGCTAAAATCACAGATGATTTTTTGGCGTACATTCGGCAGCTCGAAACGCTCAACATTGACGTTGCAAGCGAGTTTATACTCGTCGCCGCTACTCTGATGCGCATCAAAGCCAAAATGTTGCTGCCCCGCAAGCCGATAGACGAAAATGGAAACGAACTCGACCCGCGCGAAGAACTCGTCCAACGCCTCCTCGAATACCAACGCTATAAAAGTGTGTTGGACGAAATGCGGCAGTTGGAGGCAATTCGCGCCCTACAAAATCCGCGTGGCAATGTATTGGACGAACTCCAATCCATCGCCACGCAGGCTTTGGCGGACGCAGATTTGGAATCCGTCACTTTGTTTCGGCTGCTCCGAGTGTTTGAGCAAACGCTGGCGCGGTTTGAAGATGCGAAAAAAAAAGCCATCGTCCACCGGATTGTGCGCTACAATTATACGGTGCCAGAGCAGCAAAAAGTTATTCTCTCTCGACTGAAAAAAAATATCAAAACAGGTTTTGAAGTTATTTTTGGCGACTGCGAAAATAGAATACACGCCATCGTGACTTTTTTGGCACTCTTGGAACTTCTGAATGCCCAAAAAATAGAAATATTAGCAGGCGAAGGTTTTAACAATTTTTGGCTCATCGTTGGCGACGAATTGAGCCAAGAGCTGGATTAAAAAAGCAAAAACTGCCGTGTAATTTTTTTTTAGACACCCATTCTCCCTCCAATTTTCCCAAAAAACACCTGCCGCAGCAAGGGAGTAACAGAATTTTTTGGGCAATACGCAATGATTGTGATAAAAAAATATATTTTTTTAATCATAATCTGTACTTTTGCACAACTAAAATACGAAATATGTCAAATCCACCACGTTCTATCCTTGTTCGGACGGAATACTTGCTGATAGCTATTTTTTTTGTTCTCTTCTCGGTTTGGTCTATCTCCAAATGCGGTCGGAAAAAGGACGAATATACGATGCCGACCAACAACAACAATTCCACCGTGCAGCCTACTGCGGCTGCGCCCGCTCCGCCCGCCCGAGATACTTTGCGCCGACCAGTGCCGCCGCCGCCGCCGCCGACCAATGCCGCTCCAGCGCGAAAAGGAAACACGCCTTCGATTGCCAACCCTATCGCTGCGACTCCCAAAGCGACCGCGCCCAAAGCCAAAACTCCAACATCGGCAACTGCGCCGACAGCGACCGAAAAAAATACCAAGCTCTATGTCGCCGTTGATGGTCTGAAAATTCGCAAAAAGCCCAATCAAAAAGCAGGTATTTTGGGTAAATTGCGCCTCGACGAAGAACTCTATTTTTTGGGCGACCGAAGCAAAACCAGCGAAAAAATAACTATGCCCGACGGCTCCGTAGCCAATCAGCCGTGGGTCTGGATAAAAACCAAGCGAGGCACCGTCGGCTGGGTGTATGGCGGCGGAGTTCGATATTATAAATAAATTGTTTTAAAAAAAAATCAGAGTTTATTCAACTCATATTTTTCTATCAGCCCCATCAGTTGCGCTGCCAGCTTTGGCGTTTTCTTGCTGTATCCGCAGCGTTCCAACGCGCTAGCCCATTCCTCTAAATTGTTGATTTTCAACGATTTGAGCGTTGCGAAGTTGCCAGAAGTGAGGTACAAACTGTGGTCGCGGAAACTTTCCCACGCCGTCAGATAGCGGCGATAGCAGTTTCCTTGATACGAAAAAGTAGCTCCGTGCCAATCTTCGGTGCAGGGAAGCTCAAAAAAGTTGTTGGCTGTCGCCGCCAAATTCGGCGTACCGAATTGAGCGTGGAGCAAGCTCGCAGCCAAAACAATCGCTGCGGGAACGCCGATTTTTTTCTGCTCGCCCAAAGCTACTTTTGCAAAACGTTGGATAAAAGTACGGTTCAGAGCCTCTTCGCTGTCCGACGTGGTGTGGCTGCCGCTGTAGCTCACCAACACGGGCGTACCGTCTTTGGTAGCTGCGCTGCCGCCATAATGCAGCTGGACGCAAATATCTTTTTTGAAAAATAGGAAAAAAAATATCGCTAATAAAGTAGTCGGAAACCAAAGTTTTCTCCAAAGTTGCAGTTGCTTACTAACGATAGGTGTGGCTTTGGGAGCAGTCGCTTTGGACTGTTTGGTGTGTGTAGTTGTTGTTGCAGGCATGATTTTTTAAATATTATTTGTTTTAAAAAAATAATTGACGCTGCAAATATAAAACAAAATGTTTTAATTAAAAAACATTTTGTTTTATATTTTTTCAAAATATTTTTTTAGACCTAAAAAATACAAAAATTTAGAAAAATATTTTCCGAAACGTCTAACTTTGGAAAAAAATTCTTGCCGTGCAATCTACCAATATCAAAAATATCATCTTCGACTTGGGCAACGTCCTCATTGACCTCGACCTCGCCAAAACGGACTCCGAATTAGACCGAGTGCTGGGCGGTCGTTTCAGGCAAGGACTTTCCGAAAACGGTGCAGAACTCGTCTTCGAGCAGTTCGAGATGGGTTTGCTTTCGGAGGATTCTTTCGTGGACATTTTGCGCTCCTGCAGCCGTTCAGCAGCCAGCCGAACCGCCATCATTGACGCTTGGAACGCAATGCTATTGGGCTTTCATACGCAGCGTTTTGAGATGCTAAAAAATTTGCAACAAACTGGTTATCAGCTTTTTGTATTGAGCAATACCAACACAACGCACTTGGAATGGGTTTATCAACATTTAGAAAAGACACATGGAATTGTGGATTTTGACCAACAGTTTTTTACCAAAACTTATTACTCACATCTTCTGCGTTTGCGCAAACCCAACGCCAATATCTACGAGTTTGTGCTGCAAGATGCGAGTATTTTGCCCGCCGAGACGCTTTTTATTGACGACAATGCAAACAATATTTTGGGTGCAAAAGCCGTCGGGCTGCAAACGGTTCTTCACCCTATCGGTGCCGAAATAACGACCACTATTCAGCCGTATTTACTACGTTGGGAGCAAAAAAAAGCCCCATGAGCATTAAAAATGCCCATGAGGAAAACTTAGCCAGTTTGTTGTATATGTAGGCTGAGTAATTGCCGAAAAAAAAATATTTTTTTTAGACGCTGTTATGACTACAAAGATACAATTTTTATTATCTATATTTTTTTATTATTTGTCACGAAATTGGAAAAGCCAAAAAAATATATATCAAAGGATGCTGCACTTGCAAAATTGCGACACTTCTGTGCCTACCAAGAACGCTGCCACGACGAGGTGCGCACCAAACTTATTGAGTTGGGAATATACGGCAACGACCGCGAAAACATTATCGCGGTGCTGATAGAAGACAATTTTTTGAGCGAACAGAGATTTGCAGAAGCCTACGTTGGGGGAAAATTTCGTATCAAACGTTGGGGAAAAATAAGGATACTTCAAGGACTCAAACTGCGCCATATTTCCGAATATTGTATCCGAAAAGCAATGGAAATTATTGACAATGTGACCTATTTTAGTACGCTGCAAGGAGTGTTGGAGGAAAAACAGCGAGAACTGGCAATCAGCCGAAAAGAAATTTCGATTTTTGAGCGCAACCAACGCATGGCGCAGTACGCGCTCCGAAAAGGTTTTGAAAGTGGTTTAGTTTGGAACGCAATTCGGGAGCATTTCAAGGATTGAAACCAAATGGAGGAATATTTTATCTTTTCTTCAACAAGTAAACATAAGTAACCGACACCTTATAAAGTGTCGGTCACTTATGTTCAAACTAAAAATTTATCACTAACTCATGTTACGCAAGGATTTTAAATTGGTTCATTTGAGTTTATTTTTTGTAGCTATTGACTTGGTTTTTGTCACTTTTTTCCTTGATGAAAAAAGTAACCAAAAAAATCAAGTGCTCTGTATAAATTCTAAAGTTTTTGCCT